>NZ_ANAD01000206.1 GCF_000341245.1 Nocardiopsis halophila DSM 44494
CTACCGCAAGGGCCGCGGCCCTTTGTCGTCGCCGCCTTCCACCTGGCACCCCGGTGGCCTGTTTGTCGGCGATCGGCCCGGAGCGGGGCGCTGGCTGCGCCGTCGTCGCCCTCTTCCACGACCGGCGCCGACCCGGCGTTCGGCGAGAAGCCGTGAGCGGGGCACCCGCTGCGCCGTTCTCGGACGGCCTCGCGAACCGCGGTCCCCGGTCAGGGGCCCATCGGGCCCCTGACCGAGTCGGCGCTAGTTCAGCCCGAGGCCGCCCGTCACGCCATCGACGGCGCCGGTGTCCACACCTTCGGTGACGCCGTCCACCGCGCCCGTGTCCACACCCCCGGTCGCGCCCTCGACGGTGCCCAGGGCGTCGCCAAGGGCATCGAGGTCGACGCCCTCCGCGGTTTCGCACAGCTTCTTGACGGCCGCGTTCAGCTCGGCCTGCGCGTCGTCGGCGGCACCGGTGGCGGCCTCGGTGTCCACGGACTCGCCCGCCTCGGCCGCCTCACCCGCCTCGCCTGCGGCGTCGGTGGCAGTGTCGGCGGCACCCTCGGCGGCGCCCTCGACGTCCTCCACGGGCGTGCCTTCGGCGGCCTCGCCGGCGTCCAGCTCTGAGGCCGCCTCGCACACCGCGGTGATGTTCGCGATCAGGTCGGCTTCGGGAACCGCGGGCTTCTCCTCCGCCGTGGCGGCGGTCGCGCCCGCGCACACCAGGCCACCGGTCATCAGGGCGACGGCCGCCGCCTTGCTGACACGCTTCATGATCTCCCCTATCTCGGGTCGGTCGATCCGGGTGATCGGCGGGAACGGGGCCCGACGATCACATTCCGATATCAAATCGTAACCATGTGTGATCATCGCAGGGTCATGGGCGGCTGAACCTCTGGTATCGGAATGCGGACCGGCGCAAACCCCCGCCAAAAGGTGCGCCGACCGGGCGCGTTGGCCGCCGCGCGGGCGCGGCGAGGGGTTAGTTTCGGCACGGGGACGCCCGGGCAGCGGGTCCGTCGAAGGGGGAGTGGTTCGACAATGGCACGTCCCAGGATCGTGGTCATCGGTGCGGGGTTCGCGGGGCTGCACGCGCTGCGTCGGCTGGAGCGGCGCATCCCGCGGGCGGCCGCCGAGATCGTGCTCATCGCGCCCAACGACTACATGCTCTACAGCCCGCTGCTGCCGCAGGTCGCCTCCGGGCTGCTCACGCCCCAGTCGATCGCGGTCTCGCTCAACCGCGTGCTGCGCCGGACCCGCATGGTGCCCGGTACCGCCATGGGCGTGGACACCGACGCCCGGACCGTCGTGGTCGAGAAGATCAACGGCGAGATGACCCACGAGCGCTACGACCGCCTGGTCCTGGCGCCGGGGAGCCTGACCCGGGCCTTCGACATCGCCGGCCTGCGCGAGCACGCCTTCGGCAACAAGAACCTGGCCGAGGCCGTGGTGCTGCGCGACCACGTGCTGGCCCAGCTGGAGCTGGCCAATGCCAGCGACGACCCGGTCGAGCGCGAGGAGCGCTGCCGGTTCATCGTCGTCGGCGGCGGCTACACCGGCGTGGAGACCGCCGCGTCCCTGGAGCGCCTCACCGAGGACATGGCACGCCGCTACCCCGAGCTGCGCTCGCTGATCAGCTGGCACCTGGTGGACATCGCCCCCCACATCCTGCCCGAGCTGGGCACCAAGCTCGGCGACGAGGCCCTGGACCTGCTGCGCGGCCTGGGCATCGAGGTCAAGCTGGGGGTCTCGGTCAAGGAGGTCACCGAGAACCGGGTCACGCTCACCGACGGCCGGGTGCTGCCCTGCCGCACGCTGATCTGGACCGCGGGCACCACGCCCAGCCCGCTGATGGCCACCCTCGACGGGGAGACCGACCGGGGGCGGCTCGTGGTGGGCGCGGACATGGCGGCCGAGAGCCTGGACGGCGTGTTCGCGCTGGGCGACGCCGCCGCCGTGCCGGACCTGGTCAAGGACGAGGGCGGCTACTGCCCGCCCACGGCGCAGTTCGCCCAGCGGCAGGGCACGGTGGTGGCCGACAACGTGGTCGCGTCCCTGCTGGGGCGGCCGCTCGCGCCGTTCGTGCACAAGGACCTGGGGCTGGTGGTCGACCTGAGCGGCAAGGACGCGCTGGCCCGGCCGCTGGGGTACGAGCTGAGCGGGCTGCCCGCGCTCGGGGTGACGCGCGCCTACCACCTGGCTGCGGTTCCGTCCGCGCCGTCGCGGGCACGCGTGCTGGCGAACTGGGTGATCGACGCGATGCTCGGGGGCGAGGTCGCGCGCCTGGGCTTCCACCACGGTAAGCCGACGGCGTTCGTGGACATCGAGGGCGACCACTACCTGGACCGCGACACGGCCAAGGCGGAGGCCAAGCGCCTGAAGGAGACCGGCGGGGATTAGCGTCCTTCCGCCGGGCGGCGGCGGGCTCGGGCCCCGACGGCTCGGGGTCCGGCCGGCGCGGACTCGTGCGCACCGACGGGCCGCGGAAGCGCCCCGCCCGCAGGCCGGGCGCGGCGTGCGGAACACCGGGCGGCGCAGGCTCCGGGGCCCTCCGCCGATGGCGCGTCCGCGCCGTCCGGAGCCGCGGCGGATCCCGAGAGGAACGGGCGGCCGTCCGCGGGGCCGCCGGTGGGACGGGGACGCGAGCGCGCCCGAACCCCGCGGGGTTCGGGCGCGCTCGTCGGTGGCGGTGCGGCGCCGGGTCAGCCGGTGACGGTGTACCCGGCCTCGTCGATGGCGGCCGCGAGGCGGTCGGCGGGGATGGGCTCGTCACTGGTGATGTCGACGCGGCCGCTGCCGAGGTCGACCTCGACCGAGGTCACGCCGGCGATCTCGCCGACCTCCTCCTTGACCGAGCTGACGCAGTGCTGGCAGGTCATTCCGCTGACCGTGATGGTGGTGCCGGCCATTGGGGGCCTCACTTTCCGTTCGCTCCGGGGACGGTCAGGAGCGCACCAGGCGGGCGATGGCCTCGGACGCCTCGCGCACCTTCTCGTCGGCCTCCTCGCCGCCGTTGGCCACGGCGTGCCCGACACAGTGCTTGAGGTGCTCGTCCAGCATCGACAGGGCGAAGGACCGCAGCGCCTTGTTGACCGCGGCGGTCTGGGTCAGGATGTCGATGCAGTAGTTGTCGTCCTCGACCATGCGCTGCAACCCGCGGACCTGGCCCTCGATCCGGCGCAGCCGGTTGATGTGGCTCTGCTTGTCATCGTGGTAGCCGTAGGTCGCCATCCGGGTGCTCCCCTGCTCGTCAGAGTCTGCGTCCATCAATATACCCCCTCGCGGTATCCAACCTGGCATGGTTCACCGGCATTCCTCGCGGGGCAACCCTATGGCGCGCCGACCGGGGGGACATACCGGCGAACACGGGGAGGAACGGCCCGGGAGGTCCGCGCCGTACGGCCGTCCGATCCGGTGGGGGAGGCCCTGCCGCCCCGCCGTCGAGGGGGCGGGCCGGGGGTCCCCCTCCGGGCGGCAGCGTTCAGGCCGGCCTGAGGGCGCCTCCCGCGGGGGCCGGGGCCGCCGCGTCCGCCTCCCAGAGGGGGCGGGAGGCCGCAAGGCGGGCCAGGTAGCGGCGGAACCCCTCGTCGTAGGCCTCGACCAGCTCCCGCGGGGGTTCGGCCGACACGGGGGCGCCGGTCCACGCGGCCTCGTCGGCCTCCTCACCCAGGACGCGCAGGCCAGCCAGGACCGCGCCGCGCGCGCCGGCCTGGGCCCCCGGCGCCAGGGCGACGGGGCGGCCGAGCACGGCGGAGAACACCCCGACCCACGCGCGGCTGCGGGCGCCCCCGCCGCACAGGGTGAGCCGCCCCTGCAGCCCGGCGGCCTCCAGGCAGTGCCGCGCAGCGTAGGCGATCCCCTCGCACACCGCGCGGACGACGTCGGCGGGGCCGTGGTGGAGGCTGAGCCCGTCGAGCTCCCCGCGCGCGTAGGGGGACACGAAGGGGGCGCGCTCGCCCGACGGGGCCAGGTAGGGAAGCACGCGCAGGCCGTTCGCCCCCGGCGGCGACCCCTCCAGCAGGGACTCCAGGTCCTCCACCGGCCGTCCGGTCAGCCGCAGCGCCCAGTCCAGGCTCGCCGTGCCCACCATGGCGGGCATCGCCCGCAGGTAGTCGCCGGCCCCGGTGGCCAGGGACATCCCGGCGCGGGTGCCGGTGGTCTCGACGGAGGTGCGGGCCACCTGGCAGGCGAGGGTGGTGCCGACGATGAGCAGGCCGTCGCCGGGACGGGTGACCCCGGCGCCGCGGGCGCAGGCGGGCAGGTCGTAGGGGCCGGAGGAGACCGGGGTGCCCTGGGGCAGGCCGGTCAGCGCCGCTCCGGCGGCGTCGAGCGCGGCCAGGGGAGGGCCGTCGTGCACCGGCGGGAGCAGGCCGGCGCGGTGCTCCAGGCCGGTCGCGTGCAGGGCGGAGGCGCTGTAGCCCTCGGAGGAGCCTCCGAAGGGCATCGACGCCTCGGAGGGGTCGGTGGCGCGGACGCCGGTGAGGCGCTGGAAGACCATGTCCTTGCAGTAGGCGGCGGTGGCTGCGCGGTCGAGGGAGCCGGGCTCGGCGCGGTCGGCCCAGGCGAGCAGCGCGGCCTGGGCGCCGGGGAACAGGGCGCCTCCTGTGGCGGCGAACACCTCGGCGGCGGCGCCGCTGCGCTCCCACTCGGTGATGATTCCCGAAGCGCGGCCGTCCATCCAGGACATGGCCCGGCGGACGGGGCGGCCGTCGCGGTCCAGCAGCCAGAGCCCGTCGCCCTGCCCGGTGAGGGCGACCAGGCGCACGGGCTCGGCCAGGCGCGAGGCGAGCGCCCGCACGACGGCGCCGACCGAGGAGACGACCGCCTCGGCGTCCTGTTCGACATGGCCGGGCGCCGGGTGCTCCAGGGCCGTGGGGACGGAGGCGGTGTCGACCTCGCGCCCCTGGGAGTCGAAGGCCACCGCCTTGGTCAGGGAGGTGCCCACGTCCACGCCGATGTCCATCCGCCGCCACCGTTCGATCAAAATGAATGTGAAATTAACATCATGTGTGGTGATTGCATCCTACTAATACGGTTATGGTCCAGGTCACGTCAACCCCCGCCGGTGGTAGAGCCGGGTCATCGGTCGGCGACCCGGGGTCCGACGAGGTCAGATCCGGGGTGTGGGGGAGGGGCGGTTCCCCGGTGCTGCCTGTCGGCCGCCTGGCCGCTCGCGGTCCCGGAGGGCCGGTGGCGACGGAGCAGCCGGTGCCCCGCTCAGGGACGTCGGCCGGGTGTCGGGCCCCTGCGGTGCAGGGGTATGGGCGGCGACGACCAAGCCGGGTGGTTCCCCGGGGTCGCGGGGCAGCCGCCTGGCCTCTTGCGGTCCAGCAAGATCATCGACGACGGAGCAGCCGGTGCCCCGCTCACGGCCTCTGCCCGGGTCTCGGGCCGCCGGGGTGTGGGGAGATGGGCAGCGACGACAAGGTGAGCCGGTTCCCCGGTGCTGCCTGTCGGCCGCCTGGCCCCTCTCGGTTCCGGAAAGGCGGCGGCGACGGAGCAGCCGGTGCCCCGCTTCTGGGCCCCGGCCGGGGAGCGGGCCGTCGCCGGTCAAGGAAAAGGCGGCGACGACGGAGGCGGGCGGTTCCCCGGTGCCACCGGTCGGCCGCCTGGCCGCTCGCGGTCCCGGAGGGCCGGTGGCGACGAGGCGCCTCAGGTCAGGGGGCCGCGCCACCCGGAGCCGCCCGCCGAAAGGGGCGGACCCCATCGTGAGTGGTGATATTGCCACGCGATTGCACATTGGGTGGCGATATCACCACTCACGATGCCCCGCCGGGCCCTTTCGGCCCGCACCCTGCCCCGGACACCCCCTCCCATCGCCCGGATGGTCCGGATCAGTGCAGGTCAAAGGGGGTGACTGATCGCAGGGGTGCCCGGTGTGCCCGATCGGGCCCCGCGGACACGTGCGAGCAGGCCCCGCGGCCACCCGGACCACCCAGAACTCGCCGTCCGGCCGGGGCCAGTGAGCGGGGCACCGGCTGCTCCGTCGCCACTGCTTTTCCGGGACCGCGAGCGGCCTGGCGGCCGACCGGAGGGCCCCGGGGAACCGTCCGCCTCCCTGCACCGTAGGAGCCCGCCGCCCGGCCGGAGCCCGGACGTGGGGCACCCGGCTGCTCCGTCGTTGGTGATCTTGCTGGACCGCGCGTGGCCCACCGGCCTCCGGTCAGGCCTCCATGGGCTCGTTGAAGCCCAGGAGGCCCACCTCGCCCTCCTCCCACCGCAGGCGTGCGCCGCGGCAGTTTCCGACCTTGGGGAAGGCCCTCCGGTACCGGCCCGCGTCCATGCCCAGGAACCGGCACAGGACCAGGCGGATCAGCGTCCCGTGCGCCACCACCAGGACCCGCCCGCCCGGGTGTGCCCGGGCCGCGTCGGCCAGGGCCGCCACCCCGCGCTCGGTCGCCTTCACGGGGTCCTCCGAACCCGGCAGCGGGTTGCGGAACGGGTCCAGCTCGAAGCGCTCCCGCGCCCCGTCCAGCCGCTCGCGCATCTCCCGGGAGGTGAGCCCTTCACCGTCGCCGAAGTCCTGTTCCACCAGGCGCGGGTCGGCCGCCACCGCCAGCCCCGCGGCCTCGCCCGCCGGAGCGGCCGTGTCCGCGGCCCGGCTCAGCGTCGAGCTGACGATCGCGCTCAGCCCCGCCGTCGCGGCCCACCGCGCCAGCGCCTCGGCCTGCCGCACGCCGTTCTCCGTCAGCGCCACGTCGCTCGACCCGGCGTACCGGTTCTCCCGGTGCCACACCGTCTCCCCGTGCCGAACCACGACCAGCTCCGTCGGCTCCGTCACCGCAGTCCCCTCCGTGCTCCCGCCCCGGCCGGGGCGTCCGTCCACCCGCGCTCCGCGAGCTCCTCGACCAACCGCCTGTACGCGCCTTCCAGCCGCTCGCCGACCTCGGCGCGCGGTTCCACTGTCGCGCGGATCCGCACCATCCGCGCAGCGACGCGCTCGGGCGGCCCGCCCCCGCACGCAGCCAGCAGCGCCATGCCGAACGCCGGTGCCGTGTTCTCCGGCACCTCCAGCGCCCGCCCGAGCACGTCCGCCCGCAGCTGTGTCCACCGCGCGCCGGCCACCGCACCGCCGGTCACCCGCACCGGGCCGCTCACCGGGGCCCCCAGCTCCGCCAGCCGCTCGAAGCACAGCCGCTCCACGAACGCCACCCCCTGCAGGGTGGCCGCGTACCGGTCGGCCTCGTCCGCCGGGGCACCGAGGGTGAATCCGCGCGCCTGCGGGGCGGCGAACGGGAACCGCTCGCCGTGGCCCGCCAGCGGGTAGACGACGGCCGAGGCGGGGCGGTCCAGGTCCGCGACGGCGTCCATGGAGGCCGGGTCGGTCCCCGGGAACGCCGAGGCCAGGACCCCCGCACCGGTGCTGGAGGCCCCGCCCGGCCACCACTTGCCGTCGGGGGAGCGGTGGCTGTAGACGCCGCTGGCGCCGTCGGAGATCCGCTGCTCGGAGGTGCCCTTGAGCACCAGCGTGGTGCCCAGGACCGCGTTCCACCGGCCCGGCTCCAAGGCCCCGGAGGCGAGCTGGGCCGCGCACCCGTCGGTCATCCCCGCCACGATGGGCGTGCCCTGCGGAAGAGCGGTGTGCGCGGCCGCCCGGGCGCACACCGTGCCGACAGGGCGTCCCGGCACCGTCAGCGCCGGGAGCGCGACGGGGGGCACCCCCATGGCCTCCACCACCGGGTCCGGCCAAGCGGCCGCCATCGGGTCGGCCCCCGACTTGAGGGCGTGGCTGGTGTCGGCGGCCGTCGGGGCGCCGTTCAGCCGCCCGGTGAGGAAGTCGGCCTGGTGCAGCAGCAGGTCGCCGCGGCCGGGCCGCAGGGCGCGGCGGCCGAGCAGGGCCAGCCGGGCGAAGGCCCAGGAAGGCTGGGGGCGGGCGCCGACCCGCTGCCAGGCCTCCTCGCCCGCGGCGGCGATCAGGTCCTCGGCGGCCGCGGCCGCGCGCCCGTCGTCGTACATCAGGGCCGGGCCGAGCGGGCGCAGGGCGCGGTCCGCGGCGAGCACGGTGCCGGAGGTGGCGCACAGCGCCGCGCCCCCGACCGGGCGCCGGGCGCCCGCCTGCTCCATCGCGGTGCGGCAGGCCGCGCCCACCGCCTCCCACCAGTGCTCGGGGTCCTGCTCATGGCGGCCGTCGCGGCGGGTGCCGCGCAGCGGGGCCGCCCCCTGGCCGGCCACCGTGCCGTCGTCGAGCGCCGCCACCGCCCGGACGCCCTGGGTGCCCACGTCGATGCCGACCCACAGCGGCGCCGAAGGATCCGCCACGTCGCCTCCTGAATGTTAATAGCGATGTTAAGTTCACATAGTATATGTGAAGCAGTGGGGTCGCCGCGGGGGCCTGTTCCGCCTCACTGTTCCCGCGGCGAGCTGCGGAAACGCCGGTCGCCAGGCTTGCCGTCCGGAAGCCGGCGGCCGACCATTGGCTCATGAGCGACGAAAAGCGGGCGGAGAAGGACATCCTCTCCCGGGTCAACGAGCTGATCGGCGAGGAGAAGGCGCTGCGCGAGCAGAGCGAGCACCGCCTGACGCCCGACGAGCGCGCCCGAATGCGGAGCGTCGCCGCCGAACTCGACCAATGCTGGGACCTGCTCCGCCAGCGCCGCGCCCAAGAGGAGTACGGAGACGAGGCCCCCGAGGCCCGCGTCCGCCCGGCCTCAGAAGTCGAAGGTTATTGGCAGTGACCGGGTGTGGACCAGGGCTGAAGCCCCGTCCAGGACTCTGACCCCCCGCCTTCGTGGATCGCCGCCATGTCCGCGGGCGCGTCGCCTGCGAGACCGGCCGGCTCCGGTGGCTCAGACGAGCAGGTGATCCGCTCAGGGGGTCGCGGAGACGCCGCCTGCGGCACGCAGAGCCCCGAGCCACGCGTCGACGACGGCCAGATGATCCGTCGCCGGTGGCGCGGACAGGCCGTGAACGCCTTGGAAGACTTCCTGGAAGAGGTTCATGCCGCCCCTACGTTCATGAGTGCGCCCCAGGGGCGTGTCCGCTGGCGTGGTGG
>NZ_ANAD01000207.1 GCF_000341245.1 Nocardiopsis halophila DSM 44494
GCAGTTCCACCACTCCAGCGGACACGACCGTGCCGTGCTCGTGGTCTGGCGGCGGGCGGGGTCCCGTACTCTCTACGAACGCATGCCCCGTGGTGTGCGGGTGACGGGAAACTCTCGGAAAGTCTGCGGATGCTCGAACTCCTCACCGGCGCAGGCCTGGCCTCCTCCGCCGGGCTCAACGCCTACATCCCCCTGCTCGCCGCCGGGCTGCTGTCCCGGTTCACCCCGCTGTTCGACCTGGCCCCCTCATGGGCGTGGCTGGAGCACCCCGCCACCCTCGTCGTCCTCGGCGTCCTGCTGGCCGTCGAGGTGCTCGCCGACAAGGTCCCCGCCGTCGACAGCGTCAACGACGTCGTGCAGACGCTGATCCGTCCCACCTCCGGCGGCATCACGTTCGGTGCGGGCGCCTCGTCCTTCACCACCGACATGGACGCCGGCGACGGCTCCTGGTGGCCGATCATCACCGGGGCGGTCATCGCGCTGGCCTTCCACGTCCTCAAGGCCGTCTCCCGCCCGGTCCTCAACACCGTCACCGCCGGCACGGGCGGCCCGGTCGTGAGCGTCATCGAGGACGTCGCCAGCGCGGTCACCTCCTTCCTGGCGATCGTGCTCCCGATCCTCATCCTGGTCGTCGTCCCCGCCACCGCCGCCGTCGGCGTGTGGGCCTGGCGCCGACGGCGCCGGAGGAAGCGGGAACGCGGGGCCGAGGCCCCCGCCTGAGCGCCCGGCCCGCGCGGAACCGGGGTCGGCGCCCCGTGCGCGCCCCGTGCACGCCGCGGACGACGAAGGGGGCGGCGCCCTTCCGGGCGCCGCCCCCTCGTGCCTCCGGCCCGCTAGGCCAGGCTCTGCCGGCCCACGGACACCGGCAGGGTGATGGACGTCCGCTTGGTGTCCACCTGCACCTCGGTGTCGGCCGGGTAGCGCAGCGTGTAGTCGTAGTCGGTCGACACCAGGACCACGCCGATCCGGTGCCCCTTCTTGAACACGTAGTCCTGGCCCTGCAGCTCCCAGGTGTACCGGTAGGGCTTATCGGTCACCACCGGCCGCTGGTGCTCCTCCGACCACCGGTTGCGGGCGTCGATCCACCCCCGCGAGACGATCTTGAAGTCGGACTCCTCGGTGACGTTGTAGCTCGGGTAGGTGCAGCCGGGGTCCTCCGGCACGCCCTCGCCGTAGCAGACGCGGTCGTCGGTGTCGTAGCGCACCTGCCCGGTGGGCCGGGTGTCGGTGCCGTAGTCCACCAGCAGCGCCGTCAGGTACGGCGAGGAGCCGTCCATGGCCGCGCGCGCCGTCACCTTCGGAATGCCGCTCATCCGCACGTCCCCGGGCAGCTCCTCGGTGCGGTACACCAGTGCCCCGTCCTTGCCGGTGGCCGGGTCGGCCACCAGGTCCTCGGCCGCGGTGGTGCGCCCCTCGTCGGTGAACCCCTCCCAGGCCGGCTTGCCGTGGTGCCGCCCGAGCCCGAGGCCGCCGTCGCCGTCCTCGCCCCCGGGCCGCAGCCCGAGCGGAACCGGGAAGGTGCCCTTACCGGGCCAGTCCCGCTGGGCCGCCCACTCGGTGTCGGCCTTCTGCACGTCCACCCGTGGCTCGTCCATGATCCCGTTGTCGACGCCGTACAGCTCGTGGTCGAACCACCGGTGCAGCTGGTCCAGCCAGGCGTCCATGCGCAGGTTGAACGGGTTGATGTGGCCCGCCTGGTACAGCCACATCTTGCGCTCGACGCCCTGGTCCTCCAGGGACTCCCACAGCCGGAGCGCCTGGTCGGTCTTGACGTTCCAGTCGTTGAGCCCGTGCGCCAGGAAGACGCTGGCCTCGAAGTCCCCGGCGTCGTCGCGGTAGTTCCGCTCGTCCCACCAGTCGTTGTAGTCGCCGCTCTCGCGGTCCTGGCCCTCGGTCACCCCGTCGATGACCGGGTCGCACACCTGGTCGTCCTCGCGGGTGTAGACCAGCTTCGCCAGCACGTCGGCGTCCTCGCCCTGGTAGCCGCCGGGCGCGACCACGCCGCCGTTGTCGCGGTAGTACTCGTACCAGGAGGAGATGGCGCCCTGCGGCACGATCGTGCGCAGGCCCTCCACCCCGGTGCTCGCCGCCGCGATCGGCAGCGTGCCGTTGTAGGAGATGCCGGTCATGGCCACGTCCCCGGTGGACCAGTCCTCGGCCGAGACCTCCTCGCCGGTCTGCGGGTCGTGGCCGGCGGTGCGGCCGTTGAGCCAGTCCACCGCGGCCTTCACGCCCTGCGTCTCGTTGTCGCCGCCGCTGGTGGGGCACCCGGTCGACCCGCCGGTGCCCAGGCTGTCCAGCTGGGCGACCGCGTACCCGCGCGGAAGGAAGTAGTTGTCGTAGTAGTTGGGCATGGTCGCCGCCCCGCCCGCCGCTGACGGGCCGGCCGCCGCGCCGGCCCCCTCCGGGCCCTCGGCCGCGGCCTGCGCCATGTCCTGCGCCGACCCGGCCCGGGGCCGCCCCCGCGGCACCGTGCCGGCGCTGTCGTCGTCCAGGTCCACGTCGTACATCTGCGCTTCGTGCGTGCCCGCCCAGTAGGGGCTCGGCTCCAGGATGGTGGGCACCTGGAGCCCCTCGTCGGTCTCCGCGGGCCGCATGATGCGCATCCGGACGGTGTCCGGCTCGCCGTCGCGGTCGCTGTCGGCCTCGGTGACGATGTCGACCTCGTGGTAGACCGCGTCCGCGTAGTCGAACACGGGCTGGGTGCGCCCGTCCTCGACCACCGGCTCGGGGGTGTCGGCGGCGGCGGGGGCGGCCAGGGCGGCCGCCCCCATGAGCGCCGCCGCCGCGAGCGCTCCGGTCCGGAGCGCGGTGCGTGCGGGTCCGCTGTGGGGTTCTCGCTTGTGCACAGGGTTCCTCGTGGGGGATCGGGGGATAGGGACCCTGCCCATCCCACCGGAAGGCGACCCCGGCGTCCAGAGTCCTCACCGGCGTTTAGAGTGCGTGGGTGGCTGAGAACAGATTCGACCATCTCTCGGGAGTCCGGCACATCGTCTGGGACTGGAACGGCACGCTCCTGGACGACAACCATGCCAACCTCACCGCCCTGAACCGGGTGTGCGAGCCCTTCGGCCGCGCCCCGGTGGACCTCGACTACTGGAGGACGGTCTTCCGCCGCCCCCTCCTCGCCTGCTACGAGGACCACCTGGGGCGCCCGCTCGACGAGGGCGAGTGGGCCTGGCTGAACACCGAGTACGACCGGCACTACAGGGCGCACCTGCCCGGCTGCGGGCTGGCCGCGGGCGTCCCCGACGTGCTGGTGGGCTGGGGCGCCGCCGGGGGCAGCCAGTCGCTGCTGTCCATGGCCTCCCACGGCCACGTGGTGGACCTGGTCGCCGAGCGCGGCCTGTCCGGGCACTTCACCCGCGTCGACGGGCGCAAGTTCGACGCCGCCGACGACTCCAAGGCCCAGCACCTCGTCCACCACCTCGGCGAGCAGGGCATCGACCCGGCCACGGTGGTGCTCATCGGTGATATCGACGACGACGCCCGCGCCGCGCGCGAGGCTGGGGCGCACGCCCTGCTGGTCTCCAGCGGCATGATGAGCCGCGAGCGCCTGGAGGCCACCGGCGGCCCCGTGGTCGGCTCCCCCGTCGAGGCGGTACGGGCGCTGACCGAGGTGCGCAGCGCCGCCTGAACCCGGCGCCCGCCCCGGCACACCTCCCGGAGCCCGGCCCTGGCCGGACCCGGACACGCGAGAGGGGCGGGGCGCCCGTCGGCGCTCCGCCCCTCTCGTACCGCAGGTGTGCTAGCCCAGCACGACCTTGCGCGCGTCCTCGAAGCGGCGCTGCACGTCCGCCCAGTTGACGACGTTCCAGAACGCCTTGACGTAGTCCGCCTTGACGTTCTTGTACTGCAGGTAGAAGGCGTGCTCCCACATGTCCAGGAGAAGGATCGGGTAGGAGCCGGCCGCCAGGTTGCCCTGGTGGTCGTAGAGCTGCTCGATGATGAGCTTCTGGCCGAGGATGTCCCAGGCCAGGATGGCCCACCCGGAGCCCTGGATGCCCGTCGCCACGGCGCCGAAGTGGGCGCGGAAGGCGTCGAAGGACCCGAACTGGTCGTCGATGGCCGCACCCAGCTCGCCCTCGGGCTTGTCGCCGCCGTCCGGCGACAGGTTCGGCCAGAAGACGGTGTGGTTCACGTGGCCGGCGAGGTTGAACGCGAGGTTCTTCTCCAGCATGTTGACGGTGCCGAAGTCGTTCTTCTCGCGCGCCTCGGACAGCTTCTCCAGCGCCGTGTTGGCACCGGCGACGTAGGCCGCGTGGTGCTTGTCGTGGTGGAGCTCCATGATCTGACCGGAGATCCACGGCTCCAGCGCCGCGTAGTCGTAGGGCAGCTCAGGAAGCGTGTATGGCGCGGACATGTGCGCACCTTTCCTCTGACACGTGGTTGTTCTTAAGGCTCAGGAGCGATCTGCGAATCGCTGATCATGAACCTATCAGCCGGTCGCCTACCCGGATCCTGTAGCCCTTCCTACAAGCGGGCGGAGGAATAATCCCGCCCGCGGGGGAGTTGACGGCCTTTCCCCGCGGCCCGCGTGCGGCCCGCCGACCGCCGGAGGCCGACGCGCCCGGCCCCTCCGAGCCGGGCCCGAGCCGGCCTCACGCCGCCGGGGAGGCCTCGAAGCCGCTGCCGTTCCACGTCGTCCGTGCACAGGCCACACCCCAGGCGCCCTTGCGCTTGAGGATGTCGTAGATGTGCATCCGGTCGATCCGGGGCGAGACCCCGTAGCCCGAGGGCCAGGTGATCGCCCAGTCCATGTCCAGGTCCACCAGCAGCTCCAGCAGGCGGGCGATGGTCGGGTCGTCCAGCCGCTCGAAGGCCTCGTCCAGCAGCACCAGCCGCAGCGGCCCGTCCAGCTCGCTGCGGAGCGCGTCGTAGAAGGCGGCACTGGCCGCGAACAGCGTCACGTACGACACCAGACGCGTCTCCCCGGACGACAGCTGGCGCACCCGCCGGTCGCGCGGGTTGCCGTCGGGCCCGGTGTCGTGGATGCGCACCCGGTAGGCGAACCACTCCCGGTAGTCCAGCGCCGCGCCCAGCACCTCGGCGTACCCGCTGCTGCGCCCCTCGGCCCGGGTGGCGCGGATCCGGTCCATCAGCGCCCGCCGCAGCCGGTCGTTCTCCTCCTCCGAGCGCTCCGCCACCGACTTCTTGGCCAGCGCGAACGCCGACCGCTCGGCCGGGTCCAGGTGCGGGGCCGGCTCCCAGGCCAGCTCCACCCGCACCCCCTGGCTGGAGTGCGCCCCCTCCAGCACGGTGTTCATCCGCCGGGTCAGCGACTCGGCGGCGCGGATCTGCCGGTGCAGCTCCTCGGCCACGTCGCCCAGCAGGAACTCCTCGAAGACCCGCTCCTCCCCGCCGGTCAGGTTGTCCTCGGCCTCGGCCAGCCGGGCGGCGGTGAGCCGGGCGGTGGAGGCCGCCGGGGCGCTGCCCGCCTCATCGCTGACGGCCACCGTCAGCACCCCGCGGTCGCGGTCGGCCTGCACGTCGTGGGTCCCGGCCAGCGCCGTCTGCAGCGCCTGCACCCGCGCGATCAGGTCGCGCTCCAGCGCCCCGGGGTCCCCGGGCCGGCCGCCCTCCTCCAGCGCCCCGCGCAGCGCCGTGCGCAGCTCGGCGCGCTCGAAGGGCACCTCCACCAGCCCGGTGGCCGCCTCCCACACCCCCGGGACCTCGGCGGTGTCGGTGAGCGCGTCCTCGGCGTCGGCCTGCGCGGCCTGCGCCTCCTCCAGGGAGCCCTCGGCCTGCTCGGTGCGCCCCTCGGCCTGGGTGAGCGCCTGCAGCCGGGACTCCACCTCCGCCTGGGCCTTGGGGGCCTCGTCGCGCAGCCGCGTGCGCTCCTCGGTGAGCGCCCGCACCTGGGCGCTGACCTCCTCGGCGTCGCGCCCCAGCGAGGAGCGCAGCGTCTCCAGCACCCCGTGCGCCTCGGCGTAGGCCCGGTGGGTGCGGGCGGCCTCCTCCTCGGCCTGGGCGCGCGAGGCGGCGGTGCGGGCGTGGTCCTCCAGGGCGGCCGCGACCGCCCCCAGGGCGTCGGTGTAGTCCCCGCGCAGTCGCCCGGACGCGCGCTCCAGCAGCGCCGCGGTGGCCTGCGCCCGGTCGGCGAGCTCGCGCAGCGCCTCGGCGCCCTCGGGCAGCCCGGCGTCGCCGCAGGTGCGGCGGTGCTCGGCGCGCTCGGCCTCCAGCCGGGCCCGCGCCCGGGCGTGCTCGGCCTCGGCCGTCTCGGCCTCGGAGGCGGCTCGCGCCGCGGCCGAGCGGCGCTGCCGGGTCTCGGCCAGGTCGGCCAGCACGGGCGAGATGTCGGGGAAGGCCTCCAGGCAGGCGTTCCACTCCTGCTCCAGGCGCTGGGCGGACTCCAGGGAGGCGCGCAGGCCCTCCTCGCGCCCGGCCAGGTCGGCCAGCGCGGCCTCGGCCTGCTCGGTGCTGCGCCGCCGTGCGGCCTCGCGCGCCCCGGCGCCGATGTGCTCGGCCCGCTCCTTGCCGTGCCGCCCGGCCAGCACCCCGGCCCGCCAGGTCCCGTCGGCGGCGACCGCCGGCCCGCCGATGCCGTCCGCGTCGCCGGTGCCGCCGGCCAGCAGGGGGACCGACCGCAGCAGGGCGCGGACCGTCTCCTCGGGCACCACCTCATCGGGCACCGCGCCCGGCCCGTCGCCGGACCCGCCGTCCCCGTCCCGGCCCACCTCGTCCCCGTCGCCGGGCCCGCCGCCGGTGCTCGGGACCAGCACATCGGCCAGGGTCGGCCCCACGGCCGGGCCCGACGGCACCGCCCAGGTCTCGTCGCCCCCGGCCCCGACCCCGCCGTCGGCCCGCACCCAGGCCCCCAGCAGGCCGGACGCGCGCAGCGCGGCCTCCAGGCCGGCGCGCTCGTCCTCCTCCAGGTGCGGGGCGAAGTCCACGAGCCGGGAGAAGGGGGCGCCCTGGGCCGGGTCGCGCTCGGCGGTGGTGTAGGGGGGCACCGGCGGCCCGACCTCGCCGGCCTCGCGCAGGCGGGCCAGCTCGCCCTCCAGCCGGGTCCGCTCGGCCCCGGCCTCGGACAGCCGCTGCTCGGCGGCGAGCACCGACCGCTGCACCGCCCGCACCCGCGGCTGCAGGGCGGCGCGCACGTCCCGGTGCGCGTCCCGGAAGGCGCCCGGGTCGAGCAGCACCTCCTCGCCGTCGGGCGCCGGGGGCAGCTCGTCGGCGCCGGGCCGGTCGCCGGAGGGCAGTGCCTCCTCCCGCCAGCTCCGCACCGCCGTGCTCCACTGCTCGGCCGCCGCGGCCAGGCGCTCCTCGCCCTCGCGGGCCCGCCGGTCGGCCGCGGCCGACTCCTCGGCGGCGGCCTCGGCGCGCTCCCCCAGCCGCTCCAGCCCCGCCTCGGCCTCCGCCAGCCGCTCGGCCTCGGCGCGCAGTCCGGCCAGCAGCCGGCCCCGGTCGGCGGCGGCCCCGGCCGCCCCCTCCAGAGAACCCGCCGCCGCCTCGGCCGCCTCGGCCAGTGCAGCGGTGCCGATCTCGGGGGCGGTCGGCCGCACCGTCTCCTCAGGGCGCGCGGCCGGGTCGGCCGAGCGCAGCACCCGCGCCGCCTCCTCGCCGCGCCGCACGGCCGGCTCCAGGTCCGGCAGCGCCCCGATCACTTGTCCCAGTCCCAGCTCGCGCAGGGCCCCGCGGGCCTCCGCGGCCGCCGAGGACGCCTCCCGCCCGACCCGCGCGGGCAGCGCGGCGGCGCGCTCCACCGCCTCCAGGGAGTGCTCTTCGGCGGCGCGCAGGTCCTCGGCGGTGCGCAGCGCGGCCTCGGTGTGCCGCTTCTGGGAGGCGACCGTGGCCTCCTTGTCCTCCAGGTCGCCCAGGGCGCCGTAGGCGGCCGACGACTTCAGCGCCTCGAGGTCGGTCTGCACGGTGTCCATGCGGGCGTTGAGGGCGTCGCGCTCGTCGGCCGCGCGGCGGTGCTCGGCCTCGGCGTCCGCGCGCTCCTTGCGGCGCCGCTCCAGCGTCGAGCGCGCGCGGTCGGCCGCCTTCTCCGCCTTGGACAGGCGCGCCTCGCGGTCGGCCAGGACCCCGCGCGCATAGCCCCGGTAGCCCTCCAGGAACTCCTGCAGTGCGGAATCGGCGCGCCGCAGCCGCGCCACGTTGCGCCGCACGCCCTCCAGGTTGTCCAGCCCGGTGGCGGTGCGCGCGATCACGTCCGGGTCCACCGGCGGCAGTGCGTCGGAGAGCAGCTGCTCCAGCTGTCCCTGCAGGACCTTCAGGCCGATGTCGGGGTTGCGCAGCGTCCGCTGCAGGTGCAGCAGGTCGGTGTAGCGGCCGCCCCCGCTGATGCCGTAGACGGTCTCGGCCACCCGCTGCTGGAACGCCTCCTGGGAGGGGACCACCGCGTCCTCGCCGATGTGCTCGCGCAGCCGCGCGGCGGTGATCGGGCGGTCCTGCTCCAGCAGCGCGAAGTCCTTGTTCACCCGCAGCGGGGTGAGGAACCGGTAGGAGTCGGTGATCTGCCTGCTGGAGGCGGAGGCCTTGACGCCGATGCCGGCCGTGCAGAAGTCCTCGGCCCCGTCGTCGAGCACCCGGCGCAGCTCCACCCAGGCGTAGCCGAGCCGCACCGTGCCCTCGGAGTAGTCGTCGAGCATGAGGCGGCTCATGCTGACCGTGTCGAATCCCTTGCAGCCCATGTTGCGCAGGTCGCCGTCGAGGCACAGCGGCAGCAGCAGCTCCAGCGTGCGCGACTTGCCCGAGCCGTTGGTCCCCTTGAAGATGACCCGGCCGCCGGACAGGTCGAACTCCTCGTCCCGGTACTGCCAGATGTTGACGACGCCGCCGCGGTGCAGGCGCCAGCGGCTGCGGGGGTCGGAGGTGCTCTCCACGTTGTCGGTCCTCACGTCGGTCGTCGCTTCCGAAAGGGCGTGCGATCGGGGGCGGGGGAACAGGGGAGTCGGGGGAGGCGTCACGGGGCGCGGTGCGGCACCGCGCCCCGGCCCGCCGGGGCGGCTCGGTCGTCGGGGGCGGCCGCGGTCCGGAGACGGACCGCGCGGCGCACGGCCGCTCGCGTGCCGCAGGCGAGGGGCCGGTGACCGCCCCCGCTGCCGGGGCCGCCCACGCCGTGGCGGCCCGCGCCGTGGCGGCCCGGGGCCTCCGGACGGCGGGGGCGGGGCCGCGGTGCCGGGGAGCGGTCGTCGTGCATCACGGCGCCCCTCACGGCTCGGGCCCGGACACGGCGAACAGGGACTCCTGGCCCTCGCCGGGGTCGGCCGGGGCGGGGCGATCCTCACCGTCCCGGCCGTCCTCGTCGCCGTCGCCCTCGGGGCCGTCGGGGCGGGGGCGGTAGCGCGCGGCGGCCGGGCTCAGCTCGACCCGCTCGGCGCCGTCGGGACCGGTGCCGATGCGTGCCAGCCCCGCCTGGACCAGCGTCTGGGCCACCGACCTGGCCAGCCGCGCGGTGTCCCGCACGGCTTCCTTCGACCACGCCTTGGGGTAGCGGGCCACGATGTCGGCGGCCACCTCCTCCAGGCGGCGGTAGGAGACCGCGGTCCGACCGCCGGGCGGCGCTTCGCCGTCCTCACCGCCGCCGTCCCCGTCGGAGCCGTCCCGGTCGGCGCCGTCGCCGCCGCGCAGCACCGCGTCCGCCGTGAGCAGCGCGATGCGCGACAGCGTCCCGTGGCCGGGGTAGAGCAGGTCGCTCAGGTACCCCTCCGGGTCCACCGCCAGGACGCCCTCGGCGCGCACCTCCAGCTGCAGGCCCAGCAGCTCCTCCAGCAGCTCCGACTCCTGGCGCAGCCGGGTGCGCATCCAGTCCCGCTGCTCGGGGGTCAGGTCCCCGTTGAGCACCACCGGGTCCTCCACCAGGCGGCGCCGCACCGAGTACCGGACGTCGTCGCCCGGTCCGGGCGCGCCCCCGGCGGCCAGCTGCTCCGGCCCCTCCAGCCGCCCGAGCGGGGCCGCCACCAGGTGCCCCAGCAGCTCCACGTCCACCGTCAGCAGCGCCTCGCGCCCGGCGTCCTCCGCCCACGGGCCCACGCTGCCGTCGGTCTCGGACAGCACCCCCAGATCGATCAGGTGGCGCAGCGCCGCCACCAGCGCCCGCCGGTCCACGATGCCCCCGCCCAGGTCCAGCCCGGCCTCGGCGCCGGCCGCCCGCACCTGGTCGACCAGCCCCGACAGCAGCACCTGGCCGCCCGCGCCGGTCAGCTCGGCCAGCACCAGGCACAGGTAGGCGTAGGCCCGCGGGGTGAACGCGGCCCCGTTGGCCTTGTGCGCGCCGCGCATCCCGTCAGGGGTGCGGCCGGTCTTGTACAGGCGGGGGGGGGGGGGGGCCNCCCAGGTAGTGGGCGAAGAGCGCCTGCAGCCGGTCGGAGTAGCGGCGCACCGCGGGCAGGGCGTCGCCCTCCGGGCCGTCGGCGCGCAGCAGCGGGCGGCGCAGCAGCACGCGGGCGCACCGGCGCACCTGGGCCGCCTCGATGGCGTCCAGGCCCTCCAGTGCCGAGCGCTCGGGCCGGGCGGCGGACCGTGCGGTCCGCGGGGGCCGGGGGGTGCGTGCGGCCGGGCTCACCGGTCCGCCCCGCCCCCGGCCGCGGCCGTCTCCGCCACCGCCAGGTCCACATCGGTGCCGTGCAGTTCCAGGGTGCCGAAGACCGAACCGATCCGGGCCGCGCCGCCGCCGGGCCGCAGCACCAGGGTCAGCCCCGACACCGGGTCGGCGGCGGTGCCCTGTTCGGCGGGCGCGTCGCGGGAGGCGCCGGCCAGGGTGAGCAGCTCGCAGAACAGTTCCAGGGCGTCGGCCGACAGCCGCGCACCGGCCAGGTCGCCCGAGGCGGAGGCGAGCTCGCCCACCGCGGCCGCGCGCCGCTCCTTGCGCCGGGCCTCCTCCTCCAGCAGGGCGGCGCGGCCGAGCGGGTCGTCGCCCAGGCGGGGGATCTGCCCGCCGGGAGCGCGCTCGCCGCGGCTGCGCACGTTCACCTCGACCGGCACCCCCTGGCCGTCCGACCAGGACAGGTCGGGGGAGGGGGCGTCCTCCTCCGGGGCCAGCGCCAGGTGGCGGGCCGAGGACAGCCCGAAGGCGGCGGCGTACATGTCGTGGGCGTCGGCGGGGGCGGCCCCGTCGAACCAGGCGGCCAGGCGCAGCAGGTCGCGGCGGCGCCCCGGGTCGACCCCGCCCGCGCCGGTGGCGCGCTTGACGTTGCCCAGCAGCGCGCTGATCGCCCTGCTGGTGGCCTCGCGCAGCTCGTCGGCCTCCGAGGGGCGGCCCGGGCGGCCCGCGAACCACCCGGCCAGGCCGTCCCAGTCGGCCGCGGTGCGGCCCGGGGCGCGCTCCATCAGCTCGGTCTGGCCCATCACGGAGGTGTTGGCCACCAGGTCGGCGCCGCCGCCGAGCACCCGCAGCAGCGCGTCCCGGCGGCCGTCGAGGGCGGCCAGCCGGTCGGCGACCGGCTCGGCGTGGCGCAGCACGTCCCGGGCGATCAGGTCGACGTACTCCAGCAGCATGTGCTTGAAGCCGGCCATCTCCTCGGGGGAGAGGTCGTAGCGCGCGATCACCGAGCCGAGGTAGGCGTAGAAGTCGCGCACCGCCGCGGCGAACTCGCCGTGCTGCAGGAACAGCGTGGTCACCTGTTGGGAGAGCCGCTCGCGCAGCGCGCGGGGGGCCGGCCGGCCCCCGGGCGCGGCCTCCAGCGCCTCGTCCAGCAGGCGGGAGGTCTCGGCCAGCCCGCTCTCGATGGCCGGGAGCAGCTCGCGGGAGACCTCACGGGCGCCCTCGGCGACGGTGAGCAGGTCGTCCACGTCGCGCTGCACCCGCATGGCGAGCTTGGAGACCTGGTAGCGCACCCGGCTGCGGGTGAACTCGGCGATGGTGGCGGCGGGCTCGCGGCGGCCGGGCACCAGGTTGCCCCAGCGGGCCAGCTGCTCCAGCCGGTCCACCACGGTCTCCAGCCGGGACTCGCCCTCGTCGACCTCGCCGCGGCGCTCGGCCGCGGCCAGGGCGGCGCCCACGTCGCCGGCGCCCAGGTCGGCCAGGAGGGTGCCGGTGAACAGGCGCATGATCGCCAGGTAGGTGCGGCGCTCGGGCGCCGACAGGTAGGCGTACAGGCGGAGCCGGTCCGGTTCGGCGGGTTCGGGTGGCGAGTAAGGCATGACCCGCACCAACTTAGCGCCTTGCGGCCGCGGCCCCGACCGGGACACGGTGGGCTTTCGCGCACACGCCGGCGGCGGGAGGGGCGGGGCCCCGGGGACAGTGCCGCCGCCCCCGGGGCCCCCGTTCCTCAGGCCTTGTCGAGCTCTTCCACGGCGCGGTGGGCCTCGTCGATGGCGGTGTCGGTGTAGGCGTTGGGCGCCGCGTCGGAGTTGGCGACCGCGATCCGGCCGAGCCGCTTGCGCGCGGCCTCGGCGGGCGTGGGGCCGTTCGGCCAGAAGGCGTCCCAGCGGCTGGTGTACTCGCGGGCGTAGCCGTGGCCCCACCGGTTGACGGTGATGGCCTCGATGTCGCGCTTGGCGTCGAAGCCGCCGTCGCCCAGCGCCCGGTTCAGGGTCTGGCGGATGCTCCGCTCGAAGCTGGCGAAGTCGCGCTTGAGCACCTGGTGCCGGGCGGTGATGGCGCCCTGCTTGAGCGACTGCACACCCGTGCTGGGCGCCCCGATCATCTGGATGATGATCGGCTCCTCGGGGTCCTTCGAGTGCTCGTAGCCGCCCATGGAGACCGGGTAGTCCAGCTGCGCGACGGCCCAGTCGCCTCCGGTGAGGCGGATGTGCCGCATGCCCAGCTCCACCCAGGGCTGCCAGTTGCGCACCACGACGTTGGCGTACAGGAGCGGCTGCTTGGAGGCGTCCTGCATGGCGGTGCGCTGGGAGCTGGGCAGCTCCTTCATCAGGTACTTGCCCATCACGTGCCAGGCGGCCATCACGACGTGGTCGGCGGTGACCCGGTGCAGGGCGCCGTCCCGGTGGTAGGTGACGAAGACCCGCTCGGCGGAGGAGTGGTGGCCGTCGTGGCGGATGTCGGTGCAGGGCGCCTGCAGGCGCAGGCGCACCTCGTTGTCCTCCAGGTCGAGGCGGGAGTAGTCGAACTCGGCGAGGACGACGCTCTCCATGTCCAGCTCGTCCTTGCCGGGCACGCTGCCGGGGATGAGCGAGTGGACGAGCAGGCGGGCGATGCTGGCGTTGCCGTCGGGGAAGTGGTGGATGTAGGGGTCCTCGAAGTCCCAGAAGCGCCGCATGGAGTAGGAGTTGAGCGGCGAGGCCTCGGAATCGTCCAGGCCGAGCCCGTCGAAGCCGGGGTAGCCCTCGCCCCAGGCGTCCAGGGCGCCCCAGGTGGAGGCGGGGACCGCCCACTCGTCGCTGGTGAGCGTCTCGACGTAGGCGAGCACCTCGTCGTTGACGCCGGCGACGTCGCGCAGGTACTCGGTGTAGGTCAGGCCGGCCAGGCGGCGCTTCTTCTCCTCGTCGGACAGGCCGGGCAGCCAGTCCTCCGGCTCGTCGTAGAGCATCACGATCTGGTCCAGAGCCTCGGCGCTGACCGGGGCGTCCTTGAGCCACTCGCGCACCGGCATGTCCTTGCCGCGCACCGCCAGGTGGTCGCGGCCGAACTCCTCGGCGCGGAAGAAGACGGTGTCGCCCTCCTGGGCCAGGTTCCACCGGTCGTAGAACTTCTGGTCGAAGAACTCCTGGAACTTGTCGACCTCGATGCCCAGGTCCTTGAGCAGGCCCATGGCGGTGTCGCTGTAGATCGAGGGGGTGTCGATGGCCTGGGTGCCGCCGTAGCCGATCAGCACCTGCTCGCGGCCTTCGGGGTGGAACTCGTTGCGGCGGGCGTGCCCGCCGAACTCGTCGTGGTTGTCCAGGATGAGGACCGAGGCCCCGGGGTGCTTCTGGCGGTAGAAGTGCGCGGCCGCCAGGCCGCTGATGCCCGCGCCGACGACGACCAGGTCGTAGTGCTCGCCGGTGTCCTCGACCGAGGAGGTGTTCACGACACTGCCCAGGCGCCCGTCGCGGATGCTGTGCGGGATGCTCAGCGCCTGCTGGGTGTTGCCGCGCAGACCCTCCATGCCGGGCGGGTAGTCGGCGCCGTCGGCGGCGGGCACGGGGGTGCGGGGGCTGGCCGACCAGGAACGCTCGCCGGGGGCGCAACCGGACAGTGCCGCGGCGGCGATGCCGGCGGCGGCCGCCGCACNAAGTCGCGGCGGCTGATCTTGCGGTCCATCCCCAGTTCCTCGTCGCTGGGGCCGGAGCGTCGTGGCTGGTCGGACATCGGACTCCTTCTCCTGGCGTCCCTGGAGGGCCCAGCCCACCACGGCGCCCCCGCGGGCCGCGGGCGACGTTCCGTGGCGATCCCGGGTCTTTGCCGAGTCCGCTCCAGGGCTTGACGTTGCGCGGAACCTCGCCAGGTTACGCCTGGTTAGAGGTGAAAAGCCCGATTTTTACTTTTTCTATCCCGTGAGATGGTCATGGGATGATTCACGTCGCGGTGGAGGAGGCGGGGAGGGGCGGGGTCGCGTGACGGTGGGGTGACCGCCGGGCCTCCTGTGGCCCGGGGACAGCGGCGACGACGACCCGCCACCCGGCAAGCAGGTGTGAGCGGGGTACCGGCCGGGCCGTCACCACCTGCCTGCCCCGACCATGCGAGGCCCGGCGGCCGGCCGGTCCCCGTAAGGGGTGTTCACGGACGCCGGTGCTGAGCCGGCTCAGGGGCGGCGCCGGTAGGCGGTGCCGTTCTCCAGGTCGGTGTTGTCCAGGATCTCGGAGACCCCGACGAAGTGGTAGCCCTGGCCGCGCAGGCGGTCGATCAGCTCGGGGGCCGCCTCCACCGTGGGGGCGAGGGAGTCGTGCAGGAGCACGATGCTGCCGGGGCGGACCTGTTCCATCGTGGACTCGACGATGGCCTCGGAGTCCAGGCCCGTCCAGTCCCGCGAATCGACGTCCCAGAGGATCGCCGGGTAGTAGGTGTGGGCGAGCGAGGTCTCGCTGACCGCGCCGTAGGGCGGGCGCATCAGGTCCGGCCACCGCCCGGTCGCTCCGGTGATCGCCAGGGAGGCGCGTTCCAGGTCACGGGCGACCTCAGGGCCGGTCTTCTCCGTCAGGTCGTCGTGGGCCCAGGAGTGGTTGCCGACCTCGTGCCCCTCGGCCGCCGCGCGGGCCACCGTGGCCGGCGACTCCTCGGCGCTGCGGCCCACCACGAAGAAGGTGGCCGTGACCTCCTCGGCGGCGAGGAGGTCCAGCAGTTCCCCGGTGTACGGCCCGGGCCCGTCGTCGAAGGTGAGCGCCACGCAGGGGACGCTGTCGCAGTCGACCGCGCCGGTACCGGGGGCCGCGGCGGGTCCGGGGGAGGCCGAGGCCGTCCCGGCGGCGGGGTCGGCGACGAGGCCGACGGCGGCGAGCGCCAGGTACAGCGGCCAGGAGAGGAGCCGGACCAGGCGGGAGCGTCGGAAGGCGGGAGCTGCGGACGGCGTTGCCACGGGCCACTCCAGGGGGATGCCGTGCGTGCGGGCACGGTGTCGGCCATTGTGCGCGACGGGGACGACTCGCTTCCGAGAAGCGAAACTACGCCGGTGTGCCAGGGGATTCAATGGGTCCGCCGCGCTCACGGCGGTGATGGCCGCACCTGGTCGGGGAGGGGGCACGCTCTGGGGTCGTGTCCGCTGGCGTGGTGGAGCTCTCCGGTCCCCGGCCGCCCCCGGGGGCACTGCCCGCCGCCCGTATTGACACCCTTGTTGATCTCGGGGAAGTCGGGGTAATACCGGCGAGTATTACGCCGACTTGCCCGAGATCAACGGGGAGGAGGGGGTGTGCACCGGGGCGGGGACGCCGGTCACGCCGCAGCGGTCGCGCCGCTCACAAGGACGCGGCCGAAAGTTCCACCACGCCAGCGGACACGACCCGCTCTGGCCGGTGCGCCTGTCGGCGCAGGGCCCGAGTCGCCCCGGGCGGAGGGGAGTTCCAGCTCCGGCGGAGACGCCCCCCCGCGGGCATCCCGCCATCGTGCCCCTTCGTGGCCGACCTCTCCGCCGCCTCTTCGTCGGTGCGGGGCGGCCGCCGGCGCCATGTCGGCCCGGAGTCGGCCCGGTCGGCTGAAGCGCGTGTACTCCGTCGTCGGAGGAGCGGGGTCGGCGGCCGCGCACCCGCCGAGCGTGTCCCAGCCTCCCGGAACGCCGCACCTACTGAGGTTTCGGGAGTTCGGCGGGTGCGACGGGCGGATGCCGTGGCTCGTGCCTCGCCGGGTCGCAGGTCGGCCGGTCGTGCGGGGCCGTCCGTCTCGGCGCGGGCTCGGGTGAGGGGGCGGCCCGCCGTGAGGGAGGACGCGGGGCCCGCCCGGGCGGGCGTCCGGGACCGGGCCCCAGGTCGGCCATGGGAGTCCATCGCCGATGCACGCGTGTCGGGGGTGTCGGAAAGTGTCGACCTGCTCGGGCATCACACCAAGGGGGAGCGGTGCGGACAGGGCGCCCGGTGGTGGGCTCCTTCGGGAGGGGGAGGCCCCGCCGCGGGGTGGGCGGCGGGACCCGTCGCCTCTCAGGGGACGATCAGCACCAGGGCCTCGGCCACCAGCGCCGGGCGCTCGTCGTCCTCGATCTCCACGGTGTGCTCCATCGTCAGCAGGACCCCCTTGTCGGAGGAGCGCACCCCGGTCAGGCGGATCTTGTCGCGCACGCGTGCGCCGACCTTGACCGGCTGCAGGAAGCGCACCTTGTTCAGCCCGTAGTTGATCCCCATGGTCGGTGCCTTCTCCAGGGTGTAGACCCGGGGGCCGAAGTAGGCCAGCAGCGACAGCGACAGGTAGCCGTGCGCGATCGTCGAGCCGAACGGTCCCGAGGCGGCCTTCTCGCGGTCGACGTGGATCCACTGGTGGTCGCCGGTCGCGTCGGCGAAGCGGTCGATGCGGTCCTGGTCGATCTCCAGCCAGTCGCTGCTGCCGAGCTCTTCGCCTTCGGCGGCGATGAGCTCGTCAAGGTCGGCGAACTTCCGCATGGTCGGCACCTTCCTCATCGGTCGGGGGTGTGTCCCGGGTCACGACTCTAGCCGTGACCGACCAACCGGTATGCGGCGGCCCGCCCTGTTCCGGTGCGCGTGGACCGTGCGCCCCGCCCGTGCCGTCCGTGTCGCCCGTGTCGCCTGTTCCCCTTGCGTTCCGTCGGGCCGTCCCGGACCTCTCGGGTGCGCCGTCGCCCCCGGAGCCGTCGGCCGGGGCCTCGGCCGCCAGCCCCCGGACCCGGGCACGGGTCAGTCCCAGCAGACGGGCGGCGTCGCGCTCGTCCACCCCCGCCTCGCCCAGCGCCCGCACCGCCTCGGCCACCGCGCCCGCCGCCCCGCGCCGCGCCTCGTCGGCCGCGTCCACCCGCCGCCGGGCGCGCAGGATCATCCGGTCGGCCGCCTCGCCGACGGTGGGGACCACCTCGATCCGGGCCGCCGGGTCGCCGACGAACGCCCGCGCCGCCGGGCCGGCCTGGGACAGGTCCGGCGCCCAGGTCACCCCTGCGCCGACGATCCGCAGCTCCCAGCCGTCGTCCCATTTGCGGGCGTGCACGGTGTACGTCCCCATGCGTCCAGGCTACGCCGCCGTCGCGGAGCGTGGCCGGATGTGCGCGGTCAGCCGGAGCGCTCGGAGGCCGGCGGGCGGGAGCGCACCAGCGTCGCCGAGTCCAGCGTCAGCGAGCGCAGCACCCGCGTGTCGACCTCGTGCCCCAGGCCCGGCTCGGCCAGCGGCACCGGGGTGATGCCGTCGTGCGCCCGGACCGGCGGCCGTACCAGCTCACGCGGGGCGCGCACCCCCGCCCCGGGCATCTGGCTCGGGAAGGTCACCGAGGACAGCGAGGCCAGCGCCACCGCCGCGGCGCGGCCCACGCCCGAGGCCTGCTCCTCGGCGCACCACACGTCCCACCCGGCGTCACAGGCGCGGTCGGCGGCCCGCCGCGCCGGGGTCAGGCCGCCCAGCCGGGACGGGGACAGGCTCAGGGCGCCCCCGGCCTCGGCGCGCACCGCCTCCTCCAGCGCCTCGGGCGAGTCCACCGTGTCGGCCAGCGCCACCGGGGTGGCCAGCTCGCGGTGGAGCCGGGCGTGCGCGGACAGGTCGTCGGCGGCGAACGGCTGCTCCAGGCAGAGCAGCCCGTACTCGTCCAGCGCGCGCAGCGCCGCCAGGTCCTCCTCGGACTCGGTGTACCGGCCCCCGGCGTCGGCCTGCAGCGCCAGGAACGGGTAGCTCTCCTGCACCGCCCGCACCGGCTCCAGGTCCCAGCCGGGGCCGATGCGCAGCCGCACCGCCCGGAACCCCGCCCCGACCTGCCGGTTGACCTCCAGTACCAGCGATTCCAGGGACGGCTGGCGGCCGATGGTCACCCCGGCCGTCACCGCCGTGCGCACCCCGCCCAGGGCGTGCGCCAGCGGGGAGGAGCGGCGCCGGCTCCACAGGTCCCAGCAGGCGGTGTCGAGCGCGGCGGCCGCGGGAGGGCAGGGTGCCAGGTGCGCCCAGGCGTCCGGGGCCTCGGTGGGCCGTCTCCACGGGTGGCGCAGCAGGGCCGGTGCGAAGTCCTCCACCAGCCGCCGCCAGGACGCGGGGTCGGCTCCGGGCATCTCGCCCCAGCCGCTGACCCCTTCCTCGTCGGTCACCCGTACCAGCGCGTGCCGGGCGCGCGGCGGGCGCCCGCCGGTGCCGCCGCCCGAGCGCGACTGGGGCCGCGGGAGCCGGACCAGGGACGCCTCGATCCCGGTCAGGCCCGCTCCGATCGCAGATCCGGTGGGTGACACGCGCGCTCCGCCTCCAAGGTGGCTGTGGTGGTGCGAGGGGAATCCCCCATCTCGAAGGTATCCGGTCAGCACCGGCGGAACCACCGTGCGGCACCTCATCTCCGCGCGGAGAACAGCGCGCCGTGCCGCAGGTCGGCGGTCGAGGAGGCGCCGAAGCGCCGGGAGAGGGCCGCCTCGAGGGCGGCCCGCTCGTCCGGCGCCAGGGTGAAGCTCTCGGGGGACAGGTGCCAGGAGAGCGCCAGCAGCCCGCCGGGGCGCAGCACCCGGTGGAGCTCGTCGAGGGCGGCGTCCAGGCGCGGCCACATGGCCACCGTGTTGACGCTGACCACCAGGTCCGCCGAGGCGTCGGGCGCCCCCGTCGCCTCGGCGGATCCGACCCGCGCCCGCACCCGGCCCGCGCGCACGGCCGCGGCGTTGCGGCGCCGGGCCATCCGCACCATCTGCGGGGAGGGGTCCACGCCGGTCACGCTCCGCGCCCGCCGGGCCAGCATGCCCAACAGGACGCCGGGGCCGTGGCCGACCTCCAGCACGTCGTCCTGGGGGCCCACGCCGCAGTAGGCGAGGACCTCGGCGTTCTGCACCCGGTTGCCGCGGGCCATGAGCAGGCCGGCGGCCGGACCGAGGAGCCCGCGCGGAAGCGCGAACGGGTTCGCCCCCGGGGCGGCCCCGGTCCACAGCCGCCTTCGCTCTGAACGCACGACGCCATCGCCTCCCCTGCGCGGCGGTGCGGAGGAGAACCGCGCTGTCGGGCATACCCGGGTTCCGGTCGGAGGTACACCCGGGAGCGCGCACGGAGGCCGCCGGCCGCGCGAACGCGGCCCTCGGGCGTCCGCTCCACCGGTGGCCGGGAGGTGGGCCGCGGGGTGGCGCCTCTGGCCCCGGAATGTGCTCTTGCGCTCGTCGGGGCGGGACGGGGGCTCGGCCCGACCGAGCGGAACGGCGGCCCGCCCTGATGAGCAGCGCATCGCCGGAAAGGAGCTCCAGGGGGGCGGCGAGAAGGCCGCGAAGGAGGCGGTGGGGCGTCGGCCCGCTCCTTCGGGCGGCGGTATTTCCGGAGCGGTTCCGGCCGCTCTTTTCCCGGCGCGAACGTGGGCCGAAAGGGCGGATCGCGCAGGGAGGCGCCCGCAGGCCGGAGTCCGGCCGGATTTCGATCTCGAATTCAGGTGAACGGGCACATATCGGCGAGAAAGGGTGATCGTGGCACGGAAGTGGAGGCGGTGGCGATTACCGGCCCCGGATCCGTGCTCGGCCCGTATCCGGGCCTCCTGAGGAACGGTGCGCTCGGACGAGGGCGTCCTCCCCGGTCCCCGCAAGGCGAGGGGCAGGGCGGCCGCAACCGCCCTGCCCCTCATCGTCGGTCCACCGCCGCTCCGCGCGGTCCCCCAGGGCTAGGCCAGGGCCTCCTCGACCGTGCGGAACTTCAGGCCGTGCGCCTCGCCGACCGCCTCGTTGGTCAGCTCGCCGCCGACGGTGCTCAGCCCCTTGGCCAGGGCGGAGTCATCGCGCAGCGCGCCCTTCCAGCCCTTGTCGGCCAGCGCCACCGCGTACCGCAGCGTGTCCTTGGTCAGGGCGTGGGTCGAGGTGTTGGGCACCGCGCCGGGCATGTTGGCCACGCAGTAGAACACCGCGTCGTGCACCGCGAAGGTCGGGTCCGCGTGGGTGGTCGGACGGGAGTCCTCGAAGCACCCGCCCTGGTCGATGGCGATGTCCACCAGGACCGCGCCCGGCTTCATGCGCGCGACCATCTCGTTGGTGACCAGCTTGGGCGCCTTGGCACCGGGGATGAGCACCGCGCCCACCACCATGTCCGCCTCCAGCACCGCGCGCTCCAGCTCCAGCTTGTTGCTGGCCAGCGTGCGCACCCGCCCCCGGTAGAGGTCGTCGGCGCTGCGCAGCTTGTTGACGTTCAGGTCGAGCAGGGTGACGTCGGCCCCCATGCCCACGGCGATCTGGGTGGCGTTCATCCCGGACACCCCGGCGCCGACCACCGTCACCTTGGCCGGGCGGACGCCGGGCACGCCGCCCATGAGCACGCCCCGCCCGCCGTTGGGCCGCTGCAGGGTGGCGGCGCCCACCTGGGGCGCCAGCCGGCCGGCCACCTCGGACATGGGGGCCAGCAGCGGCAGCGAGCCGTCGGGCAGCTGCACCGTCTCGTAGGCGATCGAGGTGACCCCGCGCTCCAGCAGGGCGTCGGTGCAGGCACGGGAGGCGGCCAGGTGCAGGTAGGTGAAGAGGGTCTGGCCCTCCCGCATCCGGTGGTACTCCTCGGCGACGGGCTCCTTGACCTTCAGCACCAGGTCGCCCTCGGCCCAGACGTCGTCCGCGGTGTCCAGGATGCGGGCGCCCGCCGCCTCGAACTCCTGGTCGGTGATCGACGACCCCAGGCCGGCGCCGCGCTCGACGGCGACCGAGTGGCCGCGGGCCACCAGTTCGTGGACGCCTGCGGGGGTGATCGCCACCCGGTACTCGTGGTTCTTCACTTCGCGGGGTACGCCGATGCGCACGTGACTCCTCCTTGCATCGTCGTTGATACCCCTCAACTGTGGCGCGCGGCCCGGCGGGGCGATATCTCCAACATGGCTACTCATTCGGCGTCATCTTGACACCCTGTAAAGCGCAGGTGTTGTGCGCGTCACGATACGGTCGGAAGCGGACCTCCGAACTCGGCCGCGCGCGCCCGCGGGGCCGCGCCCGGGGAGGGGAAGACCGACCGCCCGCCGATCCACGTGCGCTCCACCCGGCCGGTCAGGCCGCGCCCGGCGTAGGGCCCGGGGTCGTCGGCCGGGACCGTCTGGGCGGCGTCGGGGTCGAAGGCGACCAGGTCGGCGTCGGCGCCGGGGGCGATCCGCCCCTTGCCCGCCAGCCCCAGCAGGTCGGCCGGGTTGCGGGAGGTCCACCGCGCCACCGCGGCCAGGTCCAGGCCGCGCCGCCGCGCCGCCGTCCACAGCGCCGGCAGCGTCCAGGCGATGGCCGCCACCCCGGTCCCGGGGCGGTGGCCCGAGCCGATGGTGCGGATCGGGCAGTCGGCGTCGCCCAGCAGCGCCGACCACAGGGCGTCCCGGTTGGCGCCCGAGCGCAGCGGCGGGCGGCAGCGGAACGCCGGGGAGGCCTCGGGGACCGCCTCGGCCGGCAGGCACAGGTAGTGCGGGCAGGTGTGCGCGCTGAGCGCCACCCCGATCGCGCGGGCCGCCCCCAGCACCGCCGCGCACTCGGCCGCGGTGAAGGGCGAGACGTGGGTGCGGGTCCCGGCCACCCGCGCGGCCGCGATCACCCGCTCCAGGCCCCGCCGCTCGGCGCGGGCCGGGCGGGCGGCCGCCGCCGGGGCGGGGGCGTCCGCCGGGAACGGCGCCAGCTCGCCGGCGTCCTCGGCGTGCACCAGCAGCGGCGCCTCCATCGCGGCGACCTCCATCATCGCCTTGCGCAGCTGGACGTCGCCGATCGGCCCGCCCCCCGGCGCCCCGCCGTCGGAGAGCGAGCAGTGGAACCCGGCCGCCCCGGCCGACCGCAGCTCCGCCAGGTCGGCCGGGGTGCTGCGGTCGGTCACCGCGCCGAGCAGGACCACGTGCGGCCCGACGCCGCCGGCGGCGTCCAGGTGCTCCTGCAGCCCGGCCTCCCCGGTCAGCGGCGGCCCCGCCGGCGAGGGCGCGACCGCCAGCGAGGTCACCCCGCCGCGCACCGCCTCGGCCGCGGTGCGCAGGTAGCACTCGCGCAGCGGGCGGCCCGGGGCCTGCACCGCCACGTCCGGGTCGACCAGCCCGGGCAGCAGCGCGGTGTCGCCCAGGTCGACCTCCTGGCGCGCGGGCAGCCGGGCGTGGGGGGCGCAGACCGCGGCGACGCGCCCGCCGCGCAGGCCTACCGCCGCGGGGGCGACGCCGTCGGGGGTGACGACGCGGCGGGAGCGGATGACGGTGTCGATCTGGGTCACGGAAACCCCCTTCGTGGTCGGTTTCGCGCTGCCTGCTCGGGGCGCGGTCCGCCTTTCTCCGGCGCGTGCGCGCGCCGGTTGGACGACGGTATCGCGATTCCGTTCCCTCCACCTTTGCGAACAGGGATTCCCCGGATTCCGGCGGGGAGCGGGGGAGGAAACGGGAATTGTCGGTCCCGCGGAGAAGAAAACAGGAAAGTGCGCCACGGGGTAGGCTGTGAGACCATTCCGATGGAAGAACGCCGCCGAGCGCGCACAGTGGGAAAGCCGTGCGGAGGCGGTGCGGAACCGGACGGCAGGGGGAGCGATGGCGGACCCGGGCGGGAGGCGTCGGGCGGGGGCGTGTCCGACACGGCGTAGTAGTGGCCGTACCCTGGTGGCCGGTGGCGGACGCGGATGACCGACCTCGCCCCCTGGCTATGGAGCGGCCTCGGCCTGCTGGTCGGAGCGGCCGCCGCCGCGCTGGTCATCGCCCGCGTCCTCCGCTAGCAGCGACACCGGCACCGAACCACGACGGAGTGGCACCGTGGCTCCCCCACAGACACCGAAGACGACGGACGCGGCGCGGCGGGGCGGCGACACCGCCGCGATCATCGGCGTGGCCGCGCTCGCGGTCTGCGCGATCGCGCTGATCGGCTCCCTCGTGGCCGGGGGAGCCGTCACCGCCCAGGTCATCCCGGGCCTGCCCGACCCCGGGTCGCTGACCCGGTGGGGCCTGCCCGTCGCGCGCAACGCCACCGCGCTGGCCGGCGCGCTCACCGTGGGCCTGCTGCTGCTCGCCGCGGTGCTGCTGCCCTCGGACAAGGGCGTGCTGAGCGACCGCGCCACCGGGTACGTGCGGGCCGCCTCCTGGGCCGCGCTGGTCTGGGCGGCCGCCGCGGCCGCCCGCCTGGTCTTCGAGCTGTCCAACATCCTGGGCCGGGTCCCCTCCGACGTGGTCGGCAACGAGCTGACCAGCTACGCCGGGCAGATCGCCGAGGGCCGCGCCCTGATGGCGGTGGTCCTGGCCACCACCGCGGTGGCGCTGTTCGCCCGCACCGTCTCCTCGGCCGCCGGGGCGATGGGGCTGCTGGCCGCCTCCGTGGCCGCCCTGGTGCCCCCGGCCCTGACCGGGCACGCCGCCGCCTCGGGCAACCACGAGCTGGCCGTCACCGGGCTGGCCCTGCACCTGGTGGCGATCTCGGTCTGGGTCGGCGGCCTGGCCGCGGTCACCTACCACGGCCTTGTGCGCTCCGGCGGCGACGCGGCCGAGGCGGTGCGCCGCTTCAGCGCCGTGGCCCTGTGGGCCTACATCGGCGTGGCGGTCAGCGGCGCAGCCAGCGCCCTGAGCCGCCTCTACAGCCTCGAACAGCTCCTGACCACGCCCTACGGCCTGATCATGCTGGCCAAGATCGCGCTGTTCGGGGTGCTGGGCGTGATCGGTCGGCGGCACCGGCGCGCCACCGTTCCGCGGATCGCTGAGGGCGGCGGGCGCGCGCTCTTCGCCCGCCTGGCCGGGGTCGAGCTGGTCATCATGGGCGCGGTGATGGGCCTGGCCACCACCCTCAGCCGCACCGCGCCGCCCGAGCCGGACGCCAGTGACGTCGACCCGGCCACCGCGGTCCTCGGCTTCCCGATCCCGCCGCCGATGAGCCTGCAGACCCTGCTCACCCTGTGGCGCCCGGACCTGTTCTTCATCCTCGGGATCGCCGCGCTGGGCGGACTCTACGCGGCGGGCGTGGTGCGCCTGCGCCGCCGCGGCGACGCCTGGCCCGCCTCCCGCACCGTCTTCTGGTTCCTCGGGCTGGCGAGCATGGTCGCCGTGCTGCTCAGCGGCTTCGCGACCTACGCCATGGTGCTGTTCAGCACGCACATGCTCCAGCACATGGCCATCTCCATGCTCACCCCGATCCTGCTGGTGCTGGGCGCCCCGGTGACGCTGGCGCTGCGCGCGTTCAAGCCCGCCGCGCGCCGCGGCGACCGCGGGCCGCGCGAGTGGATCACCCTCTTCCTGCAGAGCCGCTTCTCCAAGGTGGTCACCCACCCGGCGGTGGCGACCGCGCTGTTCGTGCTCGGTCCCTACGCGGTGTACTTCACCCCGATCTTCCCGGCGCTCATGAACGACCACATGGGCCACCTGTTCATGAACGTCCACTTCCTGCTGTCGGGCTTCCTGTTCTACTGGACGATCATCGGGGTGGACCCGGGGCCGCGGAAGCTGCCCTACCTGCTGCGCTTCGTGCTGCTGCTGGCGACCATGGGCATGCACGCCTTCTTCGGCATCACGATCATGATGCAGTCGGCGCCGCTGGCCATGGACTTCTACGGGCAGTTCGACATCCCCTGGAGCCAGGACGTGGCCGGGGACCAGTACGCCGGCGGCGGGTTCGCCTGGGCGGTGGGGGAGATCCCCACGCTGCTGGTGACCATCATGCTCATGCGCCAGTGGGCCCGGGACGAGGAGCGTACCGAGCGCCGCCGCGAGCGGCACAGCAGGCGCGACGGCTCCGACGACGCCGACCTCGACGCCTACAACGCCTACCTGCAGGAGCTGGACCGCCGTTCCAAGAACGGCGGCTGAGCACCGCGCCTGCGCCCCTTCCCCGCTTCTGCCCGCCGCAGAAACGCTTGGGGCGCGCCGACCGGTGCGGTTGGCTCGGCGTATGAGGAGATTCCGTTTCGGCGTGAACTTCCGCGCCGCACAGATCGAGGACTGGCCCGAAGAGTGCCGCAGGACCGAGGCCATGGGCTTCGACACCGTCGTCGCCCCGGACCACCTCGGCCACCCGTCCCCCTTCGCCATGCTGGCCGCGGCCGCCGCGTCCACCTCGCGGCTGCGCTTGGGCACCCTGGTGCTGAACAACGGGTTCTGGAACCCGGCACTGCTGGCCCGCGAGGCCGCCACCGTCGACCGCCTCTCCGGGGGCCGCCTGGACCTGGGCCTGGGGCTGGGCCACATGAAGTCGGAGTTCGAGGAGACGGGCATCCCCTGGCGGGGCCACGCCGAGCGGCTGTCCGCCCTGGAGGCCTCGCTCGACGCCCTGGAGGCCCGCTTCGTCGTCCAGGAGCCCGCCCCGGTCCAGCGCCCCCGTCCGCCCGTGCTGATCGGCGGCCCCGGNNNTCGGCGGACTGGTGCAGCGGCGCGGGGCCCGCATGGGCGTGTTCGACATGGACGGGCCCGGCGAGGTGCTGCGCCGCGTCGACCTGGTGCGCGAGGAGGCCGGCGACCGCGCCGCGGACCTGGAGTTCAACGTTCTGGTGCAGGCGGTGTCGGTCACCGACGACGCCGAGAAGGAGGCCGCGCGGCTGGCCGGGGTCTACGGCGCCGGCGGCCTGGACACCGCCGAGAAGGTGCTGGCGAGTCCGTTCGTGCTGGTGGGCACGGCCGGAGAGATCGCCGACGGGCTGCTGGCCGCGCGCGAGCGGTACGGGTTCTCCTACGTCACCGCCCACGGGGAGTCCCGGGAGGCGCTGGCCGAGGTGATTCCCCGGGTGCGGGAGGCGGCGGGGGAGCGGGCCGCCCTCAGCTGAGCAGGAGCGCCAGCAGGGAGGCGGCCAGGGCCAGCACGCCGCTGACCACCAGGCCCCCGCCCAGGAGCGCGGCCGAGGGGCGCGGGCGCTCCGGGGCGCCGCCCGAGCGCCGCAGCACGGCGGGCAGCAGGGCGATGTTGACGGCGTAGATGATGATCTCCACGGCCAGGGCGCTGAGGAACGCCGCGCCGTACCCGCCGCCGGCGGCCAGCTCGCCCAGGGCGGCCGACGCCGGGACGCCGAGCAGCACCGCCACCGAGACCGCGCCGAAGGCGATCCGGACCCCCTTGGCGGGGGCGCGGTCCCCCGCGACCAGCAGCAGACCCAGCAGGGCCGCCATCATGACGGCGCCGACGATGCCGAACAGGACGATGTTGACCAGGGAGTTCACCCTGTCATTGTGTCAGCTTCCGGCGAAGGGGCCGAACCGCCCCGAGGTGAGGTGAACCGCACCCGCACCCGCGGCCGCGCCGCCGCCCGGAGGCGCGGCGGTGCCGGTGAAGCGCACGCCCGTCACGGTGTGCACCTCCCGGCGGGCCAGCACGGCCAGGGAGGCGGCGCCGGGGACCAGCGCGCCGGGTCCGCGCTCCCGGGCCGCGCACAGGCGCCGCCAGCGCCGGGTGTGCGCGCGGTGGCTCAGCCGGGTCACCGTGCGCCCCCGCGCGCGCTGGGCGTGCAGCGCCTCCTCGGGGGAGGCGTCGACCATCACCACGTGGACGGTGTAGCCGCGCAGCCGGCACAGCACCGAGAGCAGCAGGCGCACCCACCCCCGGGTCCCGGACTCGTGAACGGCGACCGGCCCGCCGCGCAGGGCCGCGGTGATCCGGACCAGGTGCAGGACGTGCACCAGCCAGCGCCACGCCGCATAGGGCAGTGCGGACAGGTAGGGGGTCAGGCGCAGGCGGGACTGGTGGGAGTCGACGACGCGCACGCCGCCGCGCACCGCGGTTCGGTCCTCCTGCCCGGTGAGCCCGAAGAGGTTCCTGAGCAGGGTGCTCTTGCCCGCCCCCGGCACGCCGCAGACGAGCACGAAGGAACGCGCGGGGGCCGACGGGAGTTCGAGCACCCGCCCCCCGCCCGCCCGGGCGGCCGGCACCGGCCCGCCGCCTGGGGGACCGGCCCGGCGGACGGGTTCAGGACACTCGATCAATGTGCTCATGCCCCTATAAGTGACCTGTCGGGGTAAGTCGCGGATAAGCCTGGCATCAAAGGGATCCGAGAGCCAGACCTTTCACGCGTTCCGTCCTGCGCCGCCCCGGCAGGGGCGCACTCCGACCCGGGCCCCGGAAGGCCGACCACCTCAAGCGACCTTGACGCTCCAGCCTCCGACGGTCGCGACGACGTCCAGACTTCCGCCCAGTGCCGCGACATAGTCACGGACCGAGTCCATGGAGGTGACCTGGCCGCTTTCGATCTGAGAGATGCGCGCCTGCGAGATCCCCATCCTCGCGGCCACCTCCGCCTGGGTGAGCTCACTCTGCCGTCGAAGCTCGGCGAGCTGGTGGCCACGGAGCTCCGCGCGAAGCCTTTCGCGCCCCTCCTCCCTGGCGGCCTCCCGCTCAGGAGAGTCCCAGGTCGGGTGGTTCTCCCGAAGCTTACGCTTGGTCTCCTCCCACGGAGTGCCCTTCACGATGTCGCCTCCCTGTACTCGGCGTAGCGCTTCTCAGCAAGAGGGACGGCTTCCCGGTACCAGCGATTCCAGCTTCCGGCCTTATCGCCGGCCACGAGGACGACCGCCTCCCGCGACGGATCGAAAACGAACAGAAGTCGGATCGCCGTGCCCGGAGGGTACGGGGGAAAGCTCCTTGAGGTCGTGCAGATCGCTGTCGTGAGTCCCTCGACCGCTGACGGAGGTTTCCAGGGATGCCGCCGGGCGCGGGGGCGGGCGTCGATGGCCGGTTCGCCACTGCAGGCCCGGAAATACGTCCGCGCTCCGTGCCCGTCCGGAAGGCAGAGCACCCCGCTGTGCCCCGGTCCGGCGCCGAAACGGCCGATCCCGCCCTCCCGTGTCGGGATCCGGCGCGGCCGGCCGAGCGGCCTCCGGCCGCCGCCCCCCCCACCGAACGCGACCGACCCCGACGCACGCCTCCACCACCGTTTTAGGGCCTGACCAGGGCCGGGGTCCGCTTCGGCGAGCACAGCGACGGCCCCTCCGCCCCACCGGCGGGTTCGCGGGCCCTCGCCGGCCGGCGAGAAGCCACTCTTCAACAGGGCCAGGAGAACCACGCGCCCCGTCATGCGGACGAATATAGAGACTGCTCGTGCCGCGCGTCCCCGGAACGGCGGTGGTTCCTCAGCCGGTCTGTTCCAGGCGGGAGCCGGCCGGGGTCTTGAGGACCTTGAGCTTCGTCGTGATCCTCGTGCGCAGGTCCGCGACGTGGCTGACCACGCCTACGGCGCGGCCTCCGTCGCGGAGTCGGTCCAGGACGTCGAGCACCTCCTCCAGGGTCTCCTCGTCCAAGGTGCCGAAGCCCTCGTCGACGAACAGGGTGCCGATGTCGGTACCCCCGGCCTCCTCGCTCGCCACGTCGCCCAGGCCCAGCGCCAGCGCCAGGGAGGCGATGAACGTCTCGCCTCCCGACAGCGTCGCCGGGTCGCGCTCCTGGCCGGTCCAGGCGTCCAGGACCCGCAGCCCCAGGCCCCCTCCCGAGCGGGAGCGGTCTCCGGCCGCCTTGTCCACCGTGTGCCGCAGCTCGTACCGGCCGCCCGACATGGTCGTCAGCCGGTCGTTGGCCGCCGCCACCACCTGCCGCAGCCGCGCCGCCAGCACGTACGACGACAGCCGCACGCTCTCCCGGTTGGCCGGGGAGGTGCCCGCCGCCAGCCGGGCCAGCCCGTCGGCGACCCGGTGCCGCTCGCGCGCCGGGCGGGAGGACCGCAGCCGCTCCGAGAGCTCCCCGCGCAGGTCGGCCAGGCGCTCGGCGCGCCGGGCCAGCCGGTCCCGCCAGGCCGCCGCGTGCTCCAGCGCCGCCTCGGCCCGGTCCGCCCCGCCCTGCAGCGTCCCGAGGTCCGGCTCCGGCCCGGCGGCGTCGGGGGCGGGCAGGTCGGACAGGACGGCCCGCACCGCCGCCAGCTCCTCGTCGTAGGAGCGCGCCCGCTCGCGCAGCGCCGCCCGCTGCTCCTCGGTGCGGGCGGCGCGGCGCACCTCGGCGTCCTCGGCGAAGCCCGCCTCCACCGCCGCCCGCCGCGCCTGCGCCTCGGCCGTGCGCAGCTCCTCGGCGGCCGAGGCGCGCCGGTCCAGGGCGTCGGCGGCCGACCGCAGCAGCCCCGCCTCCCCGTCCAGCCGCGTCAGCCGCGCCCGCAGGTCGGCGTCCTCGCCGCGGGCCGCCTCCAGGCGTTCCGCCAGCCGCTCGGCCTCGGCCTGCCGGGCCGCCCGCCGCTCGGTCAGCTCGGCCAGCTCGGTGGTCAGCGTCCCCTGGTCCTCCCGGGCGCGCTCCAGCTCCGCATCGACCGCCGCCAGCCGCTCGGCCGCCGTCGCCGCCAGCGCGGCCGCCGCGTCCAGCTCGTCCAGCGCCGCCCGCCGGGCCTCCACCTGCTCCCGCGCCCCCTCCGGGTCCCGGCCCCCGGCGGCGGCCTGCGCCGCCGCCAGCCGCTGGGCCAGGTCGTTCTCGGCGCTCTCGGCCTCCGTACGGGCCTGCTGGGCCGCCTCGGCCGCGCGCTGGGCCCGCTCCTCGTCCTCCTGGGCCGGGCGGTCCGCGTCCCCCTCCGCCGGGGCCGGGTGCTCGTCCGACCCGCACACCGGGCACGGCTCGCCGTCGGCCAGCTCGGCGGCCAGCTCGGCCGCCATGCCCTCGATGCGCAGGCGGCGGATGTCCAGCAGCCGGTCGTGGGCGGCCTGGGCGGCGTCGACCGCCGCGATGCGCCGCTGCGAGGCGGCGGCCAGCTCCCGGGCCAGCCCCGCGCCCTCCTGGGCGGCCTTCAGCCGCTGCCGGGCCAGCTCCAGGGCCTCGGCGGCGGGCTCGCGCGGGCCGGTGCGCGCCCGCGCCTCCTCCAGCTCCGCGGCGAGCGCCGCCCGGCGCTGCGGCAGCGCCGCGGCGCGGCCCTTCCAGTGCTCCAGCTCGGTGCGCGTCTTGGCGATGCGCCCGTCGAGCCCCTCCACCTCCCGGCGCAGCCCGGACAGCCGCTCCACGTCGCCCTGCAGGTCCCGCAGCCGGGCGATCTCGTCCCGGCGGGTGCGCTCGGCGGTGCGCAGGTCCTCGGCGGGGGAGGAGGCCGAGGCGTCGGCCAGGCCGGAGAGCAGGGCCGTCCGCTCGCCCGCCGACATCCGCGCCTTCTCCAGCTCGGTGCGCCGGTGGTCGGCGGTGTTCAGCAGCGGCACCACCGCGGCCGCCCGCTCGGCCTCGGCCAGCTCGGCGTCCCAGGCCCGCCGCTCGGCGGCCCGGGCGGTCAGCTCGGCCTCGCGCGCGGCGGCCTCGGCCCGGCGGCGGCGCCGCTCCAGGACGGCCCGGCCCTCTTCCAGCGCGGTGCGGGCCCGGTCCCGCTCGGCGGCGGCGCCGGCGACCACCGGCCCTGCCTCGTGCGCGGCGGCGGCGGTGGTGCACGCCAGCTCGGCCGCCCAGGGGACCAGGGACTCCAGGTCCTCCTCGGCCTCCCCGGGCACCGGCGCGCGGCCCGCCTCGGCCAGGCGGTGGGCGGTGGCGCGCACCTGCTCCTCCGCGCGCGCGGCGGTGCGCGACAGGGCGGCCGCGCGGTCGGCCAGCCACTTCTCCACATCGGCGAAGACGCCGGTGTCGAAGATCCGCTCCAGGGAGGCCACCCGCTCGCGCGCCCCCGCCCGCAGGAAGCGGGCGAACTCGCCCTGCGGGAGCAGCACCACCTGGCAGAACTGGTCCAGCGTCAGGCCCAGCAGGTCCGAGACGATCTGCCCGGCCTCGTCGGGGCGGTTGGTCAGCCCCTTCCACCCCTCGGCGGTGTACTCGGTGACCACCGCCTTGGCCTTCTCCTCGGTGGTGCCCGTGCCGCGCAGCTTGGGGCGGCGCCAGGCAGGGGAGCGCGTGATGGCCAGGCGGCGCCCGCGCACGGTCAGCTCCAGCGCCACCTCGGGGCGGCGCCCGGGCGGCGCGTGCGTGGAGTGCGGCGACTTGGCGGCCTCGCGCACCCCGGGCACCCTGCCGTACAGGGCGAAGCACACCGCGTCCAGCACGGAGGTCTTGCCCGCGCCGGTGGCACCGTGGATGAGGAACAGGCCGCCGTCCCCGAGGCGGTCGAAGTCGACCGTCTCGGTGCCCGCGAAGGGGCCGAAGGCCTGGACGGTGAGTGTGTGCAGACGCATCAGGGGGCGCTCTTCCGTGTCCTGGCGGGCGTGTCGTGGATCCTGCGGGGTGCGCGGCGCCGCATCAGGACGACGCCTCCCGCTCGCGCAGCTCCTCGAAGGCGGCCCGCACCAGGTCCTGCTCCTCCTCGCACGCCGACTCGCCCCGGGCCCAGTCCACGAAGTCCATCACGAGCTCCGGGCCCGGCCGGTCCCTGAGGCCGCGCGCCCACGCCGGGTCGTCCCGTTCGGGGGCCCCCTCGGGCGCGAACTCCAGGTTGAGCGCGTGCGGGAACCGCTCGCGCAGCCGGTCCATCGGGAACGCGGGCCGCACCGTGTCGGTCAGCGTCACCTGGAGCCAGTGCCCGGTGTAGGCCTCCCACTCGGCCCCGGTCAGCAGGTCGTCCAGGCGCCCGGCGATGCGCGCTACCGGGCGGGGCACCGGCGCCTCGGCGAAGTCGGCCCGCACCGCGCCGTGGCGGTCGATCTCCACCAGCCACGAGCCCTTCGCGTGGTGCTCCTCGGAGAAGGAGTAGGCCAGCGGGGACCCGGAATAGCGCACCCGCTCCGACATGCGCTGGCGCCCGTGCAGGTGTCCCAGCGCCACGTAGTCGGGACCGTCGAAGAGCGTCGCCGGCACGTGCGCGGCGCCGCCCACCGAGATGTCGCGCTCGCTGTCGGAGGGCGCGCCCCCGGTCACGAAGGCGTGCGCGAGTACCACCGACCGAGTGCCGCCGGGCCGCTCGGCCAGGTCGGCGCGGACCCGCTCCATGGCGTGCCCGAGCACGGCGGGATGGCCGCGGCCCTGGAGCCCCCACTGCCGGCGGGCGATCTCCGGCTCCAGGTAGGGGATGCCGTAGAAGGCGACCGGGCCGTGGCCGTCGTCGAGCACGACCGGGGCGCCCACGCCCTCCAGCGAGCTGCGCAGGTGCACCCCGGCAGCGTCGAACAGCCCCGACCCGTAGTCCAGCCGGGCCATGGAGTCGTGGTTGCCGCTGATCAGCACCGCCCGTGCGCCGGTGCCGCGGATCCTGCGCAGCGCCTCGTCCAGCAGCCGCACCGCGTCGACCGGGGGCAGCGCCCGGTCGTACAGGTCGCCGGAGACCACCACCGCGTCCACCCGTTCGGCGCGGACGGTCTCCACCAGGTGGTCGATGAAGGCCGCCTGGGCGTCCAGCAGGTTCTCCCGGTGGAAGGAGCGCCCCAGGTGCCAGTCGGAGGTGTGCAAGAGCCGCATGGTCCGCGAGCGTACTGCAGCCCCGCCCCGGTGCGGGGGTGACGGACCGAACCGGGTGGGGCGCGATGGGCGGGGGGCCGGCGGGCGGGGCGGCTACTCCTTCTTGCGGGCCAGGGTCAGGCCGTCGCCGACGGGCAGCAGCACCACCTCGGTGCGCTCGTCGGCCAGGGCCGCCTCGTTGAAGTCGCGGATGCCCTGCACCGCCGGGGAGTCCTCGCCGGGGTCCACGACCCGGCCGTGCGAGAGGGTGTTGTCGACCAGGATGAGGCCGCCGGGCCGCATGCGGGGCACCAGCTCCTCCCAGTAGTCCACGTACCCGGTCTTGTCCGCGTCGATGAAGGCCAGGTCGAAGGCGCGCGCGTCGGGCAGCCCGCGCAGCGTCTCCAGAGCCGCGCCCAGCCGCAGCTCGATCCGGTCGGAAACGCCCGCCAGGTCCCAGTACCGGCGGGCCACGCCGGTCCACTCCTCACTGACGTCGCACGCCAGCAGGGAGCCGTTGCGCGGGTCCAGGCCGCGTGCGATGCAGATGGAGGAGTAGCCGGTGAAGGTGCCCACCTCCACCGCGTCGCGGGCCCGCAGCGTCCGGGCCAGCATCGTCATGAACGTGCCCTGCTCGGGGGCGATCTGCATGCCCATGCTGTCGGGGTACAGCCGGGCCGTCTCGTCGGCCAGGTCGCGCAGCACCGGGTCCACCGGGGCGCTGTGCTCCACCAGGTACTCGTACAGGTCAGGGGTGAGGGACTCCGAGGTTCGCGTCACGGCGGCCATGCTACCCAGCGGCCCCTCAGGTCTGCGGCAGCAGCTCCGGCCAGTCGAACAGGTAGAACCCGTACAGCACGATCGCGATGGTCAGCATGGGCGTGACCACGTTGCGCTCGACCTTGCCGTCGGTCTTGAACCCGATGTTCTGGCCCACCCGGTAGCCGATGAACGGCCACAGCAGCGGCACCCCCATATGGGTGGCGATGTCACCGATGAAGTGCAGCAGGCAGCCCATGGCCACCGCGGTCCCCATCCAGGAGTAGTCGGTGCCCGCGCTGAAGAGCGCCAGGGTGATGCCCGCGGTGACCATGGCGTTGATGACGCCCGAGGCGGTGCGGTTCTTGTCCATGCCGAAGCCCAGCCCGTTGAAGGCGATGCCCATCAGCAGGAACACGAAGATCTGCACGGCCATCTCCGACCACAGCGCCAGCCCCTGCGCCAGGACCCCCATGAGCAGCGCGAACAACAGGGAATGGGTGCCGTTGCGGTGGCCGCCGAACGCCCAGTTCAAAAAGGCGCCCAGGGTCCGGGTGAAGACCCCGTAGGTCTGGGTGATGGTGGCGCTCTTGTGGTCCAGGTCGGGGATGAGCGCGGAGCCGGCGCACACCAGGGAGCCCGCGATGATCTCCCCGGGGCCCATGTGGAAGGTGACCCCCAGCACCTCGGTACCGTCGAGAACGGGAACCAGTGCCATCCAGCCGACCGCGCCGCTGAGCGCGTGAGAGTGCCCCATCATGTGCGGCAACGCTAGCGGGCCCGGTCATTCAAGGCGAATCGGCCGGGAAAAGGTCGATTCGGCGTGCCGTTTCTCCCCGTTCCGAAAATGGCGGCCGCGCCGGGCGGCGCGGGCGCGCGCCGAAGATCGTGAACATCCTGTGACGGTCAGGGTGTAAGTCGTTGACGCTTTTCTGTGCACGCTGGTAGACAACCAACAACCGGCCGCCGGTTCGAGGTCCCCCCGTTTTCCCAGCGTGAAGAGGGGTCGCCGACCATGCCCATCGCTTTCCCCCCGAGCCCGACCCGGTCCCTCAGACCCGCCCGGCGACCCGGGCGCCCCGCCGGCCCGCGCCGGACGGCCCTGCGCGGCGCCGCGGCCGCGGCCGCCCTGGCCCTGGCCGCAGGCGCGGGGGCCGCCCCCGCCGCCGCGGACGGAGGTGCCGACGAGCGGACCCTGACCGTGGCCATCTCCCAGCCGGTCGACACCCTCAACCCCTTCCTCGCCCAGCTGCTGATCTCCACCAGCATCCACAAGGCCGTCTACGACCCGCTGGTCGCCTACGACGCCGAGACCAACGAGCCGACCGGCGCCCTGGCCGAGTCCTGGGACACCTCCGAGGACGGGCTCACCTGGACCTACACCATCCGCGACGGCATGACCTGGACCGACGGTGAACCGATCACCGCCGAGGACCCGGCCTTCACCTTCAACGCGATGATGGAGGACTCCGAGGCCGCCACCGCCAACGGCAACGCGGTGGCCAACTTCGAGAAGGTCACCGCCGTCGACGACTCCACCCTGGAGATCGAGCTGGCCGAGCCCCAGGCCACCATGCTCTCCCTGGACGTGCCCATCGTCCCCGAGCACGTGTGGTCCGAGGTCGAGGACTTCGGCGAGTTCACCAACGAGGACTTCCCCGTCGTCGGCAGCGGCCCCTTCACCATCACCGGGCACGAGCCCAACCAGTCGATCACCCTGGAGGCCAACCCCGACTACTGGCGCGGCGCCCCGGGGTTCGAGCGGCTGGTCTTCCGCTACTTCGCCGACAAGGACGCCGAGGTCGAGGCGCTGCGCAAGGGCGAGGTCTCCCTGGCCGCCGGGCTCACCCCCGCCCAGGCCGACTCCCTGGAGGGCCAGGAGGGCATCACCGTCAACAACGCCACCGGCAAGCGGTTCCAGGCCTTCACCATCAACCCCGGCGCCCAGACCCAGGACGGCGAGGAGTTCGGCGACGGCCACCCGGCCCTGCAGGACAAGACCCTGCGCCAGGCCATCATGATGGCCATCGACAAGGACGAGCTGGTCGAGAACGTCTACGGCGGCTACGCCGAGCCCGCCGAGGGCTACATCCCCAAGCGCTACGACACCTACTACTGGGAGCCCGAGGGCGAGGACCGCCTCGACTTCGACCCGGACGCCGCCAACGCCATGCTCGACGAGGCCGGCTACGAGACGGGCGACGACGGCGTGCGCACCTCCCCCGACGGCGACCGCCTCGAACTGCGCATGCACGTCCACAACGACCGGCCGGACTACGTCTCCATGGGCAAGATCTTCGTGGAGCGCCTGGCCGACATCGGCATCGAGGTCGACAACCGGACCGTGGACCCGGGCGTGCTCAGCGACGCCCTCTACGACGCCGAGTACGACCTCATCTGGACCGGGTGGTCGGTCAACCCCGACCCCGACTACGTGCTGGGCATCCACACCTGCGACGCGCTGCCCGAGGAGCCGGGCACCATGCGCGGCGACGCCTACTTCTGCAACGAGGAGTACGACGAGCTGTACGAGCGCCAGCTCGCCGAGTGGGAGGACCCCGAGCAGCGGGCCGAGTACATCAAGCAGATGCAGGCCGTGCTGTACGAGGAGGCCGTGGTCAACGTCGTGACCTACGCCAACACCATGGAGGCCTACCGCTCCGACCAGATCGCCTCCACCCAGGTCCAGCCCGACCCCGGCGGCAACCTGTGGGGCCAGGACGGGCACTGGAGCTTCTCCATGGCGGAGCCGGCCGAGGGCGGGCAGGACGCCGGGGGCGGCCCCTCCGGCTGGGCCGTCGCAGGGATCGCCGCGGCCGCCGTGGTGGTCGTGGGCGGCGCGGTCCTGCTGGTACTGCGCCGGCGCGCGGCCACCGCCGAGGACCGGGAGTGATGCGCGGGCCCGCCCCGACCGGACCGGGCCGCCGGACGACACCGTCCTGCAGAACGACACCGAACCGCCGATGAAGAAGGGGTCCGCGTTGACCCGATCAGCGACCTCCGGGGCCGCGCCGCCCGAACAGGGCGCGCCCGGCCCCGGCGCGGCCCCGGAGGGGCCGGGGCCCACCGGCCCCTCCCGCGCCGTGCGCGTCCTGCGCTACCTGGGGGGCCGGCTGTTCACCGCCGCGGTCTCCCTGGCGGCCGTGCTGGTCACCAGCTTCTTCCTGTTCCGCATCCTGCCCGGCGACCCGGTGCGCGCGATGACCGAGGGCCGCGAGGTCACCGTGGAGCAGATGGAGGAGCTGCGCCGCCAGTTCGGCCTGGACCGGCCGCTGTGGCAGCAGTTCGCCGACTACTGCCTGGGGGTGCTGCGGTTCGACTTCGGCACCTCCTACCAGTACCGGGTGCCGGTGGCTGAGCTCATTGCCGAGCGGATCGGCCCCACCGTGCTGCTGGCCGGGACCGGGACCGTGGTGGCCGCCCTGATCGGGCTGGTGCTGGGCACCCGGGCGGCCTGGCGCCGCGGCTCGGCCGGGGACCGGATCACCACCGCCGTGGCGCTGACCCTGTGGTCGGTGCCCTCGTTCTGGCTGGGGCTGCTGCTGATCGTGGTCCTGGCCTCGGGCGTGGGCTGGCTTCCGGGGCTCTTCCCCACCTCGGGCATGGCCACCCCGGGGGTCGAGGGCGCCTTCGATTCCGCGCTGGACGTGGCCCACCACATGGTGCTGCCGGTGGCCACCATGGTCGCCGTCGTCTACGCCCAGTACCTGCTCATCATGCGCTCCTCGGTGCTGGACGAGATGGGGGCGGACTACCTGACCACCGCCCGCGCCAAAGGGCTGCGCGACGCCCTGGTGCTGCGCCGGCACGCGGTGCCCAACGCCCTGCTGCCCACCGTCACTCTGATCTTCCTCAACCTGGGGCGGGTCCTGGGCGGCGTCATCCTCATCGAGACCGTCTTCGCCTGGCCCGGGCTGGGGTCGCTGTTCTACTCCGGCCTGCGGGTGCCCGACCTCCCCCTGGTCCAGGCGCTGTTCGTCCTGTTCGCGAGCGCGGTGATCGTCATGAACCTGCTGGCCGACCTGGTGTACCCGCTGCTCGACCCGCGGGTGCGCACGTGAGCGCCCCGACCCCCTCCCGCCGTGCGCTGGTGTGGGCGCGGCGGCGCGCCGCCTGGGGGGAGTTCGCCCGCATCTACGCGAGCAACCGCGCCGGGCTGTTCGGCCTGGCGGCGCTGCTGGCGGCGGCGCTGGTGGCGCTGTGCGCCCCGCTGTTCATCGACCCGGCCGAACTGGACGTCACCGGCGGCCCCGGCGGCCGGTTCGAGGCGCCGAGCGCCGACTACTGGCTGGGCACCGACGCCTTCGGGCGCTCGGTGCTGGACATGGTGCTGTGGGGCGCGCGGATCTCGCTCACCGTGGGGTTCCTGGCGGCGTTCGTGTCGGTGGCCCTGGGCACCGTCATCGGCATCGTCGCCGGACACTTCGGCGGCTGGGCCTCCGACGTGCTCATGCGCGTCACCGACTGGTTCCTGGTGCTTCCGTCCCTGGTCGTGGCCATCGCCCTGGCTGCGGTGATGGAGCGCAGCACCCTGACCATCATCGTCGCCATCGGGGTGACCGCCTGGCCGGCCACGGCGCGCGTGGTGCGCGCCCAGACGCTGTCGGTGGAGGCGCGGCCCTTCATCGAGCGGGCGCGCGCGCTGGGCGGCGGCCACCTGCACGTGATGAAGCGCCACGTGCTGCCCAACGTGATGCCGGTCGTGCTGGCCCAGACCACCCTGCTCGTCGCCGAGGCGATCGTGATGGAGTCGACCCTGTCCTTCCTCGGGCTGGGCGACCCCTCGACCATCTCCTGGGGCGGGATCCTGCAGGACGCCCGCAACGCCGGGGCGATCAGCTCCGGCATCTGGTGGTACATGATCCCGCCGGGACTGGCCATCGCACTGGTCGCGCTCTCGTTCACCCTGTGCGGGCGGGCGCTGGAGGGCGTGTTCAACCCCAGGCTGAGGGAGCGCAGGTGAGTTCGCACGAGGAGGCGCCGCTGCTGCAGGTGCGCGACCTGGAGGTCGTCTACCGCACCGCCGGGGGGAGCGTGCCCGCCGTGCGCGGGGTGTCGCTGACCCTGGAGGCCGGGAGCAAGCTGGGCGTGGCAGGGGAGTCGGGGTGCGGCAAGTCCACCGTCGCCCTGGCGCTGCTGCGGCTGCTGCCCAAGACGGCGCGGGTCGGAGGCCAGGTCCTGCTGGAAGGCGAGGACGTCACCCGGATGCGCTGGGGGCGGCTGCGGGCGGTGCGCTGGGCCGGGGCCTCCATCGTGTTCCAGGGCGCCATGCACTCGCTGAACGCGGTGCGCCGCGTCGGCGACCAGGTCGCCGAGCCCATGCTGCTGCACGGCACCGCCCCGCCCGGCGGCGTCGAGGCGCGGGTGGGCGAGCTGCTGGAGAGCGTGGGCCTGCCGCGCTGGCGGGCCCGCTCCTACCCGCACGAGCTCTCCGGCGGGCAGCGCCAGCGGGTGATGATCGCGATGGCGCTGGCCTGCGAGCCGCGGCTGATCATCGCCGACGAGCCCACCACTGCCCTGGACGTGATGGTCCAGGCGCAGATCCTGCGGCTGATCGACGACCTGGTGGCCGGGCGCGGCATCGGGCTGCTGATGATCAGCCACGACCTGTCGGTGCTGGCCGGGACCTGCGACCGGCTGGCGGTGATGTACGCCGGGCGGGTGGTGGAGGAGGGGCCGGCCGACGAGGTGGTGGCCGCCGCCCGCCACCCCTACGCCTCGGCGCTGAGCGCGGCCTTCCCGCGGGTCGGCGACCCGGCCTCGCGGATGGCGCCCAGCGGGCTGCCCGGAGACCCGCCGGACCCGGCGGCGCTGCCCGAGGGGTGCTCCTTCCGCCCGCGCTGCCCGGTGGCCGAGGACCGGTGCTCGAGCACCGATCCGGACCTGTGGGAGGCCGGCGGCGCGGACCGCCGCGCCGCCTGTGTGAAAGTGCTCGCCGCCGAGGAGGCCGGATGACCGCGGAGCTGCAGAAGAGCACGCCGGAGGACGGGCCGCGGCAGGACGCGGGCGGCTCGGCGCAGGCGGGCGNAGGGGCTGAGCGTGGAGTTCACCGGCCGCGGCGGCCGCGGAACCGCCCGCGCGGTCGACGGGGTCGACCTGGACCTGCACGCGGGGGAGGTGATCGCGCTCGTCGGCGAGTCCGGGTGCGGCAAGACCACGCTGGCACGCGCCCTCCTCGGGCTGGAGCGGCCCACCGGCGGGCGGGTGCTGTTCGAGGGGCGGCCGCTGTCCTACACCGCCCGGGCGCTCAAGCGCTACCGCCACCGGGTGCAGCTGGTGCAGCAGGACCCCTCCGGGTCGCTCAACCCCCGGCACACCGTCTACGACGCGGTGTCCGAGGGGCTGCGCATCCACGAGGGCGCCACCGCCGACGAGGAGAGGCGGGTCGCCGACGCCCTGTCCCGCGCCGGGCTGCGCCCGCCCGAGCGGTTCTTCCTGCGCTACCCGCACGAGCTGTCGGGCGGGCAGCGCCAGCGGGTGGTGATCGCCGGGGCGCTGGTGCTGGAGCCCGAGGCGCTGGTCGCCGACGAGCCGGTGGCCTCCCTGGACGCCTCGGTGCGGGGGGAGATCCTGCGGCTGCTGCTGGACCTGCGCGCCGACCTGGGGCTGTCGGCCCTGGTGGTCACCCACGACCTGGGCATGGCCTGGAACATCGCCGACCGGGTGGCGGTGATGTACCTGGGGCGGGTGGTCGAGGCCGGGCCCGTGGAGGAGGTGCTGGCGCGGCCGCGCCACCCCTACACCCGGGCGCTGCTGTCGGTGCTGCCGGAGTCGGAGGAGGAGGCCCAGGTGCTGGCAGGCGAGCCGCCGGACCCCACGCGCATCCCGGGCGGGTGCCGGTTCCACGCCCGGTGCCCGGTGCTGGCCTCGGGCGAGGCGGAACGCGCGGGCGTGGCCGGGGCCTGCCGCACCGAGGACCCGGGCGTCCTGTCCGGCACCGGCCCTGCGCGTGCGGCCTGCCACTACGCCCGCCTGGAGGACACCGGGGACACCGGGACCCGGTGAGGCCGTGCTGTGCCCGAGAGTTCCGGCCGGGCCACCGGCGGTCCGGGGTGAAGACCCGTCCGGGGAAGGCGCAACGACGGGAGGGCTGGTCCCCGCTCGTTCTCACCTGCCGGGCGGCAGGTCGGCGGGGTGCCAGGGCGACGGCGGCGACGACGTAGCGAAGCGGTTCCCCGGTGTCGCCGGTCGGCCGCCGGGCCTTCTGCGGTACCGGAACAGGAGCGGCGACGGGACGGCTGGTGCCCCGCTCGGGGCTGCTTGCCGGGCGCCGGGAGCCAGGGGAGTGCGGCGACGGAGAGATGAGGCGGTTCCCCCTGCTCTGGCGGTCGGCCGCCGGGTGGCCTGCCGCCTTGGCCTTGGAGGGGCCCTTCCGGTCGTGTCCGCTGGCGTGGTGGGAGTCTGCGGGCCCCGGCCGCCCCCGGGGGGCACTGCCTGCCGTCCGTATCGACGCCCCCGTTGATCTCGGGAGAGTCGGGG
>NZ_ANAD01000208.1 GCF_000341245.1 Nocardiopsis halophila DSM 44494
CGGGCGAGGCCGAAAGCTCCACCACTCCAATGGACACGACCTGGGGAACCGCCCCGCTTCCTCGTCGCCGCCGTTCCCCCTGGCCCCGAAGAGCCCTGCCGCTCGGCAAGCAGGCCGGAGCGGGGAACCAGCCGTGCCGTCGTCGCTGCTCATCGCCGGGACCGCGGGAGGCCCGGCGGCCGACGAGCAGCACCGGGCAACCGCTTCGCCCCGTCGTCGCCGCCCTCTCCCTGGCGCCTCGGCGACCCGCCACCCGGCAAGCAGCCGTGAGCGGGGCACCAGCCGGGCCGTTGTCGCCGCTGTTCCCGGGCCACTGGCGACCCGGCGGCCGACCGGAGGTCAAAGGGGCCCGTCCCGATCCACCGGCGGACGATCCGGCCGGGCGGCAGGCGCCTCGTGGCGGTCCTCCGTGCGCCGGAGACCGCTCAGCGGGCCGGGCGCGGGACCGCCCGCGGGGGGCACGGCGGACGGTCCCGCGGTCAGGGACGCGATCGCGGCGCCATGGAGGCGCGCGGCGCGGTCGGGGTACCGCAGGGCCGTGGGGTCACCGCGGGCGGTGCACCGAGGCCGCGGTGTGCAGCAGCCAGGTGCGGAAGCCCGTGGCGTCGCGGATCAGCCCGGCCGAGACCGCGGCGTGCAGCTCGCCCTCGGCGCGCCGCTCGGCGAGGGTCTGGGCGTCGGCGAGGGCGATGGCGTGCACGGTGAGCCGGTGCCCCTCGGGCAGCGACCCGCGCGCCTCGGCCGCGGTGCCGCGGACCCCGGCGCCCATCAGCAGGTCGGCCAGGGCCCGCTTGGCGCCCCCGTCCCACCAGGCCTGGAACGGGGGCCAGGCGGCGCGCAGGTGCGCGGCCAGCCCGTCGGCACCGCCGAGCGAGGAGAAGTGCGGCGGGTCGCAGCCGGTGGGGGCGCCGTCGGTACGGGCCGCGGAGCCCGCGGTGCCGGTGCCCGGGCCGCGGAGGGGGGCGCCGTGCGCGGCCGCCTCCCTCCACAGCCGCCTCCGCCATGTGCGCCACTCCTCGTGGACGGCCTCCCCGGGGGCGGGCACCGCGTCCCGGCCGGTCGGCTCGGGCGTGAAGTCGGCGCCGCCGCGGTCGGGCTCGGCGAACCACAGCCAGTTCAGGCTCCAGGGGGCGTCCAGGGCGAGCTCGGGCGAGGAGGGGCGCGTCCGCATGGCCGTCACCGTCCGTTCGGTCAGGGGAGCCGGGCGGGGGCGCGGCCGTCCGTCCGCGTCCCCCGGCGCCCGGGGGACCGGCCGGCCCCCGCCGCGGTCACTGGATCCACTGGGTGTCGTTGGGGCCGAGCGCCGTGCAGATCTGGAAGTTCGACAGGAAGGCCCAGCCGTTGTCCACCATTCCGTCGTAGAGGTCGGTGGCGGGGACCATGCCGTAATAGTCCTGGCTCCAGTCCTGGCTGTCCAGGACCCCTCCGTCCTCGAAGGTCTGCTCGTAGCGGGTGTCCCCGGCACCGATCACGGCCGACTCCCAGCCGTAGAACCAGGCGTTCTCGTTGACGTGGAAGCCGGTCCACACCATGTAGCCGCGGTTGCCGGTGCTGAAGAGCCACAGGTAGGAGTAGCCGCAGTCGCCGATGACCAGGTCTTCGGTGCCGACCTCGCCCTTGCTCTCCTGCCACTCGGTGTAGGCCTGCTCGGGCAGCTCGATGCTCTGCCCGTTGTCGAGCCGAGCCGTGGCGCCCTCGCCGTCGGCGTCGGGCACGGCCGAGGTGATGTTGGCCGCCTCCATGGGGACCTTGACGACCTGCGCCGCGGCGCCTTCGGGCACCTCCGGGGGCGCGTCGGGCGCCGGGGACGGGGAGGCCGAGGCGGGCGCGGGGGCCGCCAGGGCGAGGGCGGCCCCGGAGACCAGCGCCGCGGCGGTGGTCAGCCAGGGCACGGGGGATGTCGTGGAGGGCATGGGTGCTCCTCTTCGTAGAGATCGCCAGGACCGGGGTCCGGTCCTTCGCTCGCACATTCGGGAGGGGAAGGTCATGGAATCCGGAATTCCTCGATCCGGTCCACGGTCGCCGACTCTAGAAGTGTTCTCCCGAATGCGGGAGGCCTAGGCCGGTTTTCGGGCTTCGGCGGTCCTGCGCTCCGATTGCTCTGGTGTCCGCGCATGTGGGGTGTGTTTTTGCAGGTCGATCCAGGGTGTGTTTATCGTTTAGAAAGGAATGGGGAATGCGCGGAACAAGGGGGTGCGGGACCTTTTTCGGGAATGGGGGATCCGCGGCCGATGGGGGCGAAGCGGAATGCCGGTCCTTGTGCTCCGACCGGTCCGCGCGGCGCTGAGGGGCGGCGGCCGGATCCGGCCACCGACCCCTGTGCCGGCCGGTCGTCGGCCGGCGGCGTCGCCGGCGTCCAGCAGGATCCAGGTGTCCGGTGGCAGGCCGGGCCGGTCGTGCGCGGTCCGGTGCTCGTCACGCCAGGACGGGCCGACCGTCTGGCCGACCGTCCGGCGCCAGAAGCGCGCGGCGCCGGACGAAGAACGCGCAGTGGGAGGCGGAGCCGTCGGGCAGAAGGCGGGTGAGGGTGAACCCTGCGGCCGCACCGCCGTGGCGGATCAGGAACACCACCCTGTCGGGCTCGTCGAAGAACCGGGACAGGCGCGGGAACGGGAAGGCCCCCTCCCCGTCGGAATGGGCCCGTGGAACTCGGACATGTCGTGCCGCTCGAACCGGACGAGCCGCTCGACGAGCGCGTGACTCCGCGCCGGCCGGTTCGACGGAGGCGGAGGGGCGGCGTGCGGGGGCCGGGAGAAGGGGGAGGAGGAACGGGGCAGGCCGGCGACAAACGGTCACACGCCCTGGTCCCGGGCGGCCGCCTCTGCGGCCGCGTGCGACAGGGCGCCGATGAAGGCCGCGACGGGCGCGGGCAGGGGAGGGGCGCCGAAGGTCACCACCTCGACCGTGCGCACCCGCCCCGTCGGCGCGGTGTGCAGCCCCTCCCGCCGGTGGGCCCGCAGCGCGAGCCCCGGCAGGGTGCTCACCCCCAGACCTTCGGCGACCAGGGCCTGCACGGCCACGTAGTCGTCGGTCGCGTAGGCGATCTCCGGCTCGAAGCCTTCGGCGGCGCACGCACGCAGCAGCTGGGCACGGCAGCGCTCGCACCCGGTGATCCACCGTCGGTCGGCGTGGTCGCGCAGCCGCGGCGGCCCGGACCGCCGGCCGCCCGGCCCCTGCGGGGCCTCCGGCGTGACGAGGTGGACCGGGTCCTCCAGCAGCGGCACCGCTGCGAACCCCTCGGGGGCGGGCTCGTCGGCGTGGCGGAAGACCACCGCCGCGTCGGCCTCGCCCCGCCGCACCGCCGCCAGCGCCTCCGGCGGCTCGGCCTCGGTCAGGGCGGGCTCCACGCCCGGGTGCGCACGGGCGAACCGCGCGGCCGCCGGGGGCACCAGCACCGCCAGTGCGGACGGGAAGGCGGCCAGCCGCACCCGTCCCCGGGTCAGCCCGGCGTGCGCGGCCAGTTCGGCGCGGGCCTGGTCGATGCGGCCCAGGATCTCCTCGGCGCGGTCGGCCAGGTCCCGGCCGGCGTCGGTCAGCCGGATGCCGCGGCCGCTGCGCAGCACCAGCGCGGTCCCCGCCTCGGCCTCCAGACGGGCGAGGTGGTGGCTGACCGACGGCTGGGCGTAGTGCAGGGCGGCCGCGGCCCCGGTGACCGATCCTTCGCGGGCGATCGCGGCGAACACGCGCAGCCGGGTCTCATCGAACATGCGCCGACGCTACCTGCTCGTATAGAAATGATCGATGGATCAACTCGGAGCCGGCATTTGTCCTATGCCTGATCCGGTCCGACGATGGGCCCATGACCACTGCGGACACCTCCTCGCCCACCGCCCCTGCCGACGCCTCCGCCCCCGCCCCCGCCCCGGGCATCACCGACGTCCTGCGTGCGCGCCGCCTGCTCCAGGGGCGCCTGGAGCCGACGCCGCTGCGCTCCTACCCTGCCCTCGACCGCCGCATCGGCGCCCGGGTGCTCGTCAAGCACGAGAACGCCCAGCCGACCGGCGCGTTCAAGGTGCGGGGCGGACTCGTGCTGCTGGCGGGCATGTCCCGGGAGGAGCGGTCCCGGGGCGTCGTCACCTACTCCACCGGCAACCACGCCCAGTCGATCGCCTACGCCGCCCGCGAGACCGGTGCGCCTTGCGCCATCGTGGTGCCGGAGAACCCGAACCCGGTGAAGGCCGAGGCGATCCGGGCCCTGGGCGCCGACCTGGTCGAGGCCGGGGCCGACCTGGACGGCGCGCGGGAGCGGGCCGAGGCCCTGGCCGCCGAGCGGGGCGCCCGCCTGGTGAGCCCCGGCGACGAGCCGGACCTGATCGCCGGGGTCGCGACGGCCTACCTGGAGCTGTTCGAGCAGGCACCGGACCTGGACGCGGTCGTGGTGCCCGTGGGCGGCGGGAGCGGGGCGGCCGCGGCGTGCATCACCGCGGCCGCGGTGGCGCCGGGGTGCCGGGTGGTCGGTGTGCAGTCCTCGGCCTCCCCGGCGGCGCACGACTCCTGGCGCGCGGGTTCCTGCACGGCGCGCCCGAACCGGACCCGCGCCGAGGGCCTGGCGACCGGGCGGGGGTTCGCGCTCCCGCAGTCGGTGATGCGCGGGCGCCTGGACGACTTCGTCCTCGTCGGCGACGAGGACATCCGCCGGGCCCAGTGGTGGGCGCTGAGCGAGGCCCGCACGGTCGCCGAAGGTGCGGGGGCGGCGGCCCTGGCCGGCGCCTACGCCCTGCGCGCCGACCTCAGGGACCTCCGCGTCGCCGTGGTCTGCACCGGATCCAACGCCGCCCCGGACGAACTCCGCGGACTCCTGGCGGCCTGACGGCGACGACGGCGGCATTCTCGGAACCGGGGACCGCTGGAGGGCGGCTCGGCCATGCTCGGATACCTGGGACGGTCGTGCCCAGGCCCCCGAGGCGGTCGATTCTGCTGGAGTGCTGAGACGGGGTCGAGGGGACCAGGGAGGTATCGTGTCGGGCGAATCTGCTGCATCCGTCAACGAACCGCTGATTCCGCAGCCCGCGGCGACGCCTGAAGCGCTACGGGAAGCGGTCGCCGTCCTGGATTCCGAACGGCTTGGCGAGTTCCTCAGTGATCTCGCGCGAGCGAAAGCCGAGTCGCGAAAGACGTCGAGCATGCGCCCCATGCTCGCTTTCTATAACAAGTGGTCGCAGTTTGCCGCTCTCCATCGGTACCCGGCCAGACGAGAGCGCCTGCGGCAGCTTGAGGCGATCGTCGGGAGCGAGCCCGATCCGGTGAAGAACCGTGCGGCGATCAGAGGGATCGCCGAACTTCTCGCTGAGGCGCGCGCGGAGACCGACGACTGAGCGGCGGGGCCATGTGCCGTGGAGCCCTCGTCTCCGCGTCTGCCCCGAGGGGCCGCCGTCGTTCAAGCGGACGTGCGGCCGTCCATGGCCCCCGCCGGCTCAGGGCCCCTCGGACCACAGCGCCCGCTCCTCCGCGTAGTGGCAGGCGGTCAGGTGGCCGGCGGCCCACGGGTCCAGGGGCGGCTCCTCCTCGATGCACCTGCTCTGCTCCGCCGGGCTCAGCGTGTCCGCGAACTTCGGGCACCTCGTGCGGAAGCGGCACCCCGACGGCGGCGACGACGGGCTCGGGACGTCGCCGGTGACCAGGATGCGCTGCCGCCGCCGCTCCTTGCGGGGGTCCGGCAGCGGGATCGCCGAGACCAGGGTCTGGGTGTAGGGGTGCGTCGGCGACGTGAACAGGCGGTCGGCGGGGCCCGACTCCACCACCTTGCCCAGGTACATCACCGCCACCCGGTCGGCGATGTGCCGCACCACCGACAGGTCGTGCGAGACGAACAGGTACGCCAGGCCGAACTCCTCCTGCAGGTCCTCCAGCAGGTTGACGACCCCCGCCTGGATCGACACGTCCAACGCCGAGACCGGCTCGTCCAGGATGAGCGTGCGCGGGCGCAGCGCCAGCGCGCGGGCGATGCCGATGCGCTGGCGCTGCCCGCCCGAGAACTCGTGCGGGTAGCGCGCCCCGTGCTCCGGTCCCAGCCCCACCGTCCTCAGCAGCCGCTGCACGTCGGCGGCGCCCCCGCGCTCGCGGTACAACCCGTGGATCCGCAGCGGCTCGGCGATGATCTCGGCGACCGTCATCCTCGGGTCCAGCGACGCGAACGGGTCCTGGAACACGATCTGCATGTCCTGGCGCAGCCTGCGCAGGCGCGCGCGGGGCAGCCCGGCGATGTCGGCGCCCTCGAACTCCACCGTCCCCGCGTCGGGGGTCAGCAGCCGCAGCAGCAGCCGCGCCGTCGTCGACTTGCCGCAGCCCGACTCCCCGACCAGCGCCAGCGTCTCGTGCTCGCGCAGGTCCAGCGACACCCCGCACACCGCGTGCACGTCGCCGATCCGCCGCCGCACCACCCCCTTGGACCGCACCGGGAAGTGCTTGACCAGTCCCTTGGCGCTGAGCAGGGGAGCGGCGCCGTCCGGCGCGGGCGGCGCGGTCGAAGGCGGGGCCCGGTCCGGACGGCCGAACAGCGTGTCCGCGCCGTCCTCCTCCAGGCGCTCGCTGAAGTGGCAGGCGGCGGTCCGGCCCGCGCCCACGGACCGCAGCGGCGGCTCCTCGGCGGTGCACCGGTCCTCGGCCATCGGGCAGCGCGGCGCGAACGGGCACCCGGGCGGCGGGGCGAGCAGTGTCGGAGGCGCCCCGGAGATCGGCGCCAGACGCCGGACCCGCTCCTCGTCCAGCCGCGGCCGGCTGCCCAGCAGCCCCAGGGTGTAGGGCATGCGCGGGCGGGAGAAGACCGCGTCCACCGGCCCCTCCTCGACCACCCGCCCGGCGTACATCACCGCCACCCGGTCCACGTGCCCGGCCACCACCCCCAGGTCGTGGGTGATCAGCACCAGCGCGGCCCCCGTGTGCCGCCGCGCCGCCTCCAGCGCCTCCAGTACCTGGGCCTGCACCGTCACGTCCAGCGCGGTCGTCGGCTCGTCGGCGATCATCACGTCCGGGTCGTTGGCCATCGCGATCGCGATCACCACCCGCTGGCGCATGCCGCCCGACAGCTCGTGCGGGTAGCTGCGCACCCGTTCCTCGGGCCGGGGGATGCCCACCGCCCCCAGCAGCTCCACGGCCCGTTCCAGGGCCTTCCGCTCGCTCACGGCCCGGTGCGCGCGCACCGCTTCGGCGATCTGCCGTCCCACCGTGTACACCGGGTTGAGGGAGGTCAGCGGGTCCTGGAAGATCATCGCGATGCGTTCCCCGCGCACCCGGCTCAGCTCCTCGTCGGGCAGGTGCAGCACCTGCTCGCCCAGCACCCGCGCGGCCCCCCGCACCTCGGCGCCGCGCGGCAGCAGCCCCATCACCGCCAGCGAGGCCACCGACTTGCCCGACCCCGACTCGCCGACGATCCCCAGCGCCTCGCCGCGGTGCACCCGGTAGGATACGCCGCGCACCGCCCGTACCCGCCCGTCCTCGGTGGGGAACGACACGTGCAGGTCCTCGATCTCCAGCACCGGCGCGCCCTCCCGCGCCGGCCGGGACCCCGCAACGGGGTCGGACACCGCTTCCACCGCCGCCTCCTCCGCCGTCATGAGCGCACCATGGCCTGCCGGGGGTCCAGGGCGTCCCGCAGCCCGTCCCCGATGAAGTTGATCACCAGGGCGATCAGCACGATCGCCAGCCCCGGCGGGTAGAAGAGCCAGGGCCGGGTGAAGGCCGCCGTCTTGGCGTGCTGCACCATCAGCCCCAGGCTGACGTCGGGCGCCTGGATGCCGAAGCCCAGGAACGACATCGCCGCCTCGACCAGGATCGCCACCGCGATCAGCAGGGTGGCCGCCACGATGATCGGGCCGGCCGCGTTGGGCAGCAGGTGGCGGAAGACGATGCGGGCGTGCGAGGCGCCCGCGGCCCGCGCCGCCTCCACGAACTCCTGCTCGCGCAGCGACAGCACCACCCCGCGCACCACCCGGGAGATCGGGGTCCAGGCGAACGCGGCGATCACCAGCGCCACCCCGTACCAGGTGGTGCCGCCCCGCACGTTCCCGCCGACGGCGGCCACCACCACCAGCAGCGGCACGATGAGCAGCACGTCGACCGCGCGCATCAGCACCGCGTCCACCCACCCGCGGAAGTACCCGGCCACCGCGCCCCACACCGACCCCACCACGGTGGCCAGCACCGTGACGGTGAAGGCCACCTTCAGGGTCTGCTGCATCCCGCGCATCAGCTGGCCCAGCACGTCGTTCCCGGCGCTGGTGGTGCCGAGCGGGTGCTCTGGGCCGGGCGGCGCGCTGCTGGGGATCTCCCCGGACACGGTGTGGTCCCACGTCCACAGCAGCGGGCCAGCGAAGGCGAACAGCACCAGCGCGGCCAGCGCCGCCAGCCCGGCCATGGCCGGGCGGTGCCGCGCGAAGCGGGCGGCGACGGTGCGCAGCCGGCCGCGCGGCGGGGGCGGGGCGCCGTCCCGGACGGTCTCACTCATAGCGGATCCTCGGGTCGAGCACGCCGTAGAGCAGGTCGGCAGCGAGGTTGGCGAGCACCACCAGCGTCCCGGCCAGCATCAGCCAGCCCATGAGCACGTAGGCGTCGCTGGTGCGGACCGCCTCCACCAGCAGGGTGCCCATGCCCCGCCACTGGAAGACGGTCTCGATGAGCACCGTCCCGGCCAGGATCTCGGCGATGGTCACCGCCGCCACGCTGGTCAGCGGGATGAGCGCGGTGCGCAGCGCGTGGCGGCGCATCACCGTTCGCCGGCGCAGCCCCTTGGCGTGCGCCAGGCGCACGTAGTCGCTGTTGAGCACCTCCAGCATGGCGGTGCGCTGGTAGCGGCTCCAGGCGGCGTAGCCGGTGAGCATCAGCGCCACGGTGGGCAGCACCAGGTGCCCGCCGGCGTCGGCGATCCGCTCCCAGAGGTCCATCCCGCGGGTGTCGGCCGCGCTCGCGCCGATCGTGGAGAAGACGGTCGTCCCGAGCTGCCCGTTGGCCCACACCCCCGCCTCCTTGATCAGTGCGCCGAGCCAGAAGGTGGGCATGGCCAGCGCCAGGAAGCCGATGAAGGTCAGCGTGTGGTCCACCACCGAGTACTGGCGCATGGCCGAGACCACGCCGGTGGCCACGGCCAGGCCCAGGGCCAGCAGCACGGCCGCGGCCACCAGCCGCAGGGTCACCCCCATGCGGGCGGCCACCTCGGCGCCCACGTCGAAGGCGGGCCCCTGGACCGAGGGGCCGAACTCGCCCTGCAGCAGCCCGATGTCGCCGTTGCCGCCGATCCCGGTCAGCCACAGCCAGTACCGCTCGTAGGCGGGCCGGTCCAGGTACAGCCGCTCCCGCTCGGCCTGGATCACCTCCTGGGACGGCGGGGGCTGCTGCACCAGCAGGTCGGCCAGCGGGTCGCCGGTGACGTCGATCAGGGCGAAGGAGAACATCGAGGCGGCCAGCAGCACCGGTACGGTCACCAGCAGCCGCCGGATCACGAAGACGAGCACGGGACGCGTCCCTTCCGTGCCGGGCGGTCAGTTCGCCACCGTCCCCCACTCGCCGATGTTGTACGTGGCGCGCAGGCTGTGCTGCCGGTTGTCGCGGATGTTGGTGAAGCCGTCGGTGACGAAGGAGTACCGCGGCTCGTCGGCCAGCGGCAGCACGTAGGCCTGGTCCACCACCAGGCGCCCGGCGTCGTTGGCGTACTCGGCGGCCTCCTCCAGCGTCGTGGCGGTGCCCATCCGGTCCAGCGCCTCGTCGACCTCGGGCACGTCCAGCCCGCCGAAGTTGCTGCCGGACCCGCTGTGCCACTGCTGGCCGGGGTTGATCAGGAACCAGGGCGAGGTGCTCCAGCCGAACTGGACGATGTCGTAGTCCTGGTCGCCCAGCACCCCGCCCAGGTCGTTGATGGCCTCGATCTCGGTGGCCACGCCGATCTCCTCCAGGTGGGACTGGATGATCTGCAGCGAATCCTGGCGCACCTGGTCGGCGGTGGCGCGCAGGCGGAAGGGGCCGACCTGCTCGCCGTCGCGCTCCAGCGTCCCGTCGACGATCTCGTACCCGGCCTCCTCCAGGATCCGCGCGGCCTCCTCGGCGTCCCCGGTGCCCTGCGGCGAGTCGCCGAACAGGTCCTCATGGTGGGGGCTGTCGGCGGCGAAGGTGTGGTTGGTCTTGCGCTGGACCTCGGGGTAGGCGGTGCCGTAGCTGCGCTCGACGATCTCCTGGGCGTCGATGGCGGTGAAGACCGCCCGCCGCAGCTCCACGTCCTGCAGCCACTCGTTCTCGGTGTTCAGGTCGATGTGCTCCCAGCTGGCGCCGGGTCCCACGTCCACCGACACCTCGGGCATGCCGCGCAGCTGCTCGATCACGTCGTCGTTGATCTTGGCCGGGTTGCCGCCGTCGATCTCGCCGTTGGTCAGCGCCGGCACCCAGCTGTTCTCGTTGTCGTTGAACTGCACGATGACGGTGTCGAGGGTGGGCTGCACCTCGCCGTACCAGTTCTCGTTGGGCTCCATGATGACCTGGGTCTCCAGGTCGCCCTCGACGATGGTGTAGGGGCCGCCGGAGTACTCGGGCACGGTCTCGTTGAGCCACTCGAAGTAGGCGCCCACGTCGGCGGGCTCGTCCAGGTCGTAGCCCTGCTCCTCGGCCAGGTGGGCGGGCAGGATGCCGCCGGCGATCTGGTGCGCGTCGAGGAAGCCCCGCCACTCGGGGTTGGCGCGCCCGTCCTTGAGGGTGAACGTGACGGTCTTGCCGTCCTCGGAGGCCTCCATCTCGTCCACGTCGTCGTAGATGCCGGGCTGGCGGGAGCGGCAGCCCTCGCACCAGCCCTCCTCGTCGCTGGTGGACATCTTGACGGTGGCGATGGCGTCGTCGGCCCCGATGGGGGTGCCGTCGTCCCATTCGGCGCCGTCGGCGAAGGTGAAGGAGAAGGTGAAGGGGTCCTCCGAGACCAGCTCGGGCTCTTCGGCGAGCAGGTCCATGTTGAACTCGTAGGTCTCGCCGTCGGGCGCCCACTGCCCGGTGCTCGGCACGATCCCGGAGAGCATCTGCAGGGTGTAGACGCTGCCCCCCTCGGGGGAGACGGTGGTCCAGGCGCCGGGGAAGTCGCTGACCACCCAGGTGATCTCGCCGCCGTCGGCCCGCTCGCCGGAGTTGCAGGTGTTGGGGTCGCTCTCGCACTCCTCCCACACGCCTCCGGCTCCGGTCCCGCCGCCGCCTCCGCCGCCGGTGCACCCGGCCGCGGCCAGGGCGAGCGCGGCCGCCACCGCCGCCGGGCCGGTGAGTCTCGATCTGTTGCGCACGTTGGCCATCCTTCTCCTCGCCGGTTCTGCACCCGGGGGGCGGTGCGCCGGTCCGGGCGGGGTGATTACCGACAGCACACCATCGGGGACGGCGGCGGGATAAGACCGTGGACGCGATTCGTGACGAATCTGAAACCGCATTCTTCGTGAAATGTTCTGACCGGGGGAGGGGCGCGGTGATCCATTGTTGCCCCTGGTGGGCGGGGGCTTGCTAGTGCCTGGAGAGGGAAATGGAGGCACCTGTTTCCATTCATGGGAAGCGTGTAGCGAAGGGGGAGGGGATTCCTCTGGTGGCGGTGGTGCCCTTGGGAATAGAAAAAGGGCGGGCGCGGTGCGCGCCCGCCCTCTGGAAGGGGCGGAGCCGGGAGCCGGTTCCGGGCCCGGGCCGCCGGGTCAGCCGTCCGCGTGCGGCCCCTTGCCGTTCCCGCCCTTGCCGTGGCCGTTGCCGTTCCCGGAGCCGTGGCAGGCGTGCTTCCCCTTGCCCGTGCCCGGCTTTCCGTAGAAGCGCCTCTGCTCCGCGCGGTCGGTCTCCGTGTCGCCGCTCAGCGGGCGGAACCGCAGTACCTGCGGGTCGTGGTCGCTGGCCTGGTCGTGGAACTCGGCGTTGGTCCGCACGATCGCGTAGCACAGTCGGTCGGCCGCCTCGCCGCTGACCAGCATGTGGTCGAGCGACTGCGCATTGCCGTCGTAGACGTAGTTGTAGCGCTCTTCGGCGGGCAGGTCCTCCATCGGGTTGTGCAGGGCGCCGCCGTCGGTGAGCGTGCCCAGCGTCTCGGAGAACCAGAAGTCGTTCAGGTCGCCCACGACCAGGACGTTGGCGTCGGGGCGGGCCTCCTGGAGGTCGTCGACGAACCCGCGGACCAGGGCGGCCTGTGCGTGGCGCTGCACCTCCGAGGAGCGCTCGGGCGGCTGCGCGGTCCCGTGCAGCGCCTCGTCCCCGCCCTTGGACGCGAAGTGGTTGGTCACCACGAACACCGGGCGCCCCTGGAAGGAGAACTCGCCCACCAGCGGCTTGCGGCTGTCCTCCCAGGCCGGGTCCTTGGGGGCGATCCGGCCGGGGGACACGCTCAGGTGCGTCCCGGAGCCCTCGCCGACCACCTCGACCGGGGTGGTGGCGTCGCCGCCCGGGCGGTCGGTGAACGACACCCGCTCGGGGTCGTAGAGCAGCGCGTTGCGGATGTTGCCGCCCGGCTGCCCGCCGTCGCGCCCGTCCTCGGGGTCGATCTGGCGCCACGCGTAGGAGGGGCCGCCGGCCTCCTCGACCGCCGCGGTCAGCCGGTCCAGGGTCCGCTCGGGCGACACGGTGCCGTCGTCTTCGGGGCCGGAGTCGTCCTGGACCTCCTCCAGCGCCACGATCGCGGGCGCCGCCAGCCCGTCGGCCACCCCCTCGGCGAGCCGGTCGAACACGGCCTGGTCGTCCCGGGCCGACAGGTTCTCCACGTTGTAGGTGGCGACCGACAGCTCCCCCTTCCGCGCGGGCTCGGCGGAGGTGCGCTCCAGGCCGTTGTCCACGTGCTCGCCCAGCTCGGTCGCCTTGAGGACGTAGCCGCCGAACCGGGTGTAGTACAGCGGCCCCTGCGTGGTCCCGGCGAGCTCGTCGCCGGTGTCCACCTCGGGGAAGGGGCGCTCGGAGAAGGGGATGAGCGACTCGATCTTGAGCCTGCCTGAGTTGGGGTCGCCGTAGCCGTTGTAGACCGTCCCGCCCCGGGGCGAGGCGTTCTGTCCGGGCTCGGTGGTCACCCACAGCCCGTTGTAGTCGTCGGTCGGCGCCACGGTGCGGGCGTCCTCCACGCGCACCACCATGTGCTCGCGGGACTCCCAGTAGTCCAATGCGAACGCACCGGGCTCCAGCTCGTATCCGCTGATGTCCTCGCCTTCGGGGGCGTAGTCGTCGGGGACCGTGCCCGGCTCCAGCGCGACCGGGTCCGGCACCTCGGCCCGGCGGGACACCTCCCAGGAGGCGTCGGCCAGCTGGGTCACGGTCTGCAGCCCGTCACCGGGGGAGTACTCCTGCACCCGCCCGTCCACGGTGACCCGGTCACCGGGACCGACGTCGGGCGTGGTGTCCGCGGTGTAGACGAACAGGGCCTCGCTGGTGCGGGGGTCGCCGTCGCCCCGGGGGTCCTGGAACCAGAACCCGCGGGCCGAGCCGAAGGCGTTCACCGCGGTCACGACGCCGGTGACGCCCGCGACCTCGCGGCCGTCGTAGGGGGAGAGGCGGGTGGTGCCCTGGACGTCGTGGATGCGCGGGGCCTCGTCGGCCCGGGCGGCGGTGCAGGCGGTGGCCGCGAGCGCGGCGGAGAGCACCGCCGCGCCCAGGACCGAGGGGAATCGGGGCAGGCGGGATGTGCGGGGTGTGGGGGCCACTCCGATCGGCCTTTCCGGATCGCGGGAAGAGGGTCCGATGATGCCGGAGGCCCGTTACCGCTGGGAAGACCCCCGGTGAACGGCGGTGGCCGCGTCCGGGGAGTCCGGAACGGGCGGCCGTGAAGCGGAGGGGCCGGGCCCGGGGGAGGCGGGCCCGGCCGGTTCCGGAAAGGAACGGGAACGGATCAGGCGGGTTCGAAGACCCACTTCTGGAGGGCGCCGTCCTCCCACGGCGGCAGATTCAACCGGCTTCCCTCCGTGTCGCCGGCGAGCGAGAGGGACTGGTCGGCGAACGGATTGCGGATCCGGAACAGGTCCGGCCCGGCCGGTTCGATCGACCAGGGCATGGGAAGCGGTTGGACGGCCGCTTCGAGCGGCTGTCGGCGGCCGAATCCGATTCCGACATACACCGCGCCCAGTACGCTCCTCAGGCGGAACTCGTTCACCCCGTTCACCCCGTCGACGTTCCTGACCTCCCATTTCTGGTTGTCGCCCCGGTGCGGGCCCCGGCCGATCAACGGAGTGGCGGGCCGGGTTCCGCCGCCGGACAGGTCTATGGAGAGGTCGGCGCCCGCGCACGAGATCAGGTAGACGCCGTCGGGAATGAGCGGTGGCATCTCCACTCCGTCGGGAAATCGGGTTGGAAGGCCCCTGAGGGGTCAATGAAGACTCTCTCAAAAACGGGCCGCCGTCACCCGGAGGTTTTCACAGGGATTTCGAACCCCCAGCTCTCGGGCCTGTCCTCATCCGGCCACGTATCGGGAGCCGAATTCCTCTCGAATTCGAGAGGTCGGATTTTCGATGACCGTGCGGGGGCCGTGCGGCGGAAGCGGCGCAGGGGCTCCGCGGCCCCCTCGGCGCGGTCGGCGGAACGGCTGCGCGGCGCCGGGGCCATGGTGCACCATGGGCTGCGTGGACGCCCGACACGTCGCGCAGCTGCGCGACCTCCTCGCTTCGACGCCCTGGGTGGAGCGCGCCGAGGACTTCGCGCGCGCCCTGCGCCGCACCAACGCCCCCGACGGGCTGATGCTGCTGGGCACCCCGGAGGACGAGCCGTGGCACCTGGCGGCGCACCTCGACGACGAGGCGCGCTATGCCGGGATCCCGCAGCTCTCGCCCTCGCTGGTGCGGTGGCAGCCGCCGCCGGACGCGCCCGCGCACCTGCGCATCGGCCTGGAGCGGCTGGAGGACGCCCGGCGCGGGCACACCCTGTTCGTCGTCAACGACGCCCCCGAGGCGCCGGTGCCGCTGCTGGAGCGGGTCGACGACGCCCGCCGCTCCGGGGCCACCGTGCTCTCCCTGGACCAGGGCGACCCCGAGCTCACCGCGATCGCCCACGACGCCATAAGCCTGCGGCCCAAGGCGGCGCCGCTGTCCTTCGACGGCATGCAGCACCTGGTCTCCAGCGCGGCGGGGCAGGCCGAGGAGGTACGCAAGGGCGGTCTGCGCGACCGGATTTCTCGCTTCCTCGACCTGGTCAGCGGGCCGCGCCCGGTCGACTGAGCGGGGCCCGCCGGGTTCGGGCGGGTCGGCCGACGGGGCCGGCGCGGTCGGGACGCGGCCCCGCTGCGGACGCGGTCCGCGCGGCCCCCTCGGCGGCACCCTCCAGTGCCCTCAGTGCCCTTCCTGCTCCCAGGGGTCGTCGTCGGCGTCCCAGGCCTCGTTGCGCTCGGAGACCGTGCGCAGCGCCCCGGCGGCCGACTCCTCGTCGGCATAGGGGCCCAGGCGGAACTTGTTCGGGCAGCCCGCGCCCTTCTCCACCCGGTCGTGTTTCAGGCAGTACCACCAGCGCTGGTCTTCGGGCAGGTCCATCGGGTTGCCGGCCATCTCTGTCGCTCCCTCTGCGCCGTCGTCCCGGGTGCGCGCCGCACCGGGCGCCCGGAGCGGCGCGCACCCGCCTCTTACCCTCGTCACGTGCGGTGCCACACACCGGCGCCGCGCCCCTGTGCGCGAGCCGGTACGGGGGGTCGTCGCGGGTAGACTCCCACGACATGACCACACCGCTTGTTCCCGGGCGAATCTCGCCGCAGCGCTCCGTCCCCTCCACCATCGAGCGGCCGGAGTACGTCGGCAGGAAACGCCCGGTCGAAGGGGTGCTGGGGGACGTGCAGACCCCTGAGACCATCGAGGCCATGCGCGAGGCCGGGCGGATCGCCGCCCAGGCCCTGCAGGAGGTCGGCAAGCACATCGTCCCGGGCGTCACCACCGACGAGCTCGACCGGATCGGCCACGAGTTCCTGCTGGACCACGGGGCCTACCCCAGCACGCTCGGCTACAAGGGCTACCCCAAGTCCCTGTGCTCCTCCCTCAACGAGGTCATCTGCCACGGCATCCCCGACGACACCGTGGTCAAGGACGGCGACATCGTCAACATCGACATCACCGCCTACAAGAACGGCGTGCACGGGGACACCAACGCCACCTTCATCGCGGGCGAGGCCACCGAGGAGCACCGGCTGCTCGTCGAGCGCACCGAGGAGGCCACCCGGCGCGCCATCAAGGCCTGCCGCCCGGGCCGCCAGATCAACGTCGTCGGCCGCGTCATCGAGTCCTACGCCAAGCGCTTCGGCTACGGCGTGGTGCGCGACTTCACCGGCCACGGCGTGGGCCCGGAGTTCCACTCGGGCCTGGTGATCCCGCACTACGACGACCCGCGCGCCGACACCGTCATGGTCCCCGGGATGACCTTCACCATCGAGCCGATGATCACCCTGGGCACCATCGACTACGACCTGTGGGACGACGGCTGGACCGCGGTCACCGCCGACCGCAAGTGGACCGCCCAGTTCGAGCACACCCTGGTGATCACCGAGGGCGGCGCCGAGGTCCTCACCCTGCCCTGACGCGCCCCCGCCCCTGTGGGGGAGGAGAGGAAACGGGCCGAGGCCCTCGACGGTGATCACGTGCGGGCGCTTCCCGCAGGACCGCGCCCGCACGACGGGGGACGCGTCTCCAGACCGGGCCCGGCCCCGATCCCCGGCGCACGCCCTTCGGCCGCCGATCTGCGCGAGGCCTGGCTCCCCACGGGACGCCCGGGATAGGGTCGCCCTCGTGAGGGTGCTGATCTCCGCCGACATGGAAGGCGCCACCGGCGTCACCTGGCCCGCCGACGTCGAGCCCGGCACCGAGCAGTGGCAGCGCTGCCGGTCGATGTTCACCTCCGACGTGAACGCCGCCATCGCCGGGCTGCACGCCGGCGGCGCCACATCGGTCCTGGTCAACGAGGCCCACGCCACCATGCGCAACCTTCTGCTGGAGCGTCTGGACGAGCGGGCCGAGATGCTCACCGGCCGGCACAAGGACCTGTCCATGGTGGAGGGGGTCCAGCGCGGCGACGTCGACGCCGTCGCGTTCGTGGGCTACCACTGCGGCGCCGGGGAAGAGGGCGTGCTGGCCCACACCTACCTGCCCAACTCCATCACCGGGGTGTGGCTGGACGGCGAGCCGGCGAGCGAGGGACGGCTCAACTCCTTCGTGTGCGCCGAGTACGGCGCCCCCGTCGTCCTGGTCACCGGCGACGACAAGGCCTGCGAGGACGCCGCACGCTACGCGCCGCAGGCCCGTACGGCCGCGGTCAAGGACCACGTCTCCCGCTACGCCGCGGTCTGCCGCCCGCCCGGGCGCACCCACGCCGCCATCGCCGAGGCCGCGCAGGACGCCATGGCCCTGGCCGGGCGCACCGAGCCGGTCCGGCACGGGCCGCTCACCGTCGAGGTGGAGGTCGACGCCGAGCACCTGGCCGGCGCCGCCGCCGTGGTCCCCGGCGTGGAACGCGTCGGCGCCCTGCGCGTCCGCTCCACCTCGCCCACCGCCTATGACATGATCCGCTGCTTCAAGGCAGTCGCCACCCTCATCTCCAACGCGGTCGAGAACCGCTACGGGTGACGCTGCCCGGCCAGGCGAGACGAACGAGAAGGGCGCGCGTGCGCGTGGAAGACTTCGCCACCGCCGACGAGGAAGTCGTGCGGTTCACCTCTGAACTGATCCGGATCGACACCACCAACCGCGGGGGAGGCGACGGCGACGAGCGGCGGGGGGCCGNGGTTGGGCGAGGCCGGTCTGGAGCCGCGGCTGCTGGAGTCGGCGCCGCGCCGCTCCAACGTGGTCGCCCGCATCCCGGGCACCGACCCCGCGGCCCCCGCGCTGCTGGTCCACGGCCACCTGGACGTGGTCCCCGCCGACCCGGCGATGTGGAGCACCCACCCCTTCTCCGGGGAGGTGCGCGAGGGCGTGGTGTGGGGACGCGGCGCCATCGACATGAAGAACGCGGTGGCCATGGCCGTGGCCGTCGCCCGGCACTGGGCCCGCACCGGCCGCCGCCCGCGCCGCGACACCGTGCTCGCCTTCACCGCCGACGAGGAGGCCAGCGCCGCCTACGGCGCCCAGTGGCTGGTGCGCACCCACCCCGAGCTGTTCGCCGGGTGCACCGAGGCCGTCGGCGAGTCCGGCGGGCACACCGAGCACGTGCGCGCCCCGGACGGGCGCACGGTGCGGCTGTACCCGGTGGCCGCGGGCGAGCGGGGCACGGCCTGGCTGCGGCTGTGGGCCTCGGGCACCGCCGGCCACGGCTCGCGCCCCAACAGCGACAACGCGGTGCAGGCGGTGGCCGCCGCCGTCGCCCGGATCGGCGAGCACCGCTGGCCGCACCGGCTCACCCCGCTCACCCGGGCGGCGATCACCGAGATCGGCGCGGCGGTGGGCGTCAAGGCGGACCTGGACGCCCCCGGCTTCGACCCCGACCGGGACCTGCCCGGGGTGCTGGACCGCCTGGGCGAGGCCGCCGCCCTGGTGCGCGGCACGGTGCGGGAGAGCGCCAACCCCACCATGCTGAACGCCGGGTACAAGGTGAACGTCATCCCCTCCGACGCGGGGGCCGGGGTCGACGGGCGGGTGCTGCCCGGAGGGCGGGAGTCCTTCGAGGCGGCCATGGACGAGCTGACCGGCCCGCGGGTGGGCTGGGAGTACGAGCACAGCTCCCCGGCGCTGGAGTCCCCGGTCGAGGCGCCGGTCTTCGCCGCCATGCGCGCGGCGCTGCTGGCCTTCGACCCCTCCGGCCACGTGGTGCCGGTGTGCATGGCCGGGGGCACCGACGCCAAGCAGTTCTCCGAGCTGGGCATCGCCGGGTACGGCTTCACGCCGCTGCTGATGCCCCCGGGGCTGGACCGCGACGCCATGTTCCACGGCGTGGACGAGCGCGTGCCGGTGGAGGCGCTCCGCTTCGGCGTCCGGGTCCTGGACCGCTTCCTCTCGACGGTGGAATAGCGGCCCGGCCCTCGGAGGCCGGGCGGTGACGAACAGAAAGGCACGGGTGACCATGCCCCACCTGCCCTACGGTTCCTGGCCCTCGCCGGTCGGCGCGGACGCCGTGGCCCGGCACGACGGCGCCCCGGGGTGGCCGTGCGCCGTCGGCCAGGAGGTGTGGTGGACCGAGCCGCGCCCCGAGGAGGGCGGACGGACCGCGCTGTGCCGCACCCGGCTGGACGAGCCCGAGGACGGGGTGCAGGAGGTGCTGGCCGCCCCGTGGAACGCCCGGACCCGGGTGCACGAGTACGGCGGGCGCCCCTACCTGGTGCTCGACCGCGCCGAGGCGGGTACCGCCGCGGTGTTCAGCGAGTTCACCGACCAGCGGCTGTACCTGTTCTTCCCGGGCCAGGTGCAGGCGCCCTCGCCGCTGACCCCCGAGCCGCCCGAGCCCTCCTCGCTGCGCTACGCCGAGCCGGTGGAGGGGCCGCCCGGGCGGGACGAGGTGTGGTGCATCCGCGAGGAGCACACCGGGCCCGCCCCCACGGACGTGCGCCGGGCGCTGGTGGCGGTGCCGATGGACGGATCGGCGGCCCGGGACCCCGGCCGGGTGCGGGTGGTCGCCGAGGGGCGCCGCTTCCTCGCCTGCCCCCGCATCTCCCCGGACGGTCGGCGCCTGTCCTGGATCGGGTGGGACCACCCGGACATGCCCTGGGACTCCACCTACCTGTCGGTCGCCGCGATCGGACCGGACGGGACCGTCTCGGGTCCGCGCGACGTGGCCGGCGGGCCGGGAGACTCGGTGGTGCAGGCCGAGTGGGGCGACGAGGAGACGCTGTTCTGCGTGTCGGACGCCTCGGGCTGGTGGAACCCCTACCAGATCTCGATCGCGCGCGACGGCGGCGCGGCCCGGGCGCCGGTCGCCCTGGCCCCCTCCCAGGAGGAGTACGGCGGGCCGCTGTGGACGCTGGGGCAGCGGTGGATCCTGCCGATGCGGAGCGGCCTCATCGCGGCCGTGCACGGCACCGGCTCGTCCCGGCTGTCGCTGCTGTGCCCGGACTCCGGGGCGCTCACCGACATCGCCACCCCGCACACCGAGTGGTCGGGGCGGCTGTGCCCGGCCGGGACCGCCGGGGAGGTGGTCGTGGGTGTGGCCGCCTCGCCCGACCTGCCCGCCCAGGTGGTGGCGGTGGTCGCCGCCGACGGGTCGTGGCGCGCGCTGAGCCGCCGGTCGGGGGACGACCCGGAGGTGCGGCACGGGTACGCGCCGCGGGCCGAGCGGCGGGTGTTCAGCGGCCCCGGCGGGCGCGAGGTGCACGCCATCGTCCACCCCCCGCACAACCCCCGCGCCCAGGGGCCCGAGGGGGAGCCGCCGCCGTTCGCGGTGTGGGCGCACGGGGGCCCCACCGGCCGGTCGACCACCGCCCAGGACGCCGAGGTCGCCTACTTCACCAGCCGCGGCATCGGGGTGGTGCAGGTCGACTACGGCGGGGCCCCCCGGG
>NZ_ANAD01000209.1 GCF_000341245.1 Nocardiopsis halophila DSM 44494
TGGCCCGGGCGCTGGCCGCCGAGGGCACGGCCGACGCGGACCGGTTGGCGATCCGCGGCGGCAGCGCCGGCGGGTGGACCGCCGCGGCGGCGCTGGCCTCGGACAACGTGTTCGCCTGCGGGGTGATCCAGTACCCGATCGTGGACCTGGTCGGGTGGCGGACCGGCGAGACGCACGACTTCGAGTCGCGGTACCTGGAGAGCCTGGTGGGGCCCTGGCCCGAGGAGCGGGAGCGCTACATCGAGCGGTCCCCGGTCAACCGGGCCGACGCCGTCACCGCGCCGTTCGTGCTGATGCAGGGAGACGAGGACGAGATCTGCCCGCCGGTGCAGGCGCGGCGGCTGCTGGAGCGGGTGCGCGGGCGCGGGGTGCCCCACGCCTACCTGGAGTTCGCCGGGGAGCAGCACGGCTTCCGCAAGGCCGAGACCATCCGTGTCGCGCTGGAGGCGGAGCTGGCGCTGTACGCGCAGGTGTTCGGGTTCGACGCCGACGTCCCGGCGCTGGACCTGCGGCCGTGAGCGCGCGGCGGCCCCCGCGGCTGCACGCGGGCGAAAAGGTGGCGGTGGTCGCGCCGTGCAGCCCCGCCCCGGAGGAGGAGCTGGCGGCGGCGCTCCCGGTGATCGAGGCCTGGGGCGTCCGGGCGGAGGTGCGCCCGCACGTCCGCGACCGGCACCCGGAGCTGCCCTACCTGGCCGGAACCGACGCCGACCGGGCGAGGGACCTGCAGGAGGCGCTGCTGGCGCCCGGTGTCGCGGCGGTGCTGTGCCTGAGGGGCGGCGACGGGGCGCACCGCATGCTGGACCTGCTCGATTACGGGGCGCTGCGCGGGGCGCCGCCCAAGGCGTTCATCGGATTCAGCGACGTGACCGCGCTGCACGAGGCGTTCGCGGTGGAGCTGGACCGGGTCACGGTGCACGGCCCGGTGGGGGCGTACTTCGGCCGTGACCCCGAAGCGGTGGAGGACCTGCGCGCGACCCTGTTCGAGCCGGAGTCGCGGATGCGGATCGCTCCTCAAGGGGTGCGCACCCTCGTGGGCGGGAGGGCCCACGGGCGGTTGATGGGGGGCAACCTCAGCGTCCTGGCCGACAGCATCGCCACGCCGCATTTCCGCCGTTCGGCGGAGGGGGGACTCCTGCTGCTGGAGGACGTCGACGAGGACGCCTCCCGGATGGACCGGATGGTCACCCAACTGCTGCGGAGCGGCTGGCTGGACGGGGTCGCCGGCGTCCTTCTGGGGTCGTGGGGCAAGTGCACGCCCGATGAGGAGACGATCCGGCTGATGATGCGGGACAGGTTGGCCCCCTTGGGCGTCCCGGTCGCGGAAGGGTTCGGCTTCGGACACATCCCCGCCCAGACGACGGTCCCCCTCGGAGCCACCGCGACCCTGGACGCGGACGAGGGAACCCTGACCCTCGACGAGCCCGCCCTCCTCTAGGAGCGGGCAGGCTCTAGGGGAGGGACCTCCTCCCTCAGGCGGACCGGGGGTGCCCGCGGTCCGGACGGCGTGCGGTTCGCGGTTCGTGCGGCGTGCGGTTCGTGCGGGGTGCGGTTCGTGCCGCCCGACGGCGACGGCCCGGCAGGTGCCCCACTCACGGGCCCCGGCCAATTCCCGGCGGTACCGGCGGTACGGGCGATGAGCGGCGACGACGGCCGGCAGGTACGCCGCTCCGGCCTGCTTGTCGAGCGGCGGGGCCCTTCGGTGCAGGGAGGGAGACGGCAACGACAAGGCGCGGCGGTTCCCCGGCCCTGCTTGACGGGGGGCGGGCCCTGCGGGGGCCAGTGGAGG
>NZ_ANAD01000210.1 GCF_000341245.1 Nocardiopsis halophila DSM 44494
TTGTGAAGTTACACCACCCGAACGGACACCATCGCATGCCGCAGCCGAGAGATGAGCGGGCGGGACCGTTGCCGCGCGCGGGGAGCATTCGATCACTCGAAGACCAGCGCCCAGACCGACGGATCCACCCCGCACGGGTCGCGCCCTTGAGGGGATGTCTCCTCCACCTTCCATAGGGGCGCTCGGAGCCTCCCGCGTAAATCGATAGTGGCGGAATCACCACTGTCGGCGACCTGAAGCGGCGTTTTCACCACTATCGATGGCCACCCCCGCTGGAGGGCGGCGCCCAACGCCCCGGCCGCCCCGGACACCGCACTCCAGCCGGGCGGCCGCAGGCCGCCGACGAATGGCGGTCATGCTCGTGGAGAGCAACACCGCTCCAGCGGACGCCCCCTGCATGTGCGGGGAGGATGTACCAGGCCGTGCGGCCCGCCGCACGGGGGCCATCCACGCGCGCGGGGAGCATTCTTTGACCTGGGACGACCCACCAAGCAACCTCTTGTTTTGAAAAAGTTCGCTCGCCCCGGGACCGGCTGTTGGAACCTCCGGCGTGTCTCGGCAATCTACCGCCTCGCTCTCCCGGGTCCCCCGCATCCTGCCTAATCGCTGAGCAGGATGACCGCCGGGTCGTCGTAGGACGTCCAGCCGCTGAGTTCGATCCTTTCGGGGTCTGCGCTTCGCGGGAGGTCGAAGGGGATCCTGCCCTCTGCGACCGAACCCGGGTTGACCTCCTCGAAGAGAGTTCCTCCCTCTTCGGCGAGCACGCTGGCCGACTCATCGGCCGAGTACTCCTTGCCGTCGACGCCGATCACCCGGGCGTCGGTCGAGGCGAAGTACTCGGGCTCCTCTCCCACGTTTCGGGCCTGAACCGACACCACCAGGTACCGGCCGCTCGGCTCGGAGGTGAAGGGCGCGTCGCCGAAGGACTCCACATCGTCCTGCACCTGGGTCACCGTGAACTCGAACCCGCCTGAGACGGCCGGTTCTCCGACACCCACCGGGCCACCGTCCGCGCCGACATCCGATACGCCGTCCCGCCTCTCGACGAGGGTGTTCACCAGCACGGTGCAGCCCACGGCGAGGAGGATGGCCAGCACCGCCAGCACGGCACAGCCGATACCGATGATCTTGCCCCACGAGGTCTTCTTCTCCTGCGACGGCGGCGGATAGCCCGCGTAGCCGCCTCCGGGAGGAGGCCCGCCGGGCGGCGGCCCAGGCGGGGGTCCACCGGGTGGCGGACCCCCGGGAGGTGGTCCTCCCCAGCCTCCCGGCGGCNCCAGCCTCCCGGCGGCNGGCCATCCCCGGACCAGGTCCGCCCGGAGGCGGTCCCCAAGCCGGGCCGCCCCGCTCAGGCGGCGGTGATCCGGGCGGCGGCCCGGCCCCCGTCGCACCGGGCGGCATCTGACCTCCGGAGGGGCCGCCACCGCCGACGGGGCCCGCAGGTCCGGGGGCTGGGCCTGCCGCAGACGGAGGACCGTACCCCGGGGGCGCAGGGACGCCTGCCGCACCCTGGCCTGCGCCGCCGGGGCCGGCCTGAGGCCGCGAGTCTCCGCCGTCCGCAGGGGCGAACCATGGACCCGTCGACCGGTCGCCCGGCTGCGGACCGCCAGGCGCAGCACGTCCATCAGGTCCCGTCGCGCCACCCGGGCCGCTGCTGTCCGGTGGGAGCGCCGCTCCCGACCGTTCTCCTTCCAGGGCCGCGGAAGCACCCGGCTCGGCACCGTATCCGGAGGGACCGGCCCCGAGACGGTCGACCGACTCCTCCCACTCCGGAGAGCCCGCGCCGCCGGGATCCGGCGTGGACCCGTCGGACGGTTCCCGGGGCGCCTCCCCCGGCGGCCAAGGGGCGTCCTCGGACGACGGCCGCCCGTTCGCCTCGTTCCCGTCCTCGGGCGGGTGTCCGCCCTCGCCCGGCTCCCTCTCCGTCATCGCCTCGCCCCCGCTCGCAGGGCGGACCCGGTCGCGCCGCTTCCGGACCGCCAACGCCTCGCACGCGAAATGTGCTACCCGGAGTCACGGATTGGAGAAACTCCCGTCACCGTGCGTATTGGGCAAAGAGGCCGCGGCCGCCCCTCACGACGCCCGCTGGGAGCGCCGGGCCCACAGCACCAGCGCGAACACCGGAACGACGAACACCGCCGCGAAGGCGTTCAGCCCGCCGAACCCGAACGCCGACAGCAGCACCCCCGACAGCGCGCCCGCCCCGGCCCCGCCCAGGTTCATCGCCAGGTCCGTCACCCCCTGGGCGCCCGGCCGACGCTCCGGCGGAAGCGCCTCGGCCAGCATCGCCGACGACGACACCAGCCCGAACGACCACCCCAGCCCCAGCAGCACCAGACCGGCCATGACCGCCCCTTCACGGTGGTCGGAGGCGCCTGCGATCACGACCGCGACGAGGAGGATCCCCTGCCCCGCGACCAGCGTGGGGATCCGCCCGACCCGGTCCGACAGCCACCCCACCACCGGCGACAGCGCGTACATTCCGGCGATGTGCAGGCTGATGGTCAGCCCGATCACCGTGAGCGCCGCGCCGCCGTGGGACATGTGCACCGGCGTCATGGTCATCACCGCCACCATCACGGTGTGCGAGGCGACGGTCCCGACCAGGGCCAGCAGCGCCATGGGCGTGCGCACGACCAGGCGCAGCGACTCCAGCGGCGGCTCCTTGCCCGCGCTCGCCGCCCGGCCCCCGCCGGNCTCGCGCGCGACCAGCAGCGGGTCCGGGCGCAGGAGCAGCAGAGTCAGCGCCCCGGCCGCGGCGAAGGCCAGGGTGGAGAAGAGCAGCGGCCCCAGGAGCGGGTCGAGCCCGAGCGGGCGGGCCACGGCCGCCCCGGGACCGGTGAGGTTGGGGCCCACGACCGCCCCCACCGTCGTCGCCCACACCACCAGGGACAGGTCGCGCCCGCGCGTGGCGTCGTCGGCGAGGTCGGCGGCGGCGTGGCGGGCCTGCAGGTTCGTGGCGGTGCCGGCGCCGTAGAGGGCCATGCCCGCCAGGAAGACCGGGAACCACCCGGCCTGGGCACCGCCGATGGCCACCGCGCCGCCGCACGCCGCGACGACCCACCCGGCGCCCAGCCCCGGGCGGCGCCCCCGGCGCGCCGCCAGCCCGGCCAGCGGGAGCGCGAACACCGCCGCCCCGAGGGTGATGGTGGTGGTCGCCATGCCCGCCCAGCTCTGCGAGCCGGTGAGCGCCTCGGCGATGAGCCCGCCCACCGAGAGTGCGGCGCCGACGCCGAGACCGCCGACGACCTGGACCGCCACGAGGACCGAGACGGCCCGTCGCTGCACCCGGGCACGGTCGTGCCCGTCTCCGGCCCGTGCCCGGCCGCCGCCCGGCGCCTCCCCGGCCGTCGTCATCGCGCCCCCACCGCCGCTCTCTCTCCTGTGGCGCGCCCGCCGCCACGGGCTTGCGCGCTCATCATCGGATGACCGGCACAATGCTATGGGGGCGACGATCGGGCGCTCGGAGGCGGCCCTCCCGCCGCCGGGGCGCTCCGGCCGCCGTACCGCCACCTGAGGAAGTCGTGCTCGCGCTCGGCCCTGCGCATCTCGCCGTAGAGGGCCTCGGGGTCGACCGCGCACACCGCCACCCCGCCGGGCGGGAGGGGCCAGCGCGCGAAGGCCCAGTACCGGCGGGTGTAGGCGCCCCAGAGCACCACCCAAGCGCCCTGCTTCTGCCACTCGATGTGGGTGGCCACGCGCTTGCGGTCCTCGTCCTCGTCCTCCATCGCAGAGGACGCCATACCCGCACGCATGACGGGCGAAAGGGCCGATAGTGGACAGCCCTTTCCTATGGACACACGGCCACCGGTGTTCATCGGCGTTTTCGGAACCACGCCCTGAGAGGGGGATCCGCGCCGTTGCCGTATCCCGGCACGGACGGATGCCGTGCCGGCGCCCGCCCATTCGACCGCGGAGGACATCACGGCCGTATCCACCAATCTGGGCGCTGGGCGGCCAACCTGTGGCGACCTGCGCGAACACGGTGTCCGAGGCCGTCCACCCGCCCCCTCAAGCCTCCGGTGCGCGTCAGGCCACCCGGGGCAGGCGTGTGCGGGCATGCGCCCCTCGCGAAACGACGTCTCCCCTGGCTCGACGTCGCGTTTCGCGGCCTTGACGCGTTCCCGCTCTCGCCGGTCGGGGCCCCGATGGAAGCGCGCGAAGAGCGCACGGAGAACGGCCCGGGCGTCCCGCCGCGGGCCGTCGTGCGTCTTCGTCTCCGGGGTCCGTCAGCGCACGCCGACGGCCTGCCGACCGGAGATCTGCTCGGAGCCGGGCACCGGCTCGGCCGGGTCCCCGCCCAGCTCGATGATGCGGTTCTCCCGGTCCACGTGCACGATGCTGGGCGTGTGCCGACCGCGCTCGGCCTCGTCCACCTGGGCGTAGCCCATGATGATCACCAGGTGCCCCGGCTTGACCAGGTGCGCCGCCGCGCCGTTGATCCCGATCACGCCGGTGCCGCGCTCGCCGGTGATGGCGTAGGTGACCAGCCGCTCACCGTTGTCGATGTCGACCACGTGCACCTGCTCGCCGTCGACGAGGTCGGCCGCCTCCATGAGGTCGGCGTCGATGGTGATCGATCCCACGTAGTGCAGGTCGGCCTGGGTGACCGTGGCCCGGTGGATCTTGCCGTTGATGAGGGTGCGCTGCACGATCTCGGTCCTCGTTTCGCGTTCTCGCCGTCTACAGGCCTCGGAGAGGTCCCGTGCGGATCCCATGATGGCGTGCCCGCCCGACCACGGAGAACGCGGGGGGGCCGCCCAGGTGTTCCCGGGCGGCCGCGCGGACGGAGACGGCGCAGACGGCGCCTCCTAGGGCCCCTCGCCACCAGGACGGGCGCGGAACGGAGGTGGACGGACTCCCCCGCCCCGCAGCCCCGCCCGGTGGCCGGCTCAGTCGTCGGCGTGGTGGTCGTGGTTGGCTGCGCCGCGGCGCCAGTAGCCGTCCACGACCGAGGTGGAGTTGCGCACGAACCCCATCTCCTTCAGCCGGCGCCGCACCGGCTTGAGCGAGTCCGCCTCGCCGCCGAACCAGGCGAACCCGGTGCCCTCGGGCAGGGTGAGCCCGGCCAGCGCCCGGTCGAGCAGGTCGGTGGTGCCCGGCGCGGCGCCGTCCCGGTGCAGCCAGGTGATCGACGCGCCCTCGGGGGCGTCGATGTACTGCTCCTCCCTGGCGTCGGCCACCTCCAGGAGCGCGAGGACGCGCGCGTCGCGCGGCAGGTCCTCGATGCGCCGGGCCACCGCCGGCAGCGCGGTCTCGTCGGCGCCCAGCAGGTGGTAGTCGTACCCGCGGTCGATGTGCAGGGTGCCGCGCGGCCCGAGCACCCCCAGCTCGTCACCGGGGCGGGCGCTCATGGCCCAGCGCCCGGCGGGGCCGTGGTCGTGGGCGACGAAGTCCAGCACCAGCTCGGCGGCGGAGGGGTCGAAGCTGCGCACCGTGTAGTCGCGGTAGGTCAGGCCGGGGGCGCGCATGTTCCAGCGCCCCTGCTCGTCCATGGCGGGCAGGCGGGGGCTGCGCTCGCCCTCCCCGGGAAGGAACACCTTGACGTGGTCGTCGAAGTTGTCGGTGCGGAACCCCTCCAGCTCCTCGCCGGTGAGCACCACGCGGATCATGCGCGGGGTGACCCGGTCGACCCCGCTGACCCGCAGGGTGCGCGGCTGCAGGGGGTACCACTCCAGCCTGGGCTCCGTCAGTGCCGCGGTCATGTGGTCTTCTCCTTCTCGGGTTCGGATGGGGTGCGGGGAGGGGGGACGGCCGCGCCGCCCGGCCGGGCCCGGCGCAGGCCGGGGAAGGCGCCGGCGATGGCGGCGGTGAGCGCCACCGTGGCGGCGCCCCCGGCGAGCACGGCGGCCCCGGGGCCCACGACGGCGGCGAGCGCGCCGAGCACCACGCCGCCCAGCGACCCGCCGACGGTGTTCTGGGCCGTCCAGACGCTGTTGACCCGCCCGCGCAGCGCGTCGGGGGTGTGCGACTGCAGCAGGGCGAAGCGCAGGATCTCCTCGATGATCTCGGCGAAGCCCAGGGCGACCAGGGCCGCGACGGCGGCGGTGAGCGCGGTGGAGGCGCCCAGCCCGGCCGCGGCGGCGCCGCACAGGGCCACCGCCGCCAGGAGCACCGCCCCGGCGCGGCGCAGGCGCGCGGTCCACCCGCTGGTCAGCGAGGCGGCCACGGCGCCGGCGGCGGAGGCCGAGTAGAGCAGGCCCGCGGTCTGCTCACCGCCGCCCAGGACCCGGTCGGTCAGCTCGGGGATGAGCACGTAGGGGGTGGCGAAGAGGAGCTGCACGAAGCCGAGCAGCAGGATCGGGCCGACCACCCGGTCCCGGACCGCGAAGCCCGCGCCCTCGGCGATGGCCGCCAGGGGCGAGGGCCGTGCGGAGGCGCCGTCGGCCGCCCCGGGGGCGTGCTCGGGCGCCATGGCGGGCAGGCGGGCCACCATCAGGGTGGTCACCGCGGAGGCGGCGGCGGTGACGGTGTAGACGAGCGGGTAGTCCAGCAGCGCGATCAGCGCGCCCCCGGCGGCGGGCGCGACCACGCTGCCGAGCTTGCCGGTGAGGGCGAGCAGCGCCCCGGCGGCCGGCAGCCGGTCGCGCGGCAGCAGCCCGGGGACCGCCGCCTGCAGCGCCACCTGGCTGAAGGTGCCCAGGAAGCCGTTGAAGGCCGCGCACACGACGATCGCGGCCATGGCGGCGGCTCCGTCCAGCCACAGGGCGCTCAGCGCGAGCCCGGTGAAGGCGGCGGTGGCGGCGAGGCGGCCGGTGACGATGAGCCCGCGCCGGGGGCGGCGGTCGGCCAGCACACCGGCCACCAGCGTTCCGCCCAGCACCGAGACGCCGTTGACGGCGTTGACCAGGGCCACCATGGTCGACGAGCCGGTGAGGCCGTAGACCTGGAGGGGGAGCGCGACCAGCGCGAACCCCAGCCCGAAGACGGACAGGGTGCGCGCGGCGAAGACGGTGCGGAAGGGGCGGCTGGCCTTGAGGGGGGTGAGGTCGATGGCCGCGCGGCCCAGGGCCCGGCGCAGCCGGGGGCCGCGCGCGCTCACGCCGCGCCGGTGGCCCCGGCGCCTTCCATCGCCTCACGCAGGCTCCGGGGCCGCAGGTCGGTCCAGTTGGCCTCGATGTGCTCCAGGGCGGAGGTACGGTCGGCGGGCCCGTAGACGGTGGTCCAGCCTGCGGGGACCTCGGCGAACTCCGGCCAGAGGGAGTACTGCTCCTCGTCGTTGACGAGCACCAGGAAGGTGCCCTCGGGGTCGTCGAAGGGGTTGGTCATGGTCCGGTCCTCGATGGTTCGGTGTCCACAGTGCACGGGGCGCGGCCGCCCAGGGGCCACCTTCCCGCACATCGCACGATTAGGCAAGCCTTGCCTTATGGTTTTATGTGTGGCCTGCGCCGCCGTCCCCGCCGGCGCCGTGCGCGGGGGCGTCCGCGTCCCTCGGGCGGCGCAGGCCCCGTTCGGCGGCCGCCGTGGACGCGACGACGGCGGTGCAGGCCGACCCCGCTGCCAGCAGGGCGGCGGCCGGGCCCAGCAGCGCCGCCAGGGCGCCCATCAGGGACACCCCCAGCGAGCCGCCGACGGTGGCCTGGGCCAGCCACACGCCGCTGACCCGTCCCCGCAGCTCGTCCGGGGTGCGCGACTGGACGAGCGCATAGCGCAGGATCTCCTCCAGGGCCTGCCCGCACCCCAGGAGCAGCAGCGCGGCCAGCGCCAGCGGGACCGACCGGCTCAGCCCCAGGCAGGCCACCGCCGCTCCGCACAGCCCCACCGCCGCGCAGACCACCGCCCCCGGGCGCCGCACGCGGCCGGTCCAACCGCTGGTGAGCGAGGCCGCGACGGCCCCGGCGGCCGGCGCCGCGTACAGCAGCCCCGCCTCCTCGGGCCCCGCGCCCAGCACCGTGTCCGTGAACTCGGGGATCAGGACCAGCGGCATGGCCAGCAGCGCCTGGGAGAAGCCGAGCACCATGAGCGGCCGCACCACCGGGTCGCGCACGGCGAACACCGCGCCGCCCAGGGCCCGGCCGATCCCGCCCCCGGCGTCCCCGCCCTCCTCGGGGCGCGCCCGCGGGAGGAAGAGCGAGGCGGCGATGGCGAACAGGGCGACCACCGCCGTTCCGGCGAACCCGGCGCCCACGCCGAAGGCCGCCACCACCAGCCCGCCCAGCGCGGGCGTGGCCACCGCACCGATCTGCGCGGTCAGTGCGAACAGGGCGCCCGCCGCGGGCAGGCGGGCCGGGCCGACGAGCGCGGGGACCATGGACTGCTGGGCGATCAGCCCGGTCGTGCCCACGCACCCGCTGACCGCCGCGCCGAGGTAGACCATTTCAAGGCGGGCGCCGCCGGGCAGGACGGTGTTCGCGGCGAACAGGGAGACCACGACCGCCTCGGCGACGGCCCCGGCCAGGACCAGGCGGCGGCGGTCGACCCGGTCGGCGAGGGGGCCGCCGACCAGCGTTCCGGTGAAGCTCGACAGGCCGTTGACCACGCTGACGCTGGCGACGAGCACCGAGGACCCGGTCAGCGCGTAGACCTGCAGGGGCAGGGCCACCATCCGGTAGCCTCCGCCGAGCAGCGACACCAGCCGGACCGCGAACAGGATGCGGAATCCCCCCGGTGTGCGCAGGGGGCTCAGGTCCATGGCGAAGGAGGAGAGCGAGGAGGCGGTCACGCCCGCACCCCGTTCCGGCCGCGGTCACTCCCGGCCATGGTCCCCTTCGGGGCGGTCCGCGAAGAACAGGGCCGCCTTCTTGTGCGGGAGGGCGACCTCTCCCCCGAAGCGCAGGCCCGCCCGCTCGGCGGCCCTGCGCGCCGGGGCGTTGGCGGCGTCGGGTTCGATCAGCACGGTCCGGCACCGCGGGTCGGCGGCGAACACGGCCTGCGTCACCGCGGCGAAGATCCGTGCGCCCAGCCTGCGGCCGGTGTCCTGCTCCTCGCCGATGGCGATGTGCAGGCCCACGTCGTGCGGCTCGGAGCGGTAGGCCTCCCCCACGACGTCGCGCGCCGCCCGGTACAGCTCGATGTAGGCCGCGTCCCTGCCGTCCTCGGAGACCAGGACCGGGCGGGAGAACGTCCCGGACACCTGCCCGGCGATCTCCTCGGCCCAGCGCTCCCTGGTCCAGGCGCGCTCGAAGAACCGCTCCACGTGGGGCCGGTTCATCCAGGTGTGCAGCGTCTCCAGGTCCGCGCCGCCGGGGCGGGCGACGCGCATCGCGAAGGGCGGCGCCGATGCGGGGACCGGGGGCGGTCCGGCGGCCAGGACGTCGGGGCCCGCGGGGATCTCCCGCGGGGAGCGCCAGGGCGCTCGGGTGCTGTCGGGCACCGTTGGGTCACCTCCGTTGTCGGTCGCGGCCGGTCGGCCGCGCGCGTACGCCCGCCTCGGCGCCCTGTGCAGGGCGCCGAGGCGGGCGATGGGTCTCGGGGCCCGCCGGAACGCGGCCGGCCCCGGTCACAGGTCCTTGAGGACGCGCTCCTCCAGCTCGTCGAAGACCAGCAGCCCGGTGGTGTAGCTCATCGCGCCCACGAACGGGACCGGGTAGACACGGTCGGCCTGAGCCGGCCCGGTCTCGTCCCAGGGCCCCTGGTCCATGATCTTCTGGACTTCGGGATCGACGTCGCCGTTCTCCTGCGCCCGCACGATGACGGCGTCGTACTCGTCGAGCCGGTCCAGCTCCTCGACGGAGAGGCTCTCGCTGAACGCCCCGTCCTCGGCCGCCTCGGTGAACCGGAGGCCGGCGTCGGCGAGCACGTTGGCCCCGTGGGCGTCGCGGTGCTCCAGTGTCCAGTTGCCGTCGCCCCATGCGGCCACCGAGGCGAAGGTCGTGTCCTCCAGCTCCTCGGCGTAGGTCTGGGACAGCTCCTCGGCGCGCGCGTCGTACTCCTCGACGAGCTCGTCGTGGGCGTCGGCCACCCCCGCCGCGTCGGCGATGCGCTCGCTGGTCTCCTTCCACTGCACGGGCGCGTCCATGGCCGCCACGGCGACCGGGGCCACCTGCTCCAGCTCGGAGTAGTCGAACTCCATCGCCGAGGCCAGGCCGGAGACGATGAGGTCCGGCTCCAGCTCGGCGACCTTCTCCACGTCGATCTCCAGGTCGGTGCCGACCTCGGGCAGCTCTTCGACCTGCGTCAGCTCCTGTGGGGTCAGGCTGGTGTCCTGGGTCCCGCGCGAGACCCCGACCAGCTCGGCCTCCTCCACCGAGATGAGCGCGGGCACCGCCCACCCGATGGCGACGATGCGCTCGGGCGACTCGGGGATCTCCACCCCGCCCTCGGTGTGGTCGCTGGCGAAGGTGCGGGTGGCGGTGTCCGTCTCCTCCTGCGCGCCCGTCCCGCTGCCGCACGCGGCCAGGGTCAGGGCGAGGACCGCCGCGGCGGCGCCGGCGCCCAGGCGCCGCGCCAGGGCCGGGGGATGGGCGGTCGAGGCGCGTCCCTCCATGGTGTTCCTGCTCCGTTCCGAAGATGTGAGGATCGCCTATCCTCTTATAGGCCAGCCTTACCTTACTGCGCCGTCCCCGGTCTGCAATGCGGTGGTCCGGGACGATTCGGGATCGTGACCTTCGGGCGGGGCGGCGGCCGCCCGCCCGGCGAGCGCGGCGGCCAGGGCGCGCCCGACCGCCTCCAGCCCGGCCCCCTCCAGCATCCGCAGGTGGGGGGCGGGCACCCCGGCGGTCTCCACCGGCCCGGCGGAGAAGGCCCGCCACGCCTCGACCGCCCCCGCCGGTGTGTCCTCGGCGGTGAGCAGCAGGACCGGGCCGGTGTAGCGCGGGGCCCCGGGGACGGGCTCCTCCTGGAGCAGCCGCGCGGCCAGGCGGTGGTTGGCGGCGAGCGGACCGTCGCCGTCGCCACCGGCCGGGGCCCCCGCGGCGCCCGCGGCGCCCGGAAGCGGGGCGTCCAGCAGGGCCACCAGGCCCACGCGCTCCCCCTCGGCCTCCAGCAGCCCGGCCACCGCGTGGGCCACCGCCCCGCCGAACGACCAGCCCGCCAGGTGGTAGGGCCCCGAGGGGCGCACCCGGCGGATCCGGTCCGCATAGGCGCGGGCCAGCTCCTCCACCGAGCCGGGCCGGCGCCCGTCCGCGGCCGCGGCCAGGTCCGGCGACTCGATCCCGTACAGCGGCCGCTCCGGCGGCAGGTGGTCCCGCAGCCCGACGAACGGCAGCGCCATCCCGCCCGAGGGGTGCACGCAGAACAGCGGCTCCTCCCCCGCGTCCCCCGCGCCCGCGCGCAGGGTGACCACCCCGTCCGGGGCGCCGTCCCGCCCCCGCAGGAACTCGGCCAGCGCGGCCGGGGTGGGGTGGGCGAACAGGTCGGAGACGGCCGGGGCGCGCCCGGTCTCGGCGGCGATGCGCGACCGCAGCCGCACCAGCAGCATCGAGTGGCCGCCGGCGGCGAAGAAGTCGTCGTCGGCCCCGATCCCCTCGGCGCCCAGGACCTCGGCGAACAGCGCGCACATCACCGCCTCGGCGCCGTCGGCCGGGGGCCGCCCCGGCGCCGGGGCCGCGGCGGCGTCCGGCACCGGCAGGGCGTCCCGGTCGAGCTTGCCGTGCGCGGTCAGCGGCAGCGCCTCCAGCGCAACGTAGGCGGCCGGGAGCATGTAGTCGGGCAGCCGCTCGGCCAGGTGGGCCCGCAGCTCGGCCGCGCCCGGGGCGCCGTCCCCGCCGGGGGCGGGCACCACGTAGGCGGCGATGCGCCGGTCGCCCGTGACCGGCTCCCAGGTGTCGACGGCGGCCGCCGCCACCCGGCCGTGCGCCTCCAGGGCGGCGGCGATCTCGCCCAGCTCGATGCGGAAGCCCCGCACCTTCACCTGCCCGTCGGAGCGCCCGATGTAGTCCACCGCCCCCTCCGCCAGGCGCCGCACCAGGTCGCCGGTGCGGTACATGCGCGCCCCCGGGGGCCCGAACGGGTCCGCGGTGAACCGCTCGGCGCTGGTGCCCGGGCGGCCCAGGTAGCCGCGGGCCACACCGGCCCCGGCCAGGTACAGCTCGCCGACCACGCCCGGCGGGACCGGGCGCAGCCGCGCGTCCAGCACGTAGGCGCGGGTGTTGGCGGTCGGGTGGCCGATGACCGGCCGCTCGCCGTCGGCCAGGCGCGCCGACAGCGCGTCCACGGTGGCCTCGGTGGGGCCGTAGAGGTTGTGCACCTCGGTCCCGGGCAGGTCGCGCAGCCGCCCCCACAGGGTGCGCGGCACGGCCTCCCCGCCGACGCCCATGGTCAGCGGGTGCGCGCGGCCGCCGTCCTCCGCCGGCCGGTCGAGCCCGGCCGCCAGCAGCTGGACCGCGTGCGAGGGGGCCACCTCGACGAAGTCGACCCGCTCGGCGCGCAGGCGCCGCACCAGCAGTTCGGGGTCGTGCATCTCCTCTTCGGTGGCGATGTGCAGGGCGTGCCCGTCGAGCAGCCACAGCTGCGGTTGCCAGGAGGCGTCGAAGGCGAAGGACCAGGAGTGCCCCACGCGCAGCCGGTCCCGCCCGGCGCGGCGCCGGGTCGGCAGGTACAGCCTCTCCCGATGGCTGGCGAACAGGTTGGCGATGCTGCGGTGCTCGACCTGCACGCCCTTGGGGCGCCCGGTGGAGCCGGAGGTGTAGATGACGTAGGCCGCGCACCCGGGGGTGAGCGGCGCCGTCCGGTCGGCGTCGACCGGGTCGGTGCCCGGCCGGCCGGAGGCGGTGTCGGGGCCCAGGACGAGCAGCGCGGAGGCGTTCCCCAGCAGGTCCGATGCGCGCTCCTCCAGCTCCGGGGCGGTGATGAGCAGCGCGGGCCCGGCGTCCTCCAGCATTCCGGCGATCCGCCCGTCCGGGTAGGCCGGGTCGATCGGCAGGTAGGCCGCACCGGACTTCAGGACCGCCAGGATCGCCGCGACGGTGTCGGCCGAGCGCGGCAGCAGCAGCGCCACGATGCGCTCCGGCCCCGCCCCGCGGGCGATCAGCTCGTGCGCCAACCGGTTGGCCCGCTCGTTGAGCCCGCCGAAGGTCCACTCCTGCCCGGCGCAGGACACGGCCGGCTCCCCGGGCCCCTGCGCCGCCTGGCGCTCGAACAGCTCGGGCAGCGTCACCGCCTCGGCGGGGACGGCCGGCCCGGAGGCGGCCGCGGCCGCCGACCGCTCCTCCTGGGCGTCCATGAGGCCGACCGCGCTCAGCGGCGTGTCCGGCGCCGTGGCCACCGCCTCCAACAGCCGCTCCAGGCGCAGGAGCATGTTGCGCGCGGTGCCCTCGTCGAACAGGTCGGTCGCGTAGACCAGCGTGCACTCCAGGCCGCCGCCCTCGGCGCCCCGGTCGGCGAATTCGAAGGCCAGGTCGAACTTGGCGGCGTCGGCCCGCACCGGGTGGCGCCGCACCCCCAGCCCCTCCATCTCCGGCGGGGTGGGGCCGCCGCTCTGGTAGGCCACCATCACCTGGAACAGCGGGTGCCGGCTCATCGACCGGGCCGGGTTGAGCAGCTCCACCAGGCGCTCGAAGGGGATGGAGTCGTGCTCGAACGCCTCCAGGTCGGTCTCGCGCACCCGGGTGAGCAGCTCCCGGAACCCGGGGTCGCCGGAGGTGTCGGTGCGCAGGACCAGCGTGTTGACGAAGAAGCCGACCATCTCGTCCAGGGCGGCGTCGTCGCGCCCGGCCACCGGCGTGCCCAGGGGGACGTCGGTACCCGCGCCCAGGCGGGTGAGCAGGGCGGCGACCGCGGCCTGCAGGACCATGAACGCGCTGACGTCGGCCGAACGGGCGAGGGTGCGCAGGCGCGCCTCCAGGTCGGCGCCGAGCACGGACCCCACCGAGCCGCCCGCGCCGCGCGCGACGGCGGGACGGGGCCGGTCGGTGGGCAGCGGCAGCTCCTCGGGCAGGCCGCGCAGCCGCTCCCGCCAGTAGGCGGCCTGGCGGGCCGACTCGCTGTCCGGATCGTCCTCGGAGCCCAGGACCGCGCGCTGGTGCACCCCGTGGTCGGCGTACCGGACGGGCAGGGGCGTCCACGCGGGCGCCCCTCCCGAACGGCGGGCGGTGTAGGCCCGCCCCAGGTCGCGCAGGAGGGGGCGGGCCGACCAGCCGTCCGCGGCGATGTGGTGGACCACCAGCAGCAGCACGTGCTCGTGGGGGCCGGTGCGGAAGAGGCGGGCGCGCAGCGGCGGCTCCTCCTCCAGGCGGAACCCGCCGGCGGCCTCGGCCTCCAGGGCCGCGTCGAGGCCGTCCTCGGCGACCTCGGTGACCGGCAGCGCGGGCCGTCCCTGCTCCGGGGCGAGGGTGCGCTGGTAGGGCACCCCGTCGTCCTCGGGGAAGACGGTGCGCAGCGTCTCGTGCCGGTCGGTCAGGTCGCCGAGCGCGCTCTGCAGCGCGTCGGTGTCGAGCCCACCGGTGAGGCGGGCGCAGAAGGGGATGTTGTAGGTGGCCGAGGGGCCGTCCAGCCGGTGCAGGAACCACATGCGCTGCTGGGCGTAGGACAGCGGCGGCCGCTCGGGCAGCTCGGTGCGGCGCAGCGCGGGCCGGGCCCGCTCGCCGCCCAGGGCCCGGGCCAGCCCGGCCACGGTCGGGGCGTCGAAGACGGCGCGCAGGGGCACCTCCCGGCCCAGGGCCGCGCGGATGCGCGCCACCAGGCGGCCCGCGAGCAGCGAGTGGCCGCCCAGGGCGAAGAAGTCGTCGTCGATGCCGACCTCGGGCACCCCCAGGACGTCGGCGAACAGGTCGCACAGCAGCTGCTCGCCGGGGTCGCGCGCGGGGCGGCGGACGGCCAGGCCGGCGAAGTCGGGGGCGGGCAGGGCCGACCGGTCCACCTTGCCGTTGGGCAGCACGGGCAGGGCGTCCATGGGCACGATCGCGGCCGGGACCATGGCGGGCGGCAGCACCTCGCCGAGCCGGGCACGCAGAGCGGCGGGGTCCAGGCCGGCCGGGACCGCGTAGCCCACCAGCATCGGGGCGCCCTCGCCGTCGTCGAGCACGGCCACCGCAGCCGCCGCGACCCCGGGGACCGCGGCCAGGGCGGCCTCGGTCTCCTCCGGTTCGACGCGGAAGCCGCGGATCTTGACCTGGTTGTCGGTGCGGCCGAGGAACTCCAGGCGCCCGTCGCCGGTCCAGCGCACCAGGTCGCCGGTGCGGTACATGCGGGCGCCGGGCTCGGCGGCCCACGGGTCGGCGATGAACCGGCCCGCGGTCGGTCCCGGGCGGTTCAGGTAGCCGCGCGCCAGCGCCCGTGCGCCGCCGGGGCCGGGCTCCTCGGCCAGGTACAGCTCGCCGGGCACGCCCGGCGGCACGGGCCGCAGGCCGCCGTCGAGCACCCGGGCCCGCACCCCCGGGTCGGGGCGGCCGATGGGCACGCGCTCGTCCCCGGTGTCGGCCGTGCACGGCCCGATGGTGGCGTTGACGATGCCCTCGGTCGGCCCGTAGCAGTTGAACATGGGCCCGCGGGCGGCGAACCGGCGCACCAGGGCGGGCGGCACGGCCTCGGTCCCCGCCAGCACGGTCATCCCCTCGGGCAGCTCGGTGCCCTCCGGCAGCGCCGAGAGCAGCGCCGGGGGCAGCGCGGCGTGGGTGACGCCGCGCTCGTGCAGGAAGTCGGCCAGCGGCGGGCCGGGGACCCGGCGCTCGTCGGGGACGACCACCAGGCGGCCGCCGCCCAGCAGCCCGATGCACATCTCCCAGAACGCCACGTCGAAGCCGGGCGAGCCCATCTGGGTGATCACCGCGCCGGGCCCGGCGCCGATCCGCCGGTCGGCGGTGGCGGCGAGCTTGGCGATGCCGGCGTGCGGGACGACGACTCCTTTCGGCGTCCCGGTGGAGCCGGAGGTGTAGATGACGTAGGCCGCGTTCTCGGGGGCCACGGGCGCGATCCGGTCGGCGTCGGTGACCGGCTCGGGGGAGGCGGCGGCCACCTCGGCGGCGTCGCGGCCGCCGGGCACCAGCAGCGGGGCTCCGGTCAGCGCCGCGACCCGGTCGGCCAGTCCGTCGTCGGCCAGCACGCACACCGGGGCGGCGTCGTCCAGCATGGCGGCCCACCGCTCGTCCGGGTGGGCCGGGTCCAGGGCCAGGTAGGCCGCGCCGGAGCCCATGACCGCGACCAGGGCGACGATGAGCTCGGGCGAGCGCGGGGCGGCGACCGCGACCGTGCGCTCGGGGCCCGCCCCGCGCGCGATGAGGGCCCGGGTCAGCCGGGCGGCGCGGGCCCGCACCTCGGCGGCGGTGAAGGAGGTGTGCTCGCCCTCCAGCACGGGGGCCTCGGGGGCGGCGGCGACCCGGCGCTCGAACAGCTCGGGGAAGGTCGCGGCGGGCACCCCGACCGGCCCGCCGGCCGAGTAGGCGTCCAGGCGCTCCCGTTCGGCCGCCCCGGGCAGGGCCAGCCCGGCCACCGGGCGGTCGGGGTCCTCGACGAGGGCGCCGAGCACCCCCGCCGTCCAGGCGCCGATCCGCTCGACCAGCGCGGCGGGGACCCGGTCCGGCAGGTGGCCGAAGCGCAGCCGCAGGCCGCCGTCGGGGGCGCCGCCGGGGACGGCGGCGGCCGAGAGCGGGTAGTGGGTGGCGTCGGCGGACCCGCGCACGCGGGCGCTGAGGCCGGGCACGTCCGCCGCCGGGTCGGCGCCCTCCAGGGGGTAGTTCTCGACCACCAGCAGGGTGTCGAACAGCTCGCCCCCGGCCGCGGACTGGATGTCGGCCAGGCCCAGGTGGTCGTGCTCGAGCAGCCGCGCCCGCTCGTCGCGCATGCGGGTGAGCAGCCCGGCCGCGCTCTCGCGGGGGCGCAGCGCCACGCGCACCGGGACGGTGTTGATGAACAGGCCGATCATCGCCTCGGCGCCGTGCAGCTCGGGCGGGCGGCCGGAGACGGCGGTGCCGAAGACGACGTCGTCGCGGTCGAGCAGCCGGGCCAGCACCAGGCCCCAGGCGGCCTGGAGGACGGTGCTGGGGGTGACGCCCCGCTCGCGGGCGAGGGCCTCCATGCGCCGGGTGAGGCCGGCGGGCAGGTCGACGGTCACCCCGCGCGGTGCGCCGCCGTCCGCACCACCGGCCGCCCCGGCCCGCCGCTCCGCCTGGGCCGCCTCGGTGATCCGGGTGGGGCCGGGCACCCCGCCCAGGGCCTCGGCCCAGGCCTTGCGGGCGGCGTCGGTGTCGCGGGAGGCGAGCCAGGCCAGGTAGTGGCGGTAGGGGACGGGCCTGGGCAGGGCGGCGGCGCCGTCGTCGGCGTAGATCCGCATCAGGTCGCGCACCAGCAGCGGCAGGGACCAGCCGTCGAGGAGGATGTGGTGGTGGGTGAGGACCAGGACGTGCCGGTCGGCGCCGGTGCGGGCCAGGACGAACCGCAGGAGCGGCGGGCGCGCGGGGTCGAAGCGGGCCGCGCGTTCGGCCTCCAGCAGGTCCGGGAGGTCGTCCTCGGTGGTCTCGGCGTACCGCCAGGAGGCGGGGACGGACGTGCCGACCAGGGCGGCGGGCTGGCCGTTGCGGCGGCGGCGGAAGGCCGAGCGCAGGTGCGGGTGGCGCGCCAGGAGCGCGTCGGCGGCCCGGTGCAGCCGCTCGGCGTCGAGCGGGCCGTCCAGGTCGAGGGCGACCTGGACGTTGTAGGCGTCGGCCGCGCCGTCGCCGAGCCCGCTGTGGAACAGCAGCCCCTCCTGCAAGGGGGTCAGCGGGAGGATGTCCTCCAGCCCGGATGCGCTGCTCACTCGTGTCCGCCTTTCTGAAGCGTGCGTCGTACGGGGTCCGCGTCGGCGGACCGGGAAGTCCAAAGAGGGGAGACCCGTGTTGATCTCGGGGAAGTCGGCCTTATCAGGGCGCTCTTAAGGCCGACTTCCCCGAGATCAACGACGTGGGGGGCGGCCCGTCCGGTACGGATCACAGGTCCCACTCCGCTTCGAACTCGTCGATCTCGGACTGGTCCAGGCCCGCGAAGGCCATGTCGGAGGGGGTCGCGCCGCCCGCGTCCGGGGTGCGGGCGTGGGCGGCCAGGCCCGACAGCTGGGCGGTCCACTCCTCGGCGAGGTCCCGGGCCTCCTGCTCGGTGAACAGGCTCCGGGGCCAGGCGAAGGTCGCGGTCAGCTCGGCGCCGCCGTCCCCGTCGCGGGTGGAGGCGATGACCTCGAACGCGTACCGCACGGGGGCGTCGGGATCGGCGCCCGGGGGCAGCGCCCCCGTCTCCGGGGCGGCCTCCCACGGCCGGGACTCCGGGGCCGCGGCGATGCGGCCGAGGTTGTTGAACAGCACCTGCGGGCGCGCCCCGTCGGCCAGCCGCGCCCCCGCCGGCGACAGGTAGCGCAGCAGGCCGTAGCCCGCCCCGCTGCCCGGGACCGCGCGCAGCTGCTCCTTGACCGCCTTGAGCGCCTCCCCCGCCTCGGCGCCTCCGGCCCGCGACCGCGCCGGGTCGGCGCCCGTCTCCAGGCGTACGGGGTGCACGGCGGTGAACCAGCCGACGGTCCCGGAGGTGTCCAGGCCGCCCGCGTCCTGCGGGTCGCGCCCGTGCCGCTCCATGTCGACCAGCAGGGGCGCCTGCCCGGCCGCCGCCCCCGCACGGTCGGCCCGCCACCGGGCGAAGGCCAGGGCCAGCGCCGTGAGCAGGGCGTCGTCGGGGCCGACGTTGTACAGGCCCGGCAGCCCGGCCAGCACCTCCCGGGTGTCGGAGGCGTTCAGCCGGACCGTCGTGCGGCGCACCGTGGCGGCGGTGTCGCGCTCGGGGTCGGGGACGGGCTCGGGCGCGTCGGCCGGGGCGGTGATCCTCTCCCATTCGGTCAGCTCGGCCTGGCGCTCAGGGGACGCGGCCTGGGCGGCCGTCCTGCGCGCCCAGGCCTCGAAGGTCGCCGGGGGCGCGGGAAGGGCGGGCACCCGCTCTCCGGCTCCGGCCCAGGCGGTGGCGAGGTCGGAGCGCAGGACGCCCCAGGAGACCCCGTCCACGGCCAGGTGGTGGACGACCAGGAGCAGTCGGCCGGGGCGGGCGCCCCGGTCCAGCCACACGGCGCGCACCATGCGCCCGTCCTCGGGCGAGAGGAGGTCCTGGGCCTCGCGCGCCTCCTCGGCGGCGACGGCCCCCAGGGCGTCCTCCCCGGCGCCGCCGATGTCCCGGCGCCGGAGGAGGTCGCAGGCCCGCACCTCCTCGGGGGCGGCCGCCACCAGGCGGGGGCGGGCCGCCTCGCCGAGCACCGCCCGGGTGCGCAGCATCGGGTGGGCGTCGAGGACCGCCTGCAGGGTCCGCTCGATCCGCCCGGTGTCGGCGGACGGCGGCGCGTGCAGCACCATCGCCTGGCTGAACCGGGCGAACGGCCGCCCCTGCTCCAGCATCCAGTGCATGACCGGGGTGAACGGCACCTCGCCCGTGTCCTCGGCGCCGGGGTCGGCGTCGGCGTCCTCGGGCGCGGCGGGCCCCGCGACCGCCGCGAGCCCGGCGGGCGTCTGCTCGGTGACCACGTCGGCCGGTGTGAGCGAGAGCCCGCGCGAACGTGCCCGGCCGACCAGGGCGATGGCCTGGATGCTGTCGCCGCCCAGGGTGAAGAATCCGTCGTCGGCGCCGACCGACTCCACCCCCAGGACCTCGGCGAACAGCGCGCACAGCGCCTCCTCGGCCGGACCCGCGGGCGCACGCCCCTCGCCGCCCCCGGGCAGCGCGGGTGCGGGCAGCGCCGTGCGGTCGAGCTTGCCGCTCGGGCTGAGCGGCAGCGCGTCCAGGACCATGACCTGCGCGGGCACCATGTACTCGGGCAGTGCCGGGCGCAGCGCGGCCCGCAGCTCCTCGGGGTCGAGCGCCGCACCGGGGCGCGCCGTGGCGTACCCGGCGATGCGGGGCGCCCCCGCGCCTCCCGGGGCCGCGCCGTGCACGGCGGCGGCCGCGGCGGCGACGCCCGGCAGGCGTCCCAGCGCCGCCTCGATCTCGCCGAGTTCGATGCGCAGCCCCCGGATCTTGACCTGGAAGTCGGTGCGGCCCAGGTACTCGATGCCCGCGGGGCCGCGCCGCACCAGGTCGCCGGTGCGGTACATGCGCTCGCCGGGCGCCCCGAACGGGCAGGCGGTGAACCGGTCGGCGGTCAGCTCCGCCCGGCCCACGTACCCGCGCGCCAGCTGCTCCCCGGCCAGGTACAGCTCACCCGGGACACCGTCGGGCACCGGCGCCAGCGCGCCGTCGAGGATGTACACGCCGGTGTTCCAGACGGGTTCGCCGATGGGGACGGGCCCTCCCTCCGGCCGGGCGGCGGTCGCGTCGTAGGCGGTGACGTCGACGGCCGCCTCGGTGGGCCCGTAGAGGTTGTGCAGTTCGACGCCGGGCAGCACCGACCGGAACCGCTCGGCGATGTCGGCGCCCAGCGCCTCGCCGGAGGCGAAGACCCTGCGCAGCCGGGTCGGGGCCGCCGCCCCGGCGACGGCCGGGTCCTCCAGGAACGCCGTGAGCATGGACGGCACGAAGTGGCAGGTGGTCACCGCCTGCTCGGTGATGAGCCGGTGCAGGTAGGCGGGGTCGCGGTGGCCGCCGGGCTCGGCGACCACCAGCGGCACGCCCGCGGCGAACGGCCAGAAGAACTCCCACACCGACACGTCGAACGAGGCGGGGGTCTTCTGCAGGACGCGGTCGCCCGCATCCAGCCGATAGGCGCCCTGCATCCACTCCAACCGGTTCACGATCGCCCCGTGCGCGACCGCCACC
>NZ_ANAD01000211.1 GCF_000341245.1 Nocardiopsis halophila DSM 44494
CCCGCGCGTCAGCTCGGCGCCGTCGAAGACGAGCGCGGGCGCCGACGGGTCGGCGGCGCCCGCGGCGACCAGCCCGGGCAGGGTGCGGTGCGTGATCGGGTGCGCGGTCCGGGCCCTGCCCTCCTCCAGTTCCTTGTGCTCCTCCGGTGAGAGCACGTCCAGCGCCCGGACCGGCCGCTGCGGGGCGGCGACCCCCTCGGCCAGGACGCGCGCCAGGCGCTCGGCGATCCCCTCGGCGGTCCCCCGGTCGAACAGGTCGGCCGCGTAGCGCACCGAGGCCGTGCAGCCCTCCTCCCCCGGCGTCTCGACGAACTCGAACTCCAGGTCGAAGCGTGCGCTGTGCAGGGCGCCGTCGTCGACGGAGGTCTCCAGCCCCAGCACCCGGCGGGAGCGCTCGGGCCGGGTCTGGTGGGAGACCATCACCTGGAACAGCGGGGTGCGCCCCGGCGCGCGCACCGGTGCCAGCGCGTCGACCACCCGGTCGAAGGGCAGGTCGGCGTTGTCGAAGGCGCCCAGGTCGGCGGCGCGCACCCGGTCCAGGACCTCGGCGAAGGACGGCCGGCCCGACAGGTCGGTGCGCAGCACCAGCGTGTTGAGGAACATGCCCACCGCGTCGTGCAGCGCCTCGTCCGACCGGCCGGTCACCGGGGAGCCGAGCGGCACGTCGTCCCCGGCGCCCATCCGGTGCAGCAGCACGGCCACGGCCGCCTGCAGCACCATGAAGCGGGTGGCGCCGTGCTCGCGTCCGAGGGCCTCGGCGGCGCGCATCAGGTCCGCGGGCAGGCCGACGCGGGCGGTCCCGCCCTCGGCGCCGCGCCGCGCGGGGCGGGGGCGGTCGGCGGGCAGCGGGATCTCCTCGGGCAGCCCCTCCAGCGCCCCGCGCCAGAACGCGCGCTGCCGCGCCGCCCTGCTGCCGGGGTCGTCCTCGGCGCCGAGCAGCTCGCGCTGCCAGGCAGCGTAGTCGGCGTAGCGCACCGGAAGCGGCCCCCACCCCGGGGCCTCGCCGCGGGTGCGCGCCCGGTAGGCGGCCTCCAGGTCCCACAGGAACGGCTCCTGGGACCACTCGTCGACGACGATGTGGTGGAACAGGAACAGCAGCGTGTAGGCGCGGTCCCCGGTGCGCAGCACGGTGACCCGGAAGGCCGGTTCACGCTCCAGGTCGAAGGGGCGGCGCGCGGCCCGGGCCAGGAGGTCGTCGGCGGCCTCGGCGCCCAGGGAGCGGACGTCGACGACCTCCACCGGGTCGGGTGCCTCCTCCGGGGCGAGGACCCGCTGGACGGGTTCGCCGCCGCCGTCGGCCGGGAAGACGGTGCGCAGCGCCTCGTGCAGGGCGGCCACGTCGCGGACGGCGCGCCCCAGGGCGCGGGTGTCCAGGTCGCCCCGGCCGCGCAGCACCCACGGCACGTTGTAGGCGGCCTCCGTCCCGGCGACCCGGGCGGCGGCCCACATGCCGCGCTGGCCGCCGGTGAGCGGGACCGGTCCGGCGAGCGCGTCGGCGGCGCCGGGGCGCAGCGGGGGCCGGGGGTCGGCGGCGGCACCGAGCCGGGCGGCCAGGGCCCGGGGCGTGGGCGCCTCGAAGACGTCGGTGACCCGCACCTCGGCGCCCAGGCGGGCGCGCAGCAGGTTGGCGGCGCGCGCGGCGGCCAGGGAGTTGCCGCCCAGGGCGAAGAAGTCGTCGTCGGCGTGCTCGACGGGGGCGCCGACCGCGTCGGCGAAGGCGTCGGCGACGGTGCGCTCGGCGCCCTCGGCGGGCGGACGGCCGGCGGTCCGCGCGGCCGGGGCGGCGGGCGGGTCCGGGAGCGCCTTGCGGTCGAGCTTGCCGCTGGGGGTCAGCGGCGGCTCCGGCAGCACCGCCAGGGCCTCGGGGACCATGGCGGCGGGCAGCAGGGAGGCCAGGCGCTCGCGCAGCGCGTCCAGGTCGAGGCCGGCGGCGGGGGCCGCGGGGACCAGGTGGCCGACGAGGCGGGTGCGCCCGCCGGGGCCCGGGCGGGCGGTGGCGGCGGCGTCGGCGACACCGGGCAGGCCGCGCAGCGCGGCCTCCACGTCCCCGAGCTCGATGCGCTGCCCGCGGATCTTGACCTGGAAGTCGGTGCGGCCGAGGAACTCGATCGCACCTGCGCGCCTGCGGACCAGGTCGCCGGTGCGGTACATGCGCTCGCCGGGAGCGCCGAACGGGCAGGCGGTGAACCGGTCGGCGGTC
>NZ_ANAD01000212.1 GCF_000341245.1 Nocardiopsis halophila DSM 44494
CACACCGGGTGGCCGATGGGCACCGTGGCGGCGCCGTCGGGGGTCCAGGCGGCGTCGTAGCAGGTGACATCGACGGCCGCCTCGGTGGGCCCGTAGAGGTTGTGCAGCTCCGCGCCGGGCAGCACCGACCGGAACCGCTCGGCGATGTCGGCGCCCAGCGCCTCGCCGGAGGCGAAGACCGTCCGCAGGGGCAGGCCCTGGTCCGCGTCCGCGGCCGGGGTCTCCAGCGCGTCGAGGGCGTCGAGGAAGATGCGCAGCATCGAGGGGACGAAGTGGCAGACGCTCACCCCGTGGGTGCGGATCAGCTCGGCGAGGTAGGCGGGGTCGCGGTGGCCGCCGGGCTCGGCGACCACCAGCGGCACGCCCGCGGCGAACGGCCAGAAGAACTCCCACACCGACACGTCGAACGACGCCGGCGTCTTCTGCAGGACGCGGTCGCCGGCATCGAGGGCATAGGCGCCCTGCATCCACTCCAGACGGTTCACGATCGCCCCGTGCGCGACCGCCACCCCCTTCGGACGCCCCGTCGAGCCCGACGTGAAGATCACGTACGCCGGGTGCCGGGCGTCCAGCCGGGAGCGCCGGTCGGCGTCGGTCAGCGGGTCGCCGGAGCGGACCTCCAGCCGGCCCTGCAGGCGCGGGTCGTCGAGGTCGAGCACCTCGGGCAGGCCGTCGGGCAGGTCGCGCCGGGTGGGCCCGTCGGTCACCAGGGCCACGGGGCCGGCGTCGGCGAGCATGGCCGCCAACCGCTCCC
>NZ_ANAD01000213.1 GCF_000341245.1 Nocardiopsis halophila DSM 44494
GCCGCGCGTCAGCTCGGCGCCGTCGGGCCCGACCAGCGCCGTCTCCGAGAGGTTCACCGCCCCCTCGGAGACCAGCCCCGGCAGGGTCCGGTTGCGCACCGGGCGCGCGGTGTCCGCCGGGGCCGCCTCCAGGGCCCGGCGCTCGCGCGGCAGCAGCACGTCGGCGCCCGAGACGGGGCGCCGCGGATCGGCGAGGAGGGTCCCGAGCAGCCGGGTGAAGCGCTCGGCGAGGTCGTCGACGGTGGGCCGGTCGTACAGGGCCGAGGCGTAGCGCACGACGGCGTCCAGGCCGTCGCGGCCGGGCCGTTCGATGAAGGCGAACTCCAGGTCGAACTTGGCGCTGTCGATCACCTGGTCGTCCAGGCGGGTGCGCAGACCGAACAGGTCCTCGGCGCCCTCGGGGCGGGTCTGCTGGGAGACCATGACCTGGAACAGCGGGTTGCGCCCGGGCGCGCGGACCGGGTCGACCGCGTCGACGACGTCCTCGAAGGGCAGGTCGGCGTTGCCGTGGGCGGCCAGGTCGGCGGCGCGCACCCGCTCCAGAAGGGTGTCGAAGGCGGGGTCGCCCGACAGGTCGGTGCGCAGCACCAGCGTGTTGAGGAACATGCCCACCGCGTCGTGCAGCGCCTCGTCCGACCGGCCGGTCACCGGGGTGCCCAGGGGGACGTCGTCCCCGGCGCCCATCCGGTGCAGCAGC
>NZ_ANAD01000214.1 GCF_000341245.1 Nocardiopsis halophila DSM 44494
CTCCTGCGAGCCGAGCAGCTCGCGCTGCCAGACCGCGTAGTCGGTGTACTGGACGGGGAGCGGGGACCAGCCGGGCCCGTCGCCGCGGACACGGGCGCGGTAGGCGGTGTCCAGGTCGCGCAGGAAGGGCGCCTGGGACCACTCGTCCACGGCGGCGTGGTGGAACACGGCCAGCAGCAGGTGCTCGTCGTCGCCGGTGCGCATGAGGGTGAACCGGGCGGGCAGGTCGGCGGCGAGGTCGAAGGGCTCGCGGGCGGCCCGGTCGGCGCGCGCGGCGGCGTCCTCGGCGGGCCCGTCGTCGATGCGCAGGACCTGGGCCGGGAGCTCCTCGGCGGGCAGGACGCGCTGCACCGGCTCCGAGGCGCCGGGGGCGGCGGCCAGGCGGGTGCGCAGGACGGCGTGGCGGGCCAGCACGTCGCGCAGGGCGTCGTTCAGGGCGTCAGCCCGCAAGGCGCCCCGGATGCGCAGGGACCAGGGGACGTTGTAGGCGTCCGACCCGGGCGCCATGCCGTCGAGCAGCCAGAGGCGCAGCTGCTCGGCCGACACGGGCGCCTCGGAGGGGGCACCGCCGGAGCGCGCGGTGAGCGCGGTGAGCGCCGGGCGGGCCGGCTCTCCCGCCTTGCCCTGCGCCTCGATGAGCGCGGCCAGGCGAGCGGGGGTCGGGGCGTCGAAGACGTCGCGCACGGAGACGTCGGCGCCCAGCGCGGCGCGCACCCGGTTGGCGGCGCGCGCGGCGGACAGCGAGTGCCCGCCGAGGGCGAAGAAGTCGTCGTGCACGCCGACCGAGGGCAGGCCCAGGATGTCGGCGGCCACGGCGCACAGGCCGCGTTCGAGGCCGGTTCGGGGCTCGCGGTCGCCGGCGGTGGAGCCGACCGCGGGGGCGGGCAGGGCCTTGCGGTCGATCTTGCGGTTCTCGGTCAGCGGGAACGCGTCGAGCACGGTGAACACCGAGGGGACCATGTAGTCCGGCAGGCGCTCGGCCAGAGCGGCGCGCATCGCGGAGGCCTCCGGGGCCGCTCCGGACTCGGCCACGACGTAGGCGGCGAGGTAGGCCTGGCCGGGAACGTCCTCGCGCGCGGCCACCACCCCCTGGGCGACGCCGGGCAGGGCGCTCAGCTCCGCCTCGACCTCGCCGGGCTCGATCCGGAACCCGCGCACCTTGACCTGGTGGTCGGCCCGGCCCAGGAAGTCGAGGGTGCCGTCGTTGCGCCACCTGGCCAGGTCGCCGGTGCGGTACATGCGCTCTCCGGGCGCGCCGAAGGGGCAGGCGNACGAACCGCTCGGCGGTCAGATC
>NZ_ANAD01000215.1 GCF_000341245.1 Nocardiopsis halophila DSM 44494
CGTGCGGCCGTTGTAGCCCAGCGCCAGACCCGCCCCGGAGATGTACAGGTCCCCGGGGACGCCGGGCGGCACGGGCCGGAGGTCGGGGCCTAGGACGTAGACGCCGGTGTTGGCGATCGGGGCGCCGATGACCACCGGCTCCCCAGCGTGGACGGTGGAGGCGGTGGACCAGATGGTGGTCTCGGTCGGCCCGTAGAGGTTGGTCACCTCGCGGGCGCGGCCGGCGAGGGTGTCGGCGAGGTCGGTGGGGAGGGCCTCGCCGCCGACGAGGACGCGGAGGCCGTCGAGGGCGGAGGGCCGCTCGTCGGCGAGCGCGCGCCAGAGCGTGGGGGTGGCCTGGGCGATGGTGGCCCGGGACACCTCGGCGAGGTCGGCCAGCGCGGCGGGATCGCGGACGGTGTCCTTGTCCGCCAGGACGATGGTCGCCCCGGAGAGCAGCGGCAGGTAGAGCTCCAGGGCGGAGATGTCGAAGCCGACCGTGGTCACCGCGAGCCAGCGGTCCTCACCGGTGAGGGGGAACCGGTCCCCCATGTCCTCAAGGAAGTTGATCAGGGCGCCGTGGGGAACCACGACCCCCTTCGGCCGCCCAGTGGACCCGGAGGTGTAGAGGACGTAAGCGGCGGAGGCCGGATCGGGATCGAGCACGTCGCCCCCGCTGTCCGGCACCGCATCGCTCAGCGGCCCACGGGCCACGTCATCGCCGACGCCGGTGCCCGAACGCCGGGAGTCCTCGGACGCTTCAGCGGCAGCGGCTTGCCCCCGTCCAGGCGCGCCATCGGGGACGCCCTCCAGGGCACCTGTCGCCCCGGCGGTCGCAGCAGTGCCCTGCCGGGCGGAACGGGCGTGCTCCCCGACCGCGGTGTCCTTCACCGCGCGGTCCTCGTCACCCGGGACCTCCGACGCGCCTGCGGACGCTCCGGACGTACCGTCCGTACGGTCACCGTCCGTCCCGGCCATCAGCAGCTCGACCGAATCCGGGAGGATGTGCGCCGCTTCAGGGGCCGTCACGGCCAGCCGCGCCCCGGCGTCCTCCACCATGTACGCGATCCGGTCGGCCGGGAACTCCGGGTCGATCGGCAGGTAGGCGGCCCCGGTGCGCAGGACGGCGAGGACGGCCGCCGCCAGATCGGTCCCGCGCGGCAGCGCGACCGCCACCACCGAGCCCGCACCCGCACCGCGCCCGCGCAGGCGCGAGGCGATCCCGCCGGACCGCTCCCACAGCTCCCGGTAGGTCAGCGCGCCGTCGCCCGCCTCCACGGCCGTGTGCTCCGGGCGCTCCGCCGCCGCGGCCGCGATGCGCGCCGCGAGCCCGGCCGCGCCCACCGGCCGCGCCGCCGCCTGCGCACCGCCCAGCAGCCGCTTGCGCTCGTCGTCGGAGACCACCTCGAACTCGCCCACCGGCACGTCCGGGGCGGCCAGCAGGTGGATGAGCACCTGCCGGAACCGCTCCACCAGGCTCTCGGCGGTCGCCCGGTCGAAGCGGGCGGTGGCGTAGCGCAGGTCGGCCGCCAGCCCGCCTCGCCCGGGCACTTCGGCGAAAGTGAACTCCAGGTCGACCTTGGAGGTGGCCACGTCCACCGGGTGCACGGCGGCCTCCGCGCCCAGCAGCCGGTCGCGGTCGGACTCGCGCTGGTAGGTGACCATCACCTGGAACAGCGGGTGCCGCGCGGCCGAGCGCGCCGGGTCGCAGGCCCGCACGACCTCCTCGAACGGCACCCCGGCGTGGGCGAAGGCGGCCACGTCGGCCTCGCGCACCCGGGCCAGCACCTCGCGCCCGGTCGGCGCGCCCGACAGGTCGGTGCGCAGGGTGAGCATGTTCAGGTACATGCCGACGGCGTCGTGCAGCGCCTCGTCGGTCCGGTCGGTGACCGGGGTGCCCACGGCGATGTCGTCCCCGGCGCCCATCCGGTGCAGCAGCACCGCGACGGCGCCCTGCAGCAGCATGAACGCGGTGACCCCGTGCTCGGCGGCCGGCCGCCGC
>NZ_ANAD01000216.1 GCF_000341245.1 Nocardiopsis halophila DSM 44494
TCGGCGGGCAGCGGGAGCTCGGCCGGCAGCCCGTCCAGGGCCCGCCTCCAGTAGGCCAGGCCCTGCGCCAGGGACGAGCCGGGGTCGTCCTCGGCGCCGAGGACCTCGCGCTGCCAGCGCGCGAAGTCGGTGTAGCGGACCGCCGGGGCCGTCCACGCGGGGGCGCGGCCCTGGCGGCGTGCGGCATAGGCCGCGTCCAGGTCGCGGACGAAGGGCCCCTCGGACCACTCGTCGGTGGCGATGTGGTGGAAGCACAGTCCCAGCACCGCCTCACCGGGGGCGGTGCGCAGCAGCTCGGCCCGGACCGGGACGTCGGTGCGCACGTCGAAGGGGGTGTGGAAGAGCCGCGCCAAGTGCTCCTCGACCGGTCCGCCGGCCGCGTCCCGGACCTCCAGGAGCCCGGGCACGCGGTCCATGGGGACCACCTGCGGGTGCGGGCCGTCCCCGTCGTCGGCGTAGACGGTGCGCAGGACGGCGTGCCGCTCCACGGTGTCGCGCAGGGCGGCGGCCAGTGCGGAGGCGTCGACCTCGCCGCGCAGGCGGAAGGCGAGCGGCACGTTGTAGGCGGCGCCGGGGCCGTGCATCTGCTCGTGGAACCAGATGCGCTCCTGGGCGTAGGAGAGCGGGGCGTCCTCGTCGGGGCCGGTGCGGGCGGTCAGCGCGGGCCGGGGGTCCTCGCCGGCGCGCTCGTCGAGCAGGGCGGCCAGGCGGGCGGGCTCGGGGGCGTCGAACACGTCGCGCACGCGCACGGCCAGGCCGGATTCGGCGCGCAGCAGGTTGGCGGCGCGGGTGGCCAGCAGGGAGTGGCCGCCCAGGGAGAAGAAGTCGCCGTGCACGCCGACCGAGGGCAGGCCCAGGACCTGGGCGAAGGCCCGGCAGACCGTCTCCTCGCGCGGGGTGCGCGGGGCCTGGTCCGCCGTGGGCGCGGCGTCGGGCGCGGGCAGGGCCTTGCGGTCGATCTTGCGGTTCTCGGTCAGCGGGAACGCGTCGAGGACGGTGAACACCGAGGGGACCATGTAGTCCGGCAGGCGCTCGGCCAGGACGGCGCGCATCGCCGAGGGGTCGGGGACGGTCCCGGGCTCGGCGACGACGTAGGCGGCCAGGTAGGCCTGGCCGGGAGCGTCCTCGCGCGCGGCCACCACCCCCTGGGCGATGCCGGGCAGGCGGTCCAGCTCGGCCTCGACCTCGCCGGGCTCGATCCGGAACCCGCGTACCTTGACCTGGTGGTCGGCCCGGCCGAGGTAGTCGAGGGTGCCGTCGGGGCGGCGGCGGACGACGTCGCCGGTGCGGTAGATGCGCTCTCCGGGCGCGCCGAAGGGGCAGGCGNACGAACCGCTCGGCGGTCAGATCNGGGGCGGCCGTTGTAGCCCAGCGCCAGACCCGACCCGGAGATGTAGAGGTCCCCGGCGACCCCGTCGGGGACGGGGCGCAGCGCGGAGTCCAGGACGAGGGCGCCGGTGTTGGCGATGGGGCCGCCGATGCCGACGGGCCCGTCGGAGCGCACGGTGGAGGCGGTGGACCAGATGGTGGTCTCGGTCGGCCCGTAGAGGTTGGTCACCTGGGGCGAGCGCGCGGCGAGGCGTGCGGCCAGGTCCGGCGGCAGTGCCTCGCCGCCGACGAGGACGCGGAGCCGTTCGAGCACGGAGGGCCGCTCGTCGGCGAGCGCGCGCCAGAGCGTGGGGGTGGCCTGGGCGATGGTGGCCCCGGAGGCCTCGGCGAGGTCGGCCAGCGCGGCCGGGTCCCGGACGGTGTCCTTGTCCGCCAGGACCAGCGTGGCGCCGGACAGGAGCGGGAGGTAGAGCTCCAGGGCGGAGATGTCGAAGCCGACCGTGGTCACCGCGAGCCAGCGGTCGTCAGCCGAGAGGGGGAACCGGCCCCCCATGTCCTCAAGGAAGTTCACGAGCGCCCGGTGGGGCACCACGACCCCCTTGGGCCGCCCGGTGGACCCGGAGGTATAGAGGACATAGGCGGCCGACCGGGGATCGACGGCGGGGCGCTCCCCGTCCGCACCGGAATCGGTGTCGGCCTCCTCGCGTGCCGCCCGCACAGCGCCGACCGTCAGGCGTTCGACGTCGTCGGGGAGGGAGGCGTCGGCCCCAGGCGCGGTGACGGCCAGCCGCGCACCGGAGTCCTGCAGCATGTACGCGATCCGGTCGGCCGGGAACTCCGGGTCGACCGGCAGGTAGGCGGCCCCGGTGCGGACGGTGCCGAGCAGGGCGGCCACCAGGCCGGTGCCGCGCGGGAGCGCCACGGCCACCACGGAGCCCGGGCCCGCGCCGTGCGAGCGCAGGCGGGAGGCGACCTCCTCCGCCTGGCGCCACAGCTCCGCGTACGTCAGGCTCGCGTCGCCCGCTTCGACGGCCGTCCGGTCCGGGTGGGCCGCCACGGCGCGCGCGACCAGGTCGGCCACGGTCCCCTCGGAGACCGGGCGCGGGTCGGGCACACCGGTGAGGCGGCCGATGCCGGAGGGGTCGACCAGGTCGAGGGCTCCGACCCTGATCCCGGCGAAGGCCGGGGCGTCCGATGCCGCGTCCGTGTCGGCGGTGGTGACGGCGGGGGTGTCGGTGGAGGCGGTGTCCCCGGCTGCACTCGCGGTCCCCCGCCCTGTCGCCGCACCGGTCGTACCACCGGCCTCCGTCTCGTGGCCGGCGGCAGGGCCGGCGCCCCCGGCCCCGTCCGGGGCGGACAGCGCCTGTTCCGCCAGGCGGGTGAACTCGGTCAGGCGCCGGGCGGCCTCCTCCCCGGTGTAGCGGGACGGGTTGGCGTTCAGTTCGAGGCCGAGGCCTCCCCCGGCGTCCGTGTAGACCGACAGCGACACGTCGTCCACCGGCCCCTCCGAAAGGGTGCGGACCGAGGCCGTCAGGCCCGCGAACGGCAGCGCGTAGTCGAAGGCCTTGATGTTGACCACCGGCCCGTGCAGCCCCGCCGCGCGGCCGACCAGGTTCAGGTCGCGGCGGATGTCCTCGGCCCGGTAGCGCTGGTGGGCCCGCAGGCCCTCCAGGGAGCGGCGGGTGCGCTCCACCACGGTCCCCACCGTGTCGCCCGGGGCGACGGCCACCCGCAGCGGCAGCACGTTGACCACCATCGACGGGGTCCGCAGCGCCGCCGAGCCCAGGCGGTTCATCACCGGCATGCCCAGCACCACGTCCCGGGCACCGGTGCGGCGGTGCACGTAGCAGGCGAACAGCGCGGTCAGCGCCTCGGCCCAGCCGGCCCCCGCGGCCGAGGCCGCCTCCTCCAGGCGGGCCCGGGCCGCCGCGCCGAGCCCGGACCGGGCGCGCACCGCCCGGCGCGGCGCCGCCGGGGGCGCCGGCGACAGCAGCGCCGGCTCAGGCCGCCCCTCCATCGCGGCGGCCCAGTACGCGCGGTCCTCCTCGCGCCGCTCCGAGGCGTCGTAGGCCTCCTCCTCGGCGACCACGTCGGCCAGCGGGCGGAAGCCGCGCCCGGCCGGGCGCCCCCCGCCGAGCGCGGTGTAGTGCGCCGCGGTGCGGCGGGTGATCGCGGCGACCGAGAACGCGTCCACCAGGATGTGGTGGAACCGCTGGTACCACAGGTGCCGCCGGTCGCCCACCCGGTACAGCGCGAACCGGTACAGACCCCCGCCGAACAGGTCGGCCGGGGTGTCCATGTCGGCGCGCATCGCCTCCAGCGCCGCCGCCTCCGGGTCGCGGTGCCCGCGCAGGTCCACCGCGTCCACGGCGCCCTCGCCGCGGCCCGGCGGGTACACCCGCTGGCGGGGCACCCCGCCTTCGTCGACGATGCGGGTGCGCAGCGCGTCGGCCTCGGCGGCCACCGCCGCCACCGCCTCGGCGAAGCGCCCGGAGTCCAGGTCTCCGCGCAGATCGACGTACTGGCCGACGTTGTAGACGGGGTTGCCGGGGTCGACCTGCTGGGCGTACCAGACCCCGCTCTGCGCTCCGGTCAGGTCGCTGCGGCGGTCGCGGTCAACGGTCATTCGTGCTGCTCCGGGTGAGGGCGGGTGGTGGTGGGGTGCGCGGGTGGAGGCGGGCGCGGCGCGAGGCCGCCGTTCAGGAGAGCAGGCGCGCCCAGGCGGAGATGCTGGGGTCCTCGGCCAGGGCGACGAAGTCGGTCTCGGCGCCGTCGGTGCGCCACTTCTCCACCAGGCTCATCAGGCGGATGGAGTCCATCCCCCGGTCCAGCAGGTCCTCGTCCTCGCCCAGCGTGCCGGGCTCCTCCTCCAGCACGGCCTCCACGTCGGCGCGGATGCGCTCGGGCGTGAAGGGGGTCTCGGCGGCTCCGGTGCTCATGGTCGTCCTCGCTCCTCAGGGCTCGGGGATCGGTGCTCGGTGGTCGTGCGGTTCCGGGGCGGCCCGGCTCAGGCGGCCTCGGGGGTGCGGGCGCTCAGGGATTCGAGGATCTCCCCGGTGCGCACCGCGATGTTGGACAGCAGGGTGGAGGAGATGCCGTGCGTGTGCTCGGTTCCCCCCTGCAGGTAGATCCCGCAGGTCACCTCGTCGTCGGTGGCCAGGCGGTAGTCGCGGCCCACGGCGGGGCGGCCGCGCTCGTCCAGGACCGCGTGCCCGGCCAGCGGTCCGAGCAGGCGCCGCGGGTCGACCGGCCGGTAGCCGGTGGCGAAGACGACGTAGTCGGCGTTCAGCGGCACCTGCTTGCCGGTGGGCAGGTGGTCCAGGGTGAGCGACACCCCGTCGGCGCCCTCCTCCACCGCCGAGACCCGGGACAGGTTGTGCAGCACCAGCCGCTCGGTGCCCAGCACCCGGTCCTGGTAGGAGGCCCGGTACAGGGCGTCGATGAGGTCGGGGTCGACCACCGAGTAGTTGGTGTTGCGGTGGTAGCCGAGGATGTCGTCCTTGACCGCCTCGGGGGAGGTGTAGAAGGCCTCGACCGCCTCGGGGTCGAAGATCCGGTTGGCGAAGGGGCTGTCGTCGGAGGGGCTGTAGCCGTACCGGGAGAAGACGGCGTGCACCTGGGCTCCGGGGAAGCGCCGGTAGAGGTGGTCGGCGACCTCGGCGGCGCTCTGCCCGGCCCCCACCACGGCGAACGAGGCCGGCGCGGCGCCCTCGCCCAGCGCCTCCAGCCGGTGCAGCAGGTACTCGTTGTGCCAGACCCGCTCGCCCATCGGCACGCCCTCGGGCATGCGCGGCTCCAGGCCCGGGGCCACGACCAGGTTGCGCGCGCGGGTGCGGTGCTCGGCACCGCCGGCCTCGCGGGCCACCACGTCCACGGCCCACACCCGCCCGGCGGCATCGCGCACCGGCTCCACCCCGGTGACCTCCGAGCCGTAGCGGACCCGGTCCGACAGCCGCCCGGCGCACCAGGCCAGGTAGTCGTGGAACTCGCTGCGCAGCGGGAACAGCGTCTTGTGGTTGATGAAGTCGTGCAGCCGCCCCACCCCGTGCAGGTAGTTCAGGAAGCTGAAGTCGCTGGCCGGGTTGCGGGTGGTGACCAGGTCTTTGAGGAAGGACACCTGCATGGTGGCGTCCTCCAGCAGCATGCCGCGGTGCCAGCCGAAGCCCTCCTGGCGCTCGTGGAACACCGCGCTCAGGTCGGGGCGGTCGGGGGCCGCGCGCCACTCCTCGAGGGCGATGGCCAGGGCGACGTTCGAGGGGCCGAATCCGATGCCCGCCAGATCGTGGACGGGGTACTGCGGGGACGTGGTCACGTGGTTCCTTTCGGGAGGGCCGCGCGCCCGGCGCGGCGGTGCTGTCGGTCGGCGGTCATCCCAGCGGCGCGGGCGCGGCGCCCGCCGCCGCCAGCGCGTCCTCCGAGGCCAGGGCGGCCCCGCAGCGGCGGGCGGCGTAGCGCACCGCGAAGTGGTGGTCCTCGGCGGTGAAGTCGGCCATGGCGTCGGCGACGAAGAAGGGCTGAACGTCGCGCATGAAGGCGTCGGCGGCGGTGAGCAGGCAGCCGATGTGGGCGTAGACCCCGGTCACCAGCAGCTGGTCGCGCCCCTGGGCGGACAGCCGCTCGGCCAGGTCGGTGCCGGAGAAGGCGCTGTAGCGCCGCTTGGTGAGCACGGTGTCGCCCTCTCGGGGGCGCACCGCCTCGTCGATGGCGGTGTGCTCGGGCACGTCGCGCATGCCCGGACCCCAGAAGTCCGCTTCCAGGCCGCGCTCCTCGGGGTCCATGCCGCCGGGCTTGGCGGTGTAGACCACCGGCGCGCCCACGGCGCGGTAGGCCTCGGTGATGCGGGCGATGTTGCGCAGGGCGGTGGCCAGCGGCTCGGCCCCGACAGCGAAGGGGCGCAGGAAGTAGTGCTGCATGTCGTGGACGAGGACGGCGGCGCGGGCCGGGTCGGGCTTCCACGGGGCGCGGTTCTCGGGCAGCCGGTCGGCCGCCGGGGGCGGGTAGGGGGCGATCTGCGGCAGGGACATCGGTGGGCGGTCTCTCTCCTCGGTGGCGCTCAGGCGCGCTCGGCGGGGCGGGCGAGGGCGTCGGCGATCGCGGCCCGCAGGTCGCGGCGGCTGACCTTGCCGACGCCGGTGGCGGGGAACTCGGGGACCACCTCGACGCGGTCGGGGATCTTGTAGGAGGCCAGTCCGCGCTCGCGCAGGAAGCGCAGCAGGACCGGCCGGGTGAGGGCGCCGCCGCCCTCGCGGGGGATCACGTAGGCGCAGGCCCTCTCCCCCAGGTAGGCGTCGGGCATGGCGACCACGGCAGCGTCGTGCACGTCGGGGTGGGCCAGGATGTGGTCCTCGACCTCGTCGGGGGCGATCTTCTCGCCGCCCCGGTTGATCTGGTCCTTGACCCGGCCCTCCACGACCAGGTGGCCGGTGGGGGTCAGGCGCACCACGTCGCCGGTGCGGTAGAAGCCGTCCGGGGTGAAGGCGCGCGCGTTGTGCACGGGGGCGTCGTAGTAGCCGCGGATGGTGTAGGGGCCGCGGGTGAGCAGCTCGCCGGGCTCGCCCGGGTCGGCCTCGGTCCCGTCGGGGCGCACGATGCGGATCTCGTCGTCGGGCGAGATGGGGCGGCCCTGGGTGCCGGTGACGGTGGCCTCGTCGTCCTCGGGGCGGGTGTAGTTGACCAGGCCCTCGGCCATGCCGAACACCTGCTGCAGGCGGCAGCCGAGCACCGGGGCGACGCGGCGGGCCGCCTCTGGGGCGAACTTGGCGCCGCCGACCTGCAGCATCCGCAGGCTGGACAGGTCGCGCCCGGACTCGGCGCCGCGTTCGACGGCGTCCAGCCAGAGCAGCGCCACCGGGGGCACCGCCGCGGCCAGGGTGACGCGTTCGGACTCGATCAGCCCCAGGCAGGTGGCGGGGCTGGGGTCGGGGGCCATCACGACCGAGCCGCCGGCGTAGAGCACGCCCAGGAAGCCGGGCGAGCTCATCGGGAAGTTGTGCACGACGGGCAGCGCGCTCAGGTAGACGGTGTCGGGGCCCAGCTCGCAGATGTCGGCGCTGGCCCGGACCGAGTACAGGTAGTCGTCGTGGGTGCGGGGGATGAGCTTGGGCAGGCCGGTGGTGCCGCCGGAGAGCTGGAAGAAGGCGACGTCGGCCGGGTCGGGGGCGGTGAACACGCTGGGGTCGACGGTGTCGGAGCGCAGCGCCTCCAGGGCGACGGCGCCCTCGCGGGGGGCGTCGCCGGCGCCGGGGGCGGCGTCCACGACGTGCGGGCGGGGGCCGTCGGCCTCCTCGGCCACCCGCAGGGCCATGCCGACGTGGTCGAACCCGGTCCCCGAGGCGGTGACCAGGGCCCGGGCGCCGGTGGCGGCGACCAGGTGGCTGACCTCGGCGGAGCGGTGCGCGGGCAGGGCGTAGACCGGGAGCGCGCCGATCCGGAACAGCGCGAAGACCACCTCCAGCACCTCGGCGGTGTTGGGCAGCTGCACCACCACCGGGTCGCCGGGGGCCAGGTCGAGGCGGCGGGCCAGCCCGGTGGCGAGCCGGTCGGCGCGCCCGTCCAGTTCGGCGTAGGTCCAGCGCCGGTCGCCGGAGACGACCGCGGTGCGGTCGGCGAAGCGGTCGGCGCCGTCCCGCAGGAGCCCGCCGAGGGTCCGGCCCGTCCAGTACCCGGCCGCGCGGTAGCGGTCGGCGAACTCCTCGGGCCAGGGGGTGCATCCGTGGCGCATGGGTGGGGGCTTCACTTCCTCGTCGGTGGACAGGGCGGCGGCGGGGGGCGGCGGGGCCGGGCGGCGGGAGTCCGGTGCGGTCAGAGCCGCTGGTTGACGCCCAGGGCGAGCAGGAGGGTGCGCAGCTTGGCGGAGGTCTCGGCGAGCTCTTCGGCGGGGTCGGAGCCCTCGACGATGCCGCCGCCGGCGAACAGGTCGAGGGTGTCCCCGGCGATGTCGGCGCAGCGGATGGCCACCGCCCACTCGCCGTCGCCCTCGGCGTCGGTGTAGCCGACGGTGCCGGTGTAGAAGCCGCGGTCGAAGGGCTCGACCCCGGCGATGGCCGCGCGCGCGGCGTCGGTGGGGGTACCGCACACCGCCGGGGTGGGGTGCAGCGCCATGGCCAGCTCGACGGAGGGGGTGCGCGCATCGGCGAGCGTTCCGGCGACGCGGGTGGACAGGTGCCACATGGTGGCGGTGCGCACCAGCTCCGGTTCGGCGGGCACGTCCAGCTCGGAGCAGAAGGGCCGCAGCCCGTCGGCGACGGCCTCCACGACCAGGGCGTGCTCGCGGCGGTCCTTGGCCGAGGCGAGCAGCTCCACGGCGTTGCGCTGGTCCTTGGTGGCGTCGGCGCTGCGGGGCCGCGAGCCGGCCAGCGGGTTGGAGACCACGGTCCGCCCGTGCTTGGACACCAGCAGCTCGGGGCTGGCCCCCACGAAGGTGCGCGGGCCGGGGGCCCCGGCCGGGGGCAGGCCGACGGCGAAGGTGAAGCCGGAGGGGTCGCGCCAGGCCAGGTTGCGCAGCACCTGCGCGGCGTCGACCGGGCCGGGCCCGCGCATGCGCAGGCACCGGGCCAGGACGACCTTGTCCAGGCGCCCCTGCGCCGCGTCGCCCAGCGCCTCCAGCACCTCGGCGACGGCCTTGCGGTGGGTCTCGGGCTCGGGGACCGCCTCGGCCTGCCACGGCCCGGGCAGCGGGCGGCGCTCGCCCTCGGCGGGGGCGGTCTCGGCGGCGGCCGGTCCGGCGGTGTGCAGGGCGGCGGGCACCACCAGGCGGGCGGGGGCGCCGGGGGCGAAGGGGATCGCCCCCATCGCGACCGGGGCGGGCGCCCACCCGGCCGCGCGCACCCGTTCGAGCATGGCCGGGACGCGGGCGGGGTCGTCGGCGGTGTCCAGGGCGCCCTCGCCCAGCAGGGTGCGCTCGGGGGTGGCGATCAGGCCCATTCCGGGGGCGTAGGCGCTGAGCAGGTCGCTGGGGCGGGCGGCGGTCGGGGCGGTGGGCGCGTCGGGCACCGTGGGACCTTTCTCGAAAGGCGGCGGGAGAAGGCGGCGGGAGGGCGCGGGGCGGGTCAGGAGCGGGGGGTGGCGCCGCCGTCCACGCGCAGGTCGTGCAGGGTGATGTGGCGGGCCTCGTCGGAGGCCAGGAAGCGCACCGCGGCGGCGATGTCGGCGGGGTCGGCCAGCCGGCCCAGCGGGATGCCGGTGCGGAACCTGTCGGGGGCCCCGGCGATGACGGCGGGCGCGNCATGCCGCGCTGCATGGGGGTGTCGGTGGAGCCGGGCGAGACGACGTTGCAGCGCACGCCCAGCGGGGCCAGTTCGACGCCCAGGGCGCGGGTGAAGGATGCGGCCGCGGCCTTGGAGGCGCCGTAGGCGGCCAGGTCGGCGCGCGGGGTGTCGGCGGCGTTGGAGCCGACCGTGGTGATGGTGCCCGCGCCGCGCGCGGACATCCGGCGGGCGGCGGCGCGCAGCACGTGGAAGGCGCCGGTGGCGTTGACGGCGATGAGCTCGGCCCAGTCGGCGTCGGTGGTGGCGGCCCCGGGGCCGGTGCGCAGCACGCCGGCGACGCTGACGGCGTGCCGCACCGGCCCCAGGGAGCGTTCGGCGGCCTCGAAGGCCTCCTCCACCGCGGCGGGGTCGCGCACGTCGCAGGGGAAGGCGCGGGCGGTGCCGCCGGCCGAGGCGATCTCGGCGGCGGCCGCCCCGAGCGGCTCCTCGGCCAGGTCGAGCGCGGCGACGCTCGCCCCGGCGTCGGCGAGCGCGCGGGCCACGGCCCTGCCGATGCCCTGCGCGGCTCCGGTGACCAGGGCCACCGTCCCCTCGATGCCCGTGTGGGACACGGCCTCCCCCTTGACATGAATAAGGGCAAGCACCCCTAACTAAGGCAATGCTTACCTAAGCGACCGCCCGTAAGTCTGAAGCGGGTGCACACACGGTGTCAACCCACCCGAATCGGGCGCGCACGCCCCGCACACGCCGCCGCCGCACCGACACCCGCCCCGACCTGCGGAAATGATGTAAGGCTAGCCTTACCTGACTGATTTCGGTCGGATACTTCACTCCGACCCGGACCACCCGCCACGAACCCGCACCCACCGCCCGAGCGGCGCATTCGCGACAATCCGTCATTGTCGGCGACCCTCCGTACTTGTTCCACTAGCGTGGGCCCCATGGACATCACCCCCCTCATGTGGTCCATCGCCCTCCTCCTGCTGGCCGCGCTCGGTGTTCCGCTGGTGCGCGCTTTCACGGTCACCCGGGAGGACTGCGAGGGCCCCGTGGGCACCTTCATCAACCCCTTCCTGCTCGCCGTGTACCTGATCGCGCTGGCCATGGGGCTGGTGATCGGCTGGGACCACTACCAGCAGGCCGGCGCCGACGCCTCCGACGAGGCCTCCACGGTCATCGACGTCTACTGGGGCACCCAGGCCTACTCCCCCGAGGACGCCGAGCGGGTGCGCTCGGCCGCGCGCGACTACGTGGCGGCCGTCACCGAACAGGACTGGCCCCGGATGCGCCGGGAGGGCGAGCTGAGCCCCGAGGGCGCCACCGCCATGACCGGTCTGCGCGCCGCCGTGGAGGAGGCCGCGGTCGGCAACGGGATGTCGGAGGCGGACCGGATCGCCGCCCTGGAGAAGACCAGCACGCTGATGCACCAGCGCATGATGCGCGCGGACTCGGCGGGCGAGAGCGTGCCGCTGGGGCTGACCGTGACCACGGCGCTGGCCGGACTGGCCGTGGTGGTGCTGCCGCTGGCCATGGGGGTGCGGGGGTCGCGCACCCGCATCCTGTGGGGCGGGGTCACCGCACTGACCGTGCTGGTCTCGGTGGTCGTCCTGCTCACCCTGGACAACCCCTACCGCGGCCTGCTGGAAGCCGGCAGCGACCCGTTCGACGAGGCGGTGGCCGAGTTCGACCGCATCGACGCGCTGCCCCCGCCGGCGTAGCCGCGCCCGGAACCGACGATCCGGCCGTCCTCCGGGACGGCCGGATCGTCTCTGCAGTGCACCGTCACGGCCCCGGGGCCGGCCCTCGGGGACGGGCGCTCACCGGGCGCCGCGGGAGCGCGCGCCGCCGGCGACCGCGATCGCGGTGACCAGGGCGAGCAGGACCACGAGCCGCGCGGGCGTGAAGGCGCCGGACGACTCCTGCGGCTCCTGGGCGACCGGCAGGACGGGGACGGCCTCCCCGCTCTCCTCCGGCTCGGGCTCGTCCGCCTCCTCAGGCTCCTCGCCCTCTTCGGGCTCCGCGGGTTCCTCGGGCGGGGCCGGGGGCTCGGGCGGCGGCGCGGGCTCCGGGTCCTCGGCCCGCGCCTCGGCCGGAGGCTCCGCCGGAGGTTCCGCGGGAGCGGGCGCCGTCGGCTCCGCCGGGTCGGGCCGGGGCGGGGCGGTCCTCTCCGGCGGGGGGTCGGGCTCCGGGGCCGGGTCGGGGGGCGGTTCGGGCGGGTCGTACCCGGGCGGAGACTCCTCCGGCGGCGGCTCCGAAGGGGGCCTCTCGCAGTAGCCGGGGGCGTTGATCGTCACGCAGACGCCGATTCCGACCCGGACTCCGCCGGAGGGCGCCGGGGCGGCGCCCTCCGGCGCCGCGTAGGCCGGCGCGCCGGTCGCGGCGGCACAGGCCATGGCCAGGACGGCGGCCGCGGCACGCGGCGCCGCTGCGGAATCGGGCACGGCGAACCCTCCCCGGTCTCGATACGTCGCCATTCGTGCGCAAACAGTAGCGACGCCGGGGCCGCACCACACCCGGTTCCGCAGAAGCGGAGGGTTTTCGACGCCACGTCCACTTCATCACGCAGGACCGAATCCCGCCTTCCCCGTCCCGCTCCCCCACCACCGCCCCACCGGACACGCCGGGGAAACAACCCGCCGAGGTCTTCACTCTGTGGAGTTAAACAACTACTCTTTGTGGTTGTCGTGAGACGGGCCGGGCTGACCGAAACCCGCCCTCCGACCACCCGATGCCGAAAAGGAGATCCACCATGAAGAAGAGCCTCGCCGTCGCCGCCCTGACCGCGGCCGCCGCGGGCGCGGCCCTGGCCGCCGCCCCCGCCGCCTCGGCCGGCGACAGCTACGCGCTGATCAACGGCGACGTCGCCCCGTGCGCCGTCGCGCCGTGGAACTGGGAGGGGCCGGTCGACATCCTGACCGTCACCGGGGACTACAACGCCTGCCAGAAGCTCGGCATCACGCACGGCGGCTGAGCCCCGCCCCTCCGGCGCGTCCGCGCGCCGGCACCGACCGACGACACCGACGACCCACACGACATTGAGGAACACCATGAAGAAGGCCTTCGCCGTCGCGGCCATCGCCGCCGGCGCCCTCGCCGCCACCGCCCCGGCCGCCGTCGCCGGCGACAGCTACTCCGGCGTCAACGGCGACGTCCTCAACTGCACCGGCCTGCCCTGGAACTGGGAGGGCTTCGCCGACGTGCTGACCCTCACCGGCGAGTACGACGCCTGCAAGACCCACGGCGTCACCTACGGCGGCTGACCGACCGCGCCGGGCCGCCCTCCCGCCCCACCCGGAGGGCGGCCCGCATCCCGTACGGTCGCCCTGACCGCCACCGGCCCGGACCCGCGGCTGCCATCCGGACACTCTCACTTTGCGCTACATCTAACCGACTCCGGGTAGCCATCTGTCGGCCGGGGGCTCTCGTCGAGCCCGAACCGCGACCGGGAGGGACGCGCGATGACCGAACTCGAGGAGACACGGGCCCAGCAGCGGAACCCGGAGTCGCTCAGCCCGCTCGAATTGAAGAACCGCCTGATCCAGCGCGCGGGCGAACACGACCGCACGGCCCGGCACGCCCGCCGCCGGGCCGCGGAGATGCCCGACGCCGGGCGCGGCACCCCCGACCGGACCGCGCTGCCTGCACGCGAGGCCTTCTTCCTCCTCGGCCGGTTCGCCGTCGGCGAGGTCCGGAAGGCCTGGAACGAGGGGGCCGCCCTCGGGGGCGGGCCCCGGGAGGAGGGCATCGCCGAGCGGTTCGGCCTCTTCCTCGACGAGAACACCGGGGAGCCCGGGGCGGACCTGCTCCGGCGGATCATGCGGACCGTGCCCGAGCCGCACGCGGACGCCGTCGTCCACGAGCTGGTCGGCGGGGTCATCGGCGATGAGCACCCGGTCCCCGACCGCATGCCGCCCTTCTGCGAGCGGTCCGTGCGCGCCTACCTGGAGCGCACCATGGGCGGCAGGTCCCCGCGGGAGGGCTGCGACCTCGTCGCCGCCGAGGGCGGGACGGCGGCCGTGTGCTCCGTCCTCGACTCGCTCCAGGCCAACCGCCTCCTGCGGCGCGGCGACCGGATCGCGCTGATGGCCCCGGTCGTCACGCCCTCTCGGCAGATCCCGCGCCTGGAGCGGTACCCGTTCGAGGTGACCGAGGTCAGCGCCTCGCGCGGGATCGAGAACGGCTTCCGCACCTGGGCCTACGACGACTCCGGGATCGACAAGCTGGCCGACCCCTCCATCCGGCTGCTGTGCCTGGTGAACCCGTCCGACCCGCCGTCGGTGCGGCTGTCGGACCGGGCGCTGGAGCGGATCGCGGGCATCGTGGACAACCACAACCGCGACCTGGTCATCGTCACCGACGACGTGTACGGCGCCTCCGCCGAGGGCTCCACCTCGCTGATGGAGGCGGCACCGCGCAACACCATCGGCGTCCACTCCTTCCCCATGTACTTCGGCGCCGCCGGCCGGTGCACCGGCGTCATCGCGCTGAACCCGGACAACACCGTCGACGAGCAGATCGCGCGGCTGGGCCCGCAGGACGCACGGGCGCTGGAGGAGCGCTACTCCCCGATCACGTCCGACGTGCCCGGCCTGAAGTTCATCGACCGCATGGCCGCCGACGGCCGCTCGGTCGCCCTCGACCACACCGCGGGGCCCTCCACGCCCCAGCAGGTGCAGATGGCGCTGTTCGCGCTCTTCGACACGGCCTCCGACGCGTCCGGGTACCGCCGCCCCGCCAAGGAGGTCCTCACCCGGCGGCTGGCCGCGCTCTCCGAGGGGCTGGGGGTGGAGCTCCCCCGGGATCCGCTGCGCGCCGGGGACTGCGTCGAACTCGACCTGCTGCACTGGGCCGGCCGGACGTGGGGCGAGGACTTCGCCCGCTGGCTGCAGGCCGAGTACGCGCCGGCGGACCCGGTTCTGCGCCTGGCCGAGGAGGAGGGGGTGGCCGTGCTGAACGGGGACGGCTCCGACGGCCCCGAGTGGTCGGTGCGGGTGCCGCTGGCCGACCTCGACCACGAGGCCTCCGCCCGGGTCGGCCGCGCCCTGCGGTCGATCTGCGAGGAGTACCACCGCCGCTACACCGGCGGCGCGGCCGCGTGCTGACCCCGCGCCGGTGCGGTGGCGTGAGCCGCCGGCGCGGGTCTGGCAGGGTCGGGGCATGGGCGACGACATCCGGCTGATGCGCGTGTACGACGCCGAGGGCGACGGCGCCCCCGCCGAGGGGCGGGTGTTCCTGGTCGACCGCCTGTGGCCGCGGGGCGTGCGCAAGGAGGCGCTGCACCTCGACGGGTGGCTCAAGGACGCGGCGCCGAGCCCGGGGCTGCGGACGTGGTTCGGCCACGACCCGGACCGCTGGCGGGAGTTCTCCGCGCGCTACGAGCGCGAGCTGGAGGAGCGCCCCGACGCGGTCGACCCGATCCTCCGCGCGCTCGACGAGGGTCCGGTGACGCTGCTGTACGCGGCCAAGGACACCGAGCACACCCACGCGCTGGTCCTGCGGGACCACGTTCGGGCCCGCAGGCGGGAGGACGGGAAGGGCTGACCGGGGCCTCTCCCGGGGGCGGAGACCACGACGGGCGCGGACCGCCGCTCGATGCGGCGCCCGCGCCCGTCGCGCGGCGGGGGCAGGGCCCGGTGGCGTCCGGTCACCTGCCCCGGTCGCGCCGCTCACGGACGGCGGCGGCCGCGTCCGCGGCGGCCGTGCGGGCGCGCCCGGCCAGCGAGGCGCCCAGTTCGGCGCCGCGGTCGCGCAGGGCGGCGGCCCTCTCGCCCCAGGCGGCGGCGCGGTCGGCGCCGACCCAGGCCAGGACCAGGTCCCGGCGGGCGAACATGAGGGCGATGACCAGAGCCGGGACCAGCGCCAGGGCCAGCGCGCCCGCGGCCAGGGGCGCGTCGGCGGCGGCGAGGTTGACGGCCGACATGTCGTTGGCGGCGGTGGAGGCATGGGTGGCGCCGGAGCCGCCCTGGCCGCCGTCGCCGTCCTCGGAGGCCCCGGTGCCCTGCTCGGAGCCCTCGGACCCGTCGGAGCCCTGGGCACCCTTCTCCTCGTCGCCGCCCGCCAGGTCCTCGGGGACCGGGGACACCGCGTCGGTGCACTCCTCGCCGGAGCCCATGGGGCGGGGGGCGCCCTCGGTGCCGTGGCCGTCGCCCCACTTGGTGATGACGTACTCGACGTCGATGTGGCCGTTGCCGCCGGAGACGGTGTAGCCGGAGTCGTTCCAGGACTCTCCGGTCAGCTCGGCGAAGGTCTTGCCGTCCAGGTCGAGCAGGACGTTGCACCCCTCTGCCGGGTCGCCGGGGCCGCGGTCGCCGATGAAGAACTCGGCCTTCTTGCCGTCGTGGACGACGTAGCCCTCGGTGCCCAGGGGCCAGCTGGGGCTGGCCGCGAGGCCCTTCTGCATGGGCTCGCCGGAGGCGGGGGCGCCGGTGTCGCCGTTGATGCCGGAGCCGTCGTCCCAGAAGTAGGACGCTTTGACGTTGCCGTACTGGACCGCGTTCTCAGTGCTCATATACAGGTGCTCACGATGCTGGGCCGGTGCTGTTGGCGGGCGAGGCCGGGGGCTCCACGGCGGATCGGAGCGCGGCGGTTCAAGGGCGCGGTGGATCCGGGGCACGGCGCAGGGCGCACCTGCGGCGCGGGTGGCATCGGAGGGCGGGCTGTGGGGCGCGGGGATGGGGCGCCGGAAGGGAGGCGGCACGCTGGCCGTGGGACCTCCCCCACCCGCTCGGGCCGGGGGCCTCGGTCCCGGCGCATCGGGGGCGCCGGGGTCCGGCGGCGTCGTGGTCGCGGGGCGGCGGCGTCAGGGCCGCACCCGCCTCACGGGCCGAACACCGGCAACAGTAACCCCGCGCGAAGGAAAAGGCGAGGTCAAGAGGGGTGCACCGGGGGTGGTGAAGGTTAAAGCGGCCAGGGTGCGCCGACCGGGATCCGGCCGCACGCGCCGCCTTTTCGGTGAGAGCCCGGTCAAAATGCGCGTCTGGTCACATTCCGATAACGGACCTGGTGGGCCGGGTCGTTGCGGCCCAGGTCACGGTGGTTCCCGGAACGGCACGGCCGGCACGCGCCGCCCCGGGGCGCGCCCCCTCCGGGGCCCAGGCGGCGTCTGCGGGATCAGCGGGAGTCGAGGCGGGGGAAGACGACCCGCTGCAGGATGAGCGTGACCGCCGCGGCGGCCGGGACCGCGATCAGGGCGCCCACCAGGCCGAGCATCGCGCCGCCGATGAGGGCCGAGGTGATGGTGACGGTGGGGGCGACGTCGACCGAGCGCTTCATGACCCGCGGCGCGATGACATAGCTCTCGATCTGCTGGTAGGTCAGGAAGAACACCAGGGTGACCGCGCCCAGGAACAGGTCGCCGATGCCCACGGCCAGGGTCGCGGCCAGGGCGCCGATGGTGGTTCCCACCAGGGGGATCAGCGCGGTGACCGCCACCACCAGGGCGAGGGTGAGCGCGTAGCCGAAGCCGATGCCGGTGAGGAAGAGGAAGGCGACCACGCCGCCGATCGCGGAGATGAGCAGCTGGCCTCCGATGAAGTCGCCCACCCGCCGCACGATCTCGTCGCCGAGCTCGCGCACGCCGCTGCGGCGCGAGCGCGGCACCAGCCGGTAGCCGGTCTCGGTGATGCCGGGCAGCGAGGCCATGAAGAACAGCGTGAGGATGAGCACGGTGAAGGTGGCCACCAGCGAGTTCAGCACGGCCTGGCCGATGCCGAACACGCCGCCGAAGACCTGCTGCCCGAAGTCGGCGCTGGTCAGCAGGGACTGGGCCTGGTCGAGCAGGCCGAAGCGCTCGTCCAGGTCCGACATCACCGGGTTCTGCTGGAGCCGGCCCAGGTAGTCCGGCACGTTCTCGGCGAACTCGGTGATCTGCCGGGTGAGCGGGGGCACCAGGGTCCACACGAACACGGTGGTGAACAGCACCAGGGCGGCGCACACGGTGAGGATCGCCGCCCAGCGCGGCAGCCCGCGCCGGCGCAGGAACTCGATGATGGGGTTGAGCCCGACCGCGAGGAAGAGCGCCACGAGGATGTTGATGAACACCCCGCGGATCTCGACGAGCGCCTGCACCAGGATCCAGGCCGTGAGCACCCCCAGGGCCCCGGTGAAGCCGAGCACGAAGAAGTTGGGCGCCTTGGCCTCGCGGCGCGTGCCGAGGGTGGCCACCGCACCGGCGGAGGTGCTCCGGGGCGCGCCGGGGCCGGAGGGCTCCTCGGCCGGAGCGCCGCCGGTTTCCTGGTCTCCGTCGGAGCCGTCGCCCTTCGGCCCCTCGGGGTTCTCGCTCACGTGATCCCTCCCTGTCTCAGGCGGCAACGCTAGCGCGTGCCCTACCCCGAGGGGCCGACCTTCGCCCCTCCGGCCGCCCGTGTCCCGGGAATCGGCGTCCCGGGAATCGGCGTCCCGGGAATCAGGACGTCCGGCCGGCACGGGCGCAGGGGTCACCCGGATCAGGTCCGTAGCGAACGGCGTCCCGGGACGCCGCATCTACCCGGGTTTTCAGAAGTTCGGCCGGGCGCGGAGGGACGGATGCCACGGTTCGCGCCGATCAGCAGGCCGTGGCCCCGGCAGGCGCCCTGAGGCGGGCCCGGCCCAGTGCTCTCTGCCTGGCCCGGGCCCAGCGGCCGGGGTCCTTCCCCTGCACACAACTTCCGACAGACTCAATGGCCGCGTTCGGCCGCGGCCCTCTGCCAGGCGCCCTCTCCGAGCAGGCGCAGGCCGTTCAGGGCGACGATGACGGTGGAGCCCTCGTGGCCCGCCACCGCCAGCGGCATCGGCAGGTGGCCGAACAGGTCCCAGGCCACCAGCGCTCCGATGAACACCCCGGCGAGCACCAGGTTCTGCACCACGAGGCGGCGGGCCCGCCGCGCCAGGGACACCGCGGCGGCCACCGCGCCCAGCTCGTCGCGGACCACGACGGCGTCGGCGGTGCGGCGGGACAGGTCCGATCCCGACCGGCCCATCGCCACGCCGGTGTGGGCCGCGGCCAGGGCGGGGCCGTCGTTCACCCCGTCGCCGACCATCATCACGTGGGCCCCGCCGTCCTGAAGGGCGCGCACCCGGTCCGCCTTGTCCTCGGGCAGCAGTCCGGCGGCGACCTCGGTGACGCCGGCCTCTTCGGCCGCCCGCCGCGCCGCCGCCGGGGCGTCCCCGGTGAGCAGCAGCGGCGTCCGCCCCGTCCGGGCGGCCAGGGCCGCGACCGCCTCCGCCGCGCCCTCGCGCACGCGGTCGGCCACACCGAGCACGCCGACCGGGAGCCCGTCGCGGAGCACGACCACCGCGGTGCGCCCCTGTTCCTCCAGGGCGCGGGCCTCCTCGCGGGCGGCGGCGACGGGGCCGGACCCGTCCTGCGCGAGGAGCCGGGCGGGGCTGCCCACGGCCACCGCCGCGCCGTCGACCTCGGCGCGCACGCCCTCCCCGGGGGCCGAGGTGAAGTTGCGCGCGGAGGCGGCCTCCACGCCCTCCTCGTGCGCGGCCTCGACCACGGCACGGGCGATGGGATGCTCGCTGGGGCGCTCCGCCGCCGCGGCCAGGGCGAGCAGGGACGCCCGGTCGCCGCCGTCCAGCGGGCGCACGTCCGCCACCCGCGGCGCCCCCTCGGTGAGGGTGCCCGTCTTGTCCAGGGCGACGGTGTCGGCGGCGGCCAGGCGCTCCAGCGCCTCCGCCGACTTGACCAGCACGCCGTGGCGGCCGGCGTTGGCGATGGCCGCCAGCAGGGGCGGCATCGTGGACAGCACCACGGCGCAGGGCGAGGCGACGATCATGAAGGTCATCGCGCGCATGAGCGCCGAGGCCGGATCGGATCCGAACGCCAGCGGGACGGCGAAGACGGCGATGGTGGCCGCGACCATGCCGATGCTGTAGCGCTGCTCGATGCGCTCGATGAAGCGCTGGGTGGGCGAGGTCGTCCGGGAGGCCTCCTCGACCATCGCGGCGATGCGGGCGACCACGGCGTCCCCGGCCTCGCGTCGCACGCGCACGGTCAGCGCCCCGGACCCGTTGAGGGTTCCGGCGTAGACCTCGTCCCCGGGGGCCTTGTCGGCGGGCAGCGCCTCCCCGGTGATGGTGGCCTGGTCGACCTCGCTGCGCCCGTCGACGACGCGGCCGTCGGCCCCGACCGCCTCGCCGGGGCGCACCAGAACGGTGTCGCCCACCGCCAGGTCCTCGGCTGCGACGGCCTCCTCCCGTCCGCCGGGTCCCAGCCGGGTCGCGGTGGCGGGGGCGAGGTCGAGCAGGCCGCGCACGGAGTCCTCGGTGCGGGCGGTCGCCACCGCCTCCAGGGCACCGGAGACGGCGAAGATGACGATGAGCAGGGCGCCGTCCCCGGGCTGGCCCACGGCGGCCGCGCCGAGCGCGGCGACCACCATCAGCAGGTCGACGTCGAGGGTGCGCCCCTTGAGCGCCTTGAGGCCGGACAGCGCGGGCTCCCAGCCGCCCAGGGCGTAGACCGCGCCGTAGAGCAGGCCCGTGGCCAGGGGCGGGGCACCGAGCAGGTCGAGCGGGAGGGCGAGGAGGAACACGGCGAGCGCGGCCGCGGCCCAGCGCACCTCGGGCAGCTCCAGCAGGCGGGTGCGGTGGCGCCGCGGCGCGGCGGCGAGCTGGGCCGCCGGTGCGGGCGCGGCGGCGGGGGCGGACGGGTTCGCGGTGGGTGAGGGCATCGTCGGTCCTCGCGCGGTGGTTCGGGGCAGGGCGGGACGGACCGGGGCGGAGCCGCGGCCGGTCGGGGCGCCACTATACAGGAACACATGAACAAGTCTTCATTAGTTCACGAAAGTAGGATGGTTCCATGGGCCACGAACTCGCTTCCCCTTCCCCTGCGGCCGCGCCCGCGCTCGACGCGGCCACCGCCGAGAAGGTGGCGTCCACCCTGCAGGCCCTGGCCACCCCCTCCCGCCTGCTGATCCTGTCCCGCCTGCGCGAGGGGCCCCTGCCCGCCACCGAGCTGGCCGACGCGGTGGGCATGACGCAGTCGGCCTGCTCGCACCAGCTGCGGCTGCTGCGCAACCTGGGCCTGGTCGCCGGCGAGCGCCGGGGCCGCTCGGTGGTCTACTCGCTCTACGACCACCACGTCGCCCAGCTCATCGACCAGGCCTTGAACCACGTCGAACACCTGCGCCTGGGCCTGCCCGACCGGCCCGGCGGACAAGCCTGAGACGACGCGGCCGTCGGCCCCCTCCTGAAGCCCTTCGCGCAGCCCACGACGGACGCTTAGTACTGCAACGACAGGTCGGTCGAGGACCCGGCGGACGCCGACCACGCGACAGGGACGGACACGTCCCCAGGCCCGTCTGCCCGGCGGCGGGTGGCCTGGCTTCCTTCCGTTGTTGATCTCGGGGAAGTCGGCCCTG
>NZ_ANAD01000217.1 GCF_000341245.1 Nocardiopsis halophila DSM 44494
GCGGCCCGTGAGCGGGGCACCAGCCGTCCCGTCGGACAGCGTCCGTTCGCGTCCGTTGCCGTTGCCGGTGTCGGTGTCGGCGGATACCCTGATAGATCCTGGACGTCCGCGGGCTCCTCGACCGACCTGTCGTTGCAGTATTAGAGCCCGGCCCCGGGTGACCGGGGCCGGGCTCATCGCTCAAGGCGCGCCGCTCGGCGGCGATGCGGGGTCAGTCGCGCCATTCGCCTCCGAATTCCACGGCGCACCCGTCACCGGAGGCCACCGCCGTGCGGTTGCCGCCCGACTCCCAGGCCACCGTGCCGTCCGGGTCCTTCTTGATGTACTTGTACTCGAACTCCGCCCCCGGCGGCAGCCCGACCGAGCCGCTCCACTCGGGGTAGGCCCCCTCGTCGGTCGACAGCTCCAGCGCCCGGCCGGTGTCCCAGCCGCCCAGCTCCTCGACGGACCCGGCGACGTACACCCCTTGGCCGTAGAAGGTCTCCACGGTCGGGCCGAAGACGGCCTCGACCTCCGTGCACGCGCCGGGGTCCCCGGGGTCCCCGCCCGAGTCGCAGCCGCCGGGGTCGGCGCACTCCACCACCGCACCGGTGTGCAGGGCCACGGCCCCCTCCGGCGGGACGGACACCTCGACACGGCCGCCGGCCACCTCCACGGCGGCTCCGTCGCAGGCGCCGTCGGCGAAGGTCCCGGACGCGACATCGCAGTAGGTCCCGTCGGGCAGCGCTGTGGCGAACCCGACGCTCCACTCCGAACCGGTGGCGTTGAAGGCCGCGAAGCCCGCGCCGCCGCGCTCCAGGGCCACCCGCCCCTGCTGTGAGCCGTCGTCGACCCAGGACACCTCCTCGCCGGCCGTCGCGCTCGCGAAGGTCGGCATCCCGTTGAGCGCGCGGTGCTCGCACACCCAGCGCTCCTCCGAGCAGTCGGCGGCCTCGGTGGTCCCGTCGGCCGCCATGGGCGGGCCCTGTTCGGTGGAGGTGAACGCGTAGCTGGACATCACCTTGGGCGTGCCGTAGCCGTGCGCCAGGAGGAAGGCCTGGGCCAGGTCGTAGCGGTCCCGGTCGGTCCCGTGCGTCAGGGTGGGCTCGGAGCGCTGGGTGTCGTGGTTGACGACGAAGGAGACCGCGCTGTCCGAGGCCAGGTTGCCCTCCTCCAGGTCCTTGGCTCCCTGGAGGTTCCCGTCGGCGAAGTCGTGGCCGATCCGGCGCTGGTACTCGAACTCGGTCACGTCGCCGATCCCGGTGTACTCGTCCTCGCCGATCGCCGCGTCGGCGATCACCTCCTGGAAGACATAGGGCGCCTCGTTCCACCCGGGAACGGTGCCGGGGAGCATGTCCACGACGGCCTGCAGGTCCTCGGGCGGCATGTGCTTGGCCGCGTCGATGCGGAACCCGGCCACGCCCATGTCGACGAGCGAGGCGAGGTAGTCGCCGAGGCGCTCGCGCACGTAGGCGTCGCCGGTCGCCAGGTCGCTCAGCCCGAGCAGCTCGCAGGTGCGCACCTCCCAGGGGTCGCTCCAGTCCTCGATGTCGCGGCCGCACTCGGCGGTGTTGAAGTCCTGCTCGGTGTAGCCGTGGGCGCCGTCGCCGAACAGGTCGGGGTAGGAGTACTTCTCGTACGCGCCGCCCGCGCTGCCCGGGCCCGACCCGACCGACCCGGTGCCGGTCATGTGGTTGACGATCGCGTCGACGTAGATCCGGACGCCGGAGTCGCGGCAGCGGTCGACCATGTCCTGGAAGTCTGCGGCGGTGCCCCGGCGGGTGTCGTCCAGGCGGTAGCTGACCGGCTGGTAGTCCTGCCACCAGGGGTAGCCCTCCTCTTCCAGCACGACGTGCTCCTGGGGCGGGGAGACCTGGACGGCGGCGTAGCCGTTGGGGCCCAGGACGTCCTCGCACTCCTGGGCGACCGACTCCCAGCGCCATTGGAAGAGGTGGACGACGGCGCCGCCGTCGTCGGGGGCGGCGGCCGGGGACGCGGCCGCGGCGGCGGGCGCCCCGGACGCGGGCTGCCAGGGGGCCGCGGCCGGCAGGGCCGCGCCGAGCAGCAGCACCGCGGCCAGGGTGAGGGTTCTTCGGAGGATGAGGGGCATCGCGCTCTCCTCGTGTGCGGGGGTGCGGGGGGATGGGCGGCCGTGCCGCACCGGCGCGGAACGACCGCTACGTAAAGATCTTGCTATAACTGCAAGAATTTTCAGTACGTGCCGAAACATAGCAGCAATGACCGGCGATGTGAACGGCCTCACACCACCTTCACCTCCGCGGACACACCGGCCACGGCCGGGTCCTGCAAAAACTTGCGCACGAGTGCACCGACGGCCGCCTCCCGGAGGCGCCCCTGCCCTCCGCCCGCGAGGGCCCCGACTGCTACGGTTTCCAGCCGTCGGCCGCCCCATCAGGGCGTACAGGGAATCCGGTGCGAATCCGGAACTGGCGCGCAGCGGTGAGGGGGACGGCCGGGGCACGACGCCACTGGACCGCGAACGCGGTCCGGGAAGGCGCCCCGGCCGTGCGAACCCGAGTCCGAAGACCTGGCCGACCCCGGCAGGCCGCCCCGCGGCCTTCGGGAGAACGTGTCCGCCGGCCCCGCGCACGGGCCCCGCGTAAGGAAAGGCCTCCGTGGCGACTCCTGCCCCGGCTGCCCACGGCAGCCCCGTCCCCCGTCCCGCCCGCCGCCCCCGCCCGGCCCCCGCCGTCGGCGCCCTGGCCGCGGCGGCGCTCCTGCTCTCCGGATGCGCCTCCGCCGGAGGCGGCGAAGGAGGCGGCGACGCCTCCGGCCCCGAGGCCGCCGGCTACCCCAAGACGATCGAGAACTGCGGCCGGGAGGTCGAGGTGGCGGCCCCGCCGCAGAGCGCCGTCGCCCTCGACCAGGGCACCACCGAGATCCTGCTCTCCCTCGGGCTGGCCGACCGCATGGCCGGCACCGCCAAGTGGACCGACCCGGTCATGGAGGGGCTGGAGGACGAGGAGGAGAAGGTGCCCCGCCTCGCCGAGCACATGCCCTCCTTCGAGCGCGTCCTCGACGCCGAGCCCGACTTCGTCGGCGCCTCGTTCGCCTCGACCATGGGCACCGGCGGCGTGGCCGAGCGGGACGACTTCGAGGAGCTGGGCGTGCCCACCTACCTCTCCCCCGCCGACTGCGTCGGCAAGGACAACAGCACCGGCGGCGACGGCACGCGCGACGAGCCCCTGGAGATGGAGACGGTCTACCGGGAGGTCCGCGAGCTGGCGGACCTGTTCGGCGTCGAGGAGCGCGGCGAGGAGCTCGTCGCCGACCTGCAGGAGCGCGTCGACACCGCCACCGAGGGGATCGACGCCGACACCGCCTCCGACACCACGCTCATGTACTGGTTCTCCGACTCCAACGCCCCCTACATGGCCGGGTGCTGCGGCGCCCCGGGCATCATCACCGGGGCCGTGGGGGCGCAGAACGCCTTCGACGACACCTCCGACGAGTGGCCGCAGATCAACTGGGAGACCGTCGCCGACCGCGACCCCGACCACCTCGTGGTGGGCGACCTGACCCGGGAGACGCAGACCGCCGAGAGCGCCGAGGCCAAGATCGAGTTCTTGGAGAGCGACCCGGTCACCCGGAACATGGAGGCGGTGCGCGAGGAGCGCTACATCGTGGTGAGCGGCGCGTCGATGAACCCCTCGATCCGGACGGTCGAGGGCATCGAGCAGGTCGCCGACGCGCTGTCGTCGGCATCATGACGGCGGGGCGGAGCGCGGCCGCGGCCGCCGCCGGCCTGGTGCTCCTGGCCCTGTCGGTGGCCGCCGCCACCGCCCTCGGTCCGGCGGGGATCACCGTCCCCGAGGTGGCGGCGGTGGCCTGGTCCCGGACGGGCGGACCCGAGTCGGGGCTGTCGGCGGTGCGCGAGGGCATCGTGTGGGAGCTGCGCCTGCCCCGCGCGCTGCTCGCCGCGGTGTGCGGGGCCGGGCTCGCGGTCTGCGGGGCGGTGCTGCAGTCCCTGCTGCGCAACCCGTTGGCCGACCCGTTCGTGCTGGGCGTGTCCTCGGGGGCCTCGACCGGCGCCGTCCTGGTGGTGGTCCTCGGCGTCGGGGGCGGGCTGCTCTCCCTGTCCACCGGCGCGTTCGCCGGCGCGTGCGTCTCCTTCGCGCTGGTGCTGCTGCTCAGCAGGCTCTCCGGCGGCACCACCGCCAAGGTGGTGCTGTCCGGGGTGGCGGTCATGCAGCTGTTCTCCGCGCTCACCTCGCTGATCGTGTACTCCTCGGCCGACGCCGAGCAGGCCCGGAGCGTGCTGTTCTGGCTGCTCGGGTCGCTCAGCGGCGCGCGCTGGGACGACGTGTGGCCGTGCGCCGCCGCCCTGGTGGCCGCCCTGGCCGTGTTCGCCTCGCGCGCCCGGGAACTGGACGCCTTCGCCTTCGGCGAGGACGCGGCGGCCGCCCTGGGCGTGGCGGTGGGCAGGACCCGCCTGGTGCTGCTGCTCGCCACCGCGCTGCTCACCGCGTTCCTGGTCAGCAGCGCCGGGGCGATCGGGTTCGTCGGGCTCGTGCTGCCGCACGCCGTCCGGGCGCTGACGGGCCCCGGCCACCGGCACGTCCTTCCCGCGAGCGCGCTGGCCGGTGCCGTCTTCCTGGTCTGGGTCGACGCGCTGTCCCGCAACGTGTTCGCCCCACAGGACCTTCCCGTGGGGGTGGTGACCTCGCTGATCGGAGTTCCCGCGTTCATGTACATCCTCTACCGGGGCCGCCCGTCGCGCTCGGCGGGGCCGAAGCGCCGGCGTCCGCTCGATGCGCACCCGCGCCCCGCCGGCCCCACCGCCCGCGCGTCCGCGGGAGGCCGCCGGTGAGCCTGCTCGCACACGAGGTCTCCTGGTCGGTCGGCGGCCGGCTGGTGGTCGACGGGGTGAGCCTCGCGCCCGCGCCCGGCACCACCACCGGGCTGCTCGGGCCGAACGGGTCGGGAAAGTCGTCGCTGCTGCGCCTGCTGGCCGGGCTCCGTCCCGCCGACGCGGGCGTGGTGGAGCTGGACGGGGTGCCGCTGGCACGGGTGGGGCGCCGGACGGCGGCCCGCCGCATCGCCGTGGTCGAGCAGAACGCCGCGACCGAGACCGACCTGACCGTGGCCGAGGTCGCCGGGCTCGGGCGGATCCCGCACCGGCGCGCGTGGTCGGCGCCGTCCCGGTCAGACGAGGACGCGGTCGAGCGGGCGCTGGAGCGGGTCGGCCTGGCCGACCGGGCGGAGGAGGCCTGGCACACGCTGTCGGGCGGGGAGCGCCAGCGCGCGCAGATCGCCCGGGCCCTGGCGCAGGGGCCGCACGAGCTGCTGCTGGACGAGCCGACCAACCACCTCGACATCGCCCACCAGCTGGACGTGCTGGACCTGGTGGCCCGGCTGGAGGTCACCGCGGTGGTGGCCCTGCACGACCTGAACCTGGCGGCGATGTTCTGCGACCGCCTCCTGGTCCTGAAGGACGGGCGGGCCGTCGCCGCGGGCACCCCCGCCGAGGTGATCACGGAGGACCTCATCGCCGAGGTGTACGGCGTGCGCGCGGAGGTGGAGCCGCGCGGCCCCGAGGCCAGGCCGTCGGTCCGCTTCCTGCCGGGCCGACCGGTGTGAGCCGGTCGAGGGGCCGGGCGGCCCGCCCCCTCGGGGAAGGGCACGGCCGTGGAAGGACCGGTCCCTTCGACCGCCGCACGACGGCTCGCCGCGTTCCATACGCTTCCAGCTCAGACCGACCGGGCGAAGTCCCACCACACGGCAGGACACCATCCCCCAGGCGGGACGGGGTCCGCTGGAGCGGTGGAACTCTCCTCGGCCGTCGCGATGGCGCCGGAAGATCGAGAGTGCTGGAATCACCACCTGAAGGCATTCAAAGTGGTGATTCCAGCACTCTCGATGGGGTTCACTTCTCCGTCCGCCGAATCGGCACGGCCGTTGCACCCCGCGCCCGGACGGCGTCCGCTGAAGTGGTGCGGCTTTCGGCGGCCGTGGCCGCTGGAGACCGCCCTCCTCGAGCCGACGCGCTCCACCGGGCCGCCCCCCGCACAGGGCCCGAGGGCGGCATCCGACGGTCGTGCGCCCGGCCGCGGGCCGGGGGCCCATTGCCCCGCTCGTGCCGTCTGTCTAGGTTTGCTTGCGGTCGGGCGCCGACCGCGTGCCGACCGGACCGCCACCGGACTCCACTCACGAGGTGCGTCTTGCGCAGACCGTCCCCCCGCCTCGGTGCCGCCGCGGCCGCCGCCGCTGCGCTGCTCGCCGGCTCCCTGCTCGCCCCCGCCCCCGCCACGGCCGGACCGGCCTCCGCCGCATCCGCCGACCCCGCAGCCGCATCGGCCTCCGACCGGAGCGGGGAGGACATCCTCGACCGGCTGCTGGCCGTTCCCGGGATGCGGCTCATCGAGGAGAAGCCCGCCGAGGGGCACCGCTTCTTCGTGCTGGCCTACACCCAGCCCGTCGACCACCGCGACCCCGGCGCCGGCACCTTCGAACAGCGCCTGACCGTGCTGCACCGCGGCACCGACCGCCCCACCGTCTTCTCCACCTCCGGTTACGGACTGCCCGCCGACCCCCGGCCGTCGCGCTCGGAGCCGGCCCGGATCGCCGACGCCAACCAGGTGTCGCTCGAATACCGCTTCTTCGGCGAATCGCGCCCGGACACCGGTGCGGACTGGTCGGCGCTGACCAGTGAGCAGGCCGCCGACGACCAGCACCGGATCTTCACCGCCCTGGACCCCCTCTACCCGAGCGAGTGGATCGCCACCGGCGGCAGCAAGGGCGGGATGACCGCGGTGTTCTACGAGCGCTTCCACCCCGGGGACATGGACGGGGTGGTCGCCTACGTCGCCCCCAACGACGCCGACCGGCCCGGCGACCGGGCCTACGAGCGGATGCTCGAACGCGTGGGCACCGCCGAGTGCCGGCGGGCGCTGGAGGAGGTCCAGGTGGAGACCCTGGAGCGGCGCGAGAGCATGGTCGAGCGCTACGAGGACTGGGCCGAGCGCAACGACGCCTCGTTCGAGCGGATCATGGGCTCGGCCGACAAGGCCCTGGAGGCCGTCGTGCGCGACCTGGCCTGGGGGTTCTGGCAGTCCGGGAGCGAGGAGGGCTGCGCGTCGATCCCCTCGCCCGACGCCTCCGACGCCGAACTGTGGTCGTGGCTGGACCGGACGTACGGCGTCGCCTTCTTCACCGACGAGGTGGTGGAGCGGTACTCGCCGTACTACTACCAGGCCGGGACCGAACTGGGGGACCCGCGCCCCCGGGCGCGCCACCTCGACCACCTGCTGCGCTACCCCGGCCTGAGCGCGCGCGACCACGTGCCCGCCGAGGTGGAGATGGGGCCGTTCGACCCCCGCCTCACCTGGGGCACCGACTTCTGGGTGCGCGCGCGGGCGGAGAACATGCTCTTCGTCTACGGCGAGGACGACCCGTGGAGCGCGGAGCGGTACCGCCCTGGCCGCTGGACCGAGGACAGCTACGCGTTCGAGGCGCCGGGGACCAACCACTACGCGTCCATCCTGTCCCTGGACTCCGCGGACGAGGAAGCGGCCACGGCAGCGGTCCTGCGCTATGCGGGCGTGGACGAGGAGGCGGACGAGCGCCCGATCGCGCCCTATGACGCCGAACTCGACGGCCGTGCGGAAGAGGAGCGGGCCGGCGAGCAGGGCATGCCGCCCACCCTGCCGGGACGCTGACGGCGGGAGACCTCATGGCGCGGCACGGGTGCGCCCGGCCCCCGGTCGGCCCGGTGGCGAGCGTCTCCTGGAACGCCGCGCCGCCCGCGCCGCCGGGGGCCTGCGACCGCCGACCGGGATGCACGGCCCCCATCGACGGTCTCCTGGGGGATCGGGACGTCCGGTGGGTACGGAGAACGGTGCCATGCTCCGTGTCCGCCCTGTGCCGAGGCCGGGCTGATCGGCGCGTTGCGCCGATCAGCGGGCCGTGGCCCGGCAGGCGCCCGGGCACGGGCCCCGCCCCGTGCTCCCCGCCTGGGCCGGGCCCGGCGGCCGGGCTCTCTCCCCCGCGCGACTTCCGGAGAGCTCGGTGCCGGGGTCTTCGACTGCCGTGTGCGCTCCGGCCGGGGGCGACGGCGCCGGGACACCGCCCTGGTGGACCGGGACCGGTGCCCGGCACGCCGGTCGGCCGCAGGCCCTGACAGGGCCCGGACGGCCTGCGAAGCGCCCCCGGCGGGACTCACTCCTCCCGCCGGACGTCCATGGCCCCGTCCTCGGGGCCGTCCGGTCCGCCTTCCTCGTACTCGTTCAGCGGTGCGTCCCGCTCGCCCCTGCGGGTCTCCTCGGCCACCTCCTGCGAGATCCCGAGGCCGCCGGGCCGGTCCTCCTCGTCGGTGTCGGACGGTTCGACCTCCCCCTCCGGAGGGTCCTCGATGTAGCGCTCCCACAGGCCGACGTCGACCTCCTGATCGTCGTCGCCCATCTCCGCCTCGAGGCGCTCCTCCTCGCGCCGCTCGCCGCGCAGGCGCTCGTCGTCGCCTCCGAACCGCTCGGACTCCCACTCCGGATCGCGCTCGGTCATCGCCCGTCCCCTCCTTCGCTTCTTCCGGTGCCGTGCATCATCCGCCGTCACCGGTCCCGGCCCCGTTCCCGGCCAGCGGCAGGCGCATCACCAGCACCGCCCCGCCCAGCACCGGGCTGGCACCGGCGGTGAGCGTCCCGCCGCCCGCCTCGGCGACCCCGCGCGAGATCGCCAGGCCCAGGCCCGAGCCGCCGGGGTCCCGGCGGCGCGACTCCGAGAGCCGCGCGAATCGCTCGAAGATCCGCTCGCGCTCGACCTCGGGGATGCCCGCCCCGTCGTCGTGCACCTCCATGACGGCGGCACCGCCCTCGGTGCGCACCGCCACCAGGACGCGCTCGCGGGCGTGCCGTTCGGCGTTGGCCAGCAGGTTGGTCAGAACCCGCCCGAGCCGCACCCGGTCGCCGCGCACCCGCGCCCCCTCTCCCGGCTCGACCACGATCTCCACGGGTGCTACCCGCCGTTCGACCTCTTCCAGCACCATCGCCGCCAGATCGACCTCGGCGCCGCCGGCGGCCGCGTCGGCGTCGAGCCGGGCCAGCTCCAACAGGTCGTCGACGATGCGCTGGAGCCGTTCGACGTCGCGCAGCAGGCCCTCCAGCGCGCGGCGCGCCGCCCCCGGCTCCGGATCGGGGTCGGCCAGTTCCACCTCCACCCGGGTACGCATCCCCGCGATCGGGTTGCGCAGCTCGTGGGAGGCGTCGGAGACGAAGCTGCGCTGGCGGTCCATCGCCCGCTCCAGCCGCTCCAGCGTGGCGTTGCCGGTCCGGGCCAGCTCGGCGAGCTCGTCCCCGGTGGAGGGGATGGTCAGCCGGCGCCCGAGGTCCTGGGCCGACATCCGCTCCAGGTCGCGGCGGATGCTGTCCACCGGACGCAGCGCCCGCCCGGCGCCGCGCCAGGCCATCCAGCCCACGGCGACCAGCACGAGCACGCCCACGCAGGCCAGCCCGATCTCCAGGAGCGGTCCCGTGGCGGCGGCGGAGTCGGCCACCGCGGCGTAGACGACGACGGGGCCGTAGGCCTCGGTTCCGGTGGCGACGCCGACGATGCTCAGGCACGCGCCGCGCTCGCCCCCGGGGCAGGCGGAGTCCTCCACGAGGAAGTCGCCGTCCCCGGGCCGCGCGGCGGTCAGCGGCGCGCGGCCCTGCATGGCCGAACTGGCGGCCACGACCTCGCCCCGCGCGTCCACCACCTGGATGCGCACCACTCCGGCGGCGGGCGGCACGGGGCCCTCGTAGGCGCGGGTCCCGATGTGCGTGGAGACCTGCCGCGCCGCCTCGGCCGCCCGGTCGTAGCGGGCCCGCGCCCCCTCGTGCTCCGCCCCGATCCCGACCAGGGCCAGGGCGAGCACCAGCGGCGGGGTGACGATGAGCAGCGATCCGGCGGTCGCCCGCCCCCGGATCGAGCGCGGCCGGAGCCGCCGCAACATGCCCATCGGAATCCGCCCCCCGACCGTCGTGCGCCCCCTGATCGTCGCAGTCGGACACAGAAGGGCCGTTCCCAGACACGGAGACCACGATCGGACTTTTGTCCAGTTTTTACCGCATCGGCGGGCGTGGACACGCGGGGATTTCTCCGAATCACCCCCACAGTGCGATGAGTCACGGTTCAATGACGTTCGGTAGTAGGACGCGCGCCGCGGACGGAGGGGCGCGCGCCCGCTCCCGACCCCGCACTGGGACCACCGACCACAGGAGACAGGAAGAGGACCCCGATGCTGAACCGTCAGACGAAGGCGGCCGTGGCGGGCCTGGCGGCGAGCGCGGCCGCACTGATCGCCGCTCCCCCGGCGCACGCCGCCCCCGCGGGCGCCCCGCCGGCCGAGCCCTCCGCATCGCGCCTGGTGCTGGCCTGGACGTACGAGGACGGCTCGGACGGCTCGAAGGTGACCCTGCGGTGCCACCCCTCGGGGGGATCGCACCCGGAGCGCTCGGAGGCCTGCGACGCGCTGACCGAGGCCGGCGGCCACTTCGAGATGCTGCGCAGCACGGGCGAGCCCTGCACGATGCAGTACCGGCCGGTCGAGGTCACGGCCACGGGCCACTGGTTCAAGCGGCCCGTCGACTACCGCGAGACCTTCGGCAACCTGTGCACCGCCAAGGTGGAGACCGACCGCGTGTTCGACTTCTAGCCCGCCGGTTCCCGACGACTTCGGCTGGAGTGGTGGAACGTCGGCGCCCTATCGGGCCGGCCCCGTGCCGACCTCGGGAAAGTCGGCCTGAAAAGTGCCTTGATAAGGCCGTCTTTCCCGAGATCGGCGGCACGAAGGGCGCCGCCCGCTCCACGCCCGGCTCGGGAGGGAAAGAGCGAAGAGGAGACTCCTCCCCTTTCCCCCAGCGAGGACAGGAAGGGCCGCAGGCCGGCGAAACCCAGACGGTCGACTCCATTTCCCCTGGTCAAGACCTATTCTCGCCGTGCGGCCCCCAGAATTGAGAGCGGCGATCGGGAGTGGTGAATTCACCACTCCCGATCGCATTCAAGGGCGCCGGCCGGTGCAGGGCGGCGAGCAGGCGCGCTGACGGCTCACGATCCCGACTGTGAAACGGTCCTTGTTCCGGCACGGTGAGGGGGCCGGTTCACGATCGACTGCACCCTGGCCGATGGAACCGGATTCTCCAGTCCGACTTCCGGGGAGCGGTTCAGCGGCGGTCGGGCCCCTCACCGGAGCCGCCAACGGTCAGGCGGGCACCGTCCACCGCTGGTTCTGGGCCCCGTTGCAGGTCCAGATCTGCAACCGCGTGCCGTCGGCCAGGCTCCCGCCGCGCCCGTCCAGGCACATTCCGGACCGCGGGTTGCGCAGTTCCCGCGTGGCCGGGGAGTACGTCCACGTCTGCGCGCCGGTGCCGTTGCAGTCCCACAACTGCACGTCCGTCCCCGCGGTGGTGCCGCCGCCCGCGACGTCCATGCACTTGCCCAAGGCGCGGACCGTGCCGTCAGCCGCCATGGTCCACTGCTGGGCCTGGTTGCCGTTGCAGTGCGCGACCTGGATCGGCGTCCCGTCGGCGGTGTCGGCTCCCGCCACGTCCACGCAGATGCCGGTGGGTGCGGTGATGGTTCCGGTCGGTTCCCCGGTTCCGGTGCCGTTGTCGTAGACGCGGACGTAGTCCACGAGCATCTGCTGGGGGAACCGGGTGGTCTCGTCGGGGTAGCCGGGCCAGGTGCCGCCGACCGCGACGTTGAGGATCATGAAGAACGGATGGTCGAAGACCCAGGGGTCGCCGCCCAGGTCGGCGGGGGTGAGGGTCTGGAAGGCGACGCCGTCCACCGACCAGGTGATGGCATCCGGGGTCCAGTCGACCGCGAAGACGTGGAAGCCGTCGGCGAACGCCCGGCCCTGGGGGTGGGCGTAGGAGGCCCCGATGCCCTCCGCCCCCGAGTAGCCCGGTCCGTGCACCGTGCCGTGTACGAGGTGGGGTTCGCGGCCGATGTTCTCCATGATGTCGATCTCACCGGAGTCGGGCCAGGGGGTGTCGGGGAAGCTGTCCCCGAGCATCCAGAACGCGGGCCAGATGCCCTGCCCCTCGGGGATGCGGACGCGCGCCTCGAAGCGCCCGTAGGCGCGCTCGAACCGGTCCTGAGTGGTCATCCGGGCGGAGGTGTAGGATCCGTCGCTCTCCCTGCGCGCGGTGATGGCGAGATGGCCGTTCCCGTCGAGCGCGGAATTGGCCCGGCTGGTGGTGTAGTTCTGGAGTTCGGCGTTGCCCCACCCGTGGTCGCCGGTCTCGTGGCGCCACTTGGCGGGGTCGGGAGCGCTCCCGGCGGGTCCGTCGAACTCGTCGGCCCAGACCAGGTCGCCGGGTGCGGCCTGCGGCTCCGGGGAGGACGGGGACGGGTGGGCGGGCTGGGCGTCCGCCGGGGCCATGCCCTGCGGCGCGGCCAGCCCCACGACCACCAGGACGGCGACCGCGGCCGCCGAGAGGACGACCGTGCCCGGGGTGCGCGGCCCGCGGGGTCGACGGGACCGGAGGATTCCGGGGATGCGGGGACTTCGGGGGGCGATGGTCGGGTTCATCCGACAGCTCCAAACTGCGTGCCGGGCCTCGCGGTCGGCGTCCACCGCGTAGGGCCGTGCGCGGATCGGCCCGGCTCGACTGGGGGGACATCGCGCACGCCGTTCACATGACGCCGTGCCACCACGGCGTCACGGAACGAATAGGTGGCAAACCATACAGACTCCCCCAGACACCTACAAGGGGGGGCCGCTCATCAGTGGAAGCGCTCCCACACCCTGCCGTGGACACGCCGTCAAGGGCGGCGTGGTCTCCGCGCCGCTGCGGCCGTACTCCCGGACCGGTACCGCCGAGCACTCGGCCGACGGGCGCAAGGCCCACGACGCGCTCACCGGCGGGCGGCACCGATCGACCGCCCTCCGCCTTCGTCGCCGCCCCCGTCAGAGCCCGGTCATGTCCGCTGGTGTGGTGGAACTGTCGGCCGCGCCCTTCCGAGCGGTGCGACCGCTGCAGCGTGACCGGCGTCCCCGCCCCGGGTGCGCGCCCCCT
>NZ_ANAD01000218.1 GCF_000341245.1 Nocardiopsis halophila DSM 44494
TGCCGGCGGGCGGGGCACCATCCGCCCCGCCAGGCCCGCTGGTGCTGGTCACAGGCCCTGCGGGACACCCGCCGACCCCTCGCTCCCACCCCCAGGGGACCCAGACGGCCTCTCTGTGACCTGGGGCGTCGTGCATAGTCGTCTCCCTCTTGTGCAGTGCACAACATTGGGCCCACCCTCTTCTGGGGATCTGTACACCTTCCTTACATTCATGGGCCACCAGCTGGTTCCGTCCGGTATCGCCCTTGTCCCCCGAAGGAGAACCCGATGCGACCGTTCCGCCCGGTCCGCGCGGCCGCCCTCGCCGGCGCCGCCGCGCTCCTGGCCGCCTGCGCCCCCGCCCAGACCGACGGGGGCGCCTCCGGCGCCGACGAGATGGAGGGCACCCTCCGGGTCTGGCTGTTCTCCGAGGTCGACCAGGACCCCAAGGAGGAGGTCGTCGACGAGGCGGTCGCCGAGTTCGAGGCGGCCCACGACGGGGTCACCGTCGACGTGCAGTACATCCCCGTGGACACCCGCGCCGAGCGGTTCCGCGCCGCCTTCAACGACCCCTCCTCGGCCCCCGACGTCGCCGAGTACGGCAACACCGACCTGGCCGGCTACGTCGAGTCCGGCGGCATGCTCGACATCTCCGAGGACCTGGCCGACTGGGAGGACCACGCCGGCATCCCCGAGGACGTCGCCGCCACCGCCCGGGTCGGCGAGGGCACCTACGGGGTGCCGTGGTTCCTCGGCGCCCGCGCCCTGTACTACCGCACCGACGTCTTCGACGACCTCGGCCTGGAGGCGCCCGAGACGCTGGAGGAGGTCGTGGAGGCCGGGCGCGCCGTCCGCGAGGACGACGCCGACATGCTCGGCGTGTCCACCGGCGGCGCCTACACCTACGGCTTCCTGCCCTTCGTGTGGGCCCACGGCGGCGAGATCGCCGAGGAGGACGGCGGCTCCTACACCTCCGCCATCGCCTCCGACGAGGCCAAGCAGGGCCTGGAGCTGTACACCGAGATCCTCTCCGACGACGTCTGCCCGCCGCAGACGTGCGCGGAGATGGACGGCAACGCCAGCGTGCAGAACTTCGTGGCCGGCGACGCCGCCATGACCATCGGGGGCAACTTCAACCTCAAGGCGGTCCAGGACAGCGACATCGCCGACGACGCCGCCGTCGTCCCGCTGCCTGGGACCGAGCCCGGCAGCATCGCCCCCGCCTTCGCCGGCGGCAACAACCTCGGGGTGCTCGCCGGTACCGACAAGCGCACCCTGTCGGTCGAGTTCACGAAGCTCCTGGCCGGCAAGGAGTACCAGCGCCAGATGTACGACGCGATGGGCAACCTGCCCACCTTCACCGACGTGCGCGAGGAGATCTCCGCCGAGGACGAGGAGATCGCCCCCTTCATCGAGACGATCGACGCCGGCACCCGGTTCGTGCCGGCCACCGGCGCCTGGGCGACCATCGACGCCGAGGCGGTGCTGCCCACCATGGTCCAGACGGTCGCCGCCGGCGACGCGAGCGTGGACGAGGCCGCCGAGGAGGCCTCCGCCTCCCTCGACGAGGCCTTCGGCGGGGAGTGACCCGCCGGATGGGCCTGTCGGCACCCGCGCGCCGGCGCCCGGGGGGCACCGCCCCCGGGGCCCGGCGGCGCGCCCTCGAACCGTGGATGTACCTGCTGCCCGCACTGGCGGTGCTGGGCGCCCTGCTCGTCTACCCGCTGTACCAGCTGGTGCTGGTCTCCTTCTACGACTACCGGCAGCCGCAGGTCACCGGCGCCGAGCCGCTGCGCTTCATCGGCCTGGAGAACTACGCCTCCCTGGTCTCCGACCCGCAGTTCTGGGAGGTGCTGGCCAACACGGCGGTCTTCGCCGCGGCCTGCGTGCTGGGCACGCTGGCCGTCGGCGGCGGCCTGGCCGTGCTGGCCACCCGGCTCTCACCGTGGGTGCGCACCCTGCTGTTCCTGGCGGCGCTGGGGGCCTGGGCCACCCCGGCGGTCACCGGCAGCGCCGTGTGGCTGTTCCTGTTCGACCCGCTGCTGGGGCCGGTGAACCAGGCCCTGGTCGCCATCGGCCTGGAGGGCTTCTCCGGGCACTCCTGGACCTATGAGAAGTGGCCGGCGTTCGGCCTGGTGTGGACCCAGGTCGTCTGGTGCTCGTTCCCCTTCGTCATGGTCACCCTCTACGCGGGCATCCGCGCGATCCCCGAGGAGGTGATCGAGGCGGCCCGGCTGGACGGCGCCTCGACCGGGCGGATCGCCCGCTCGGTCATGCTGCCGATGCTGCGCCCGGCCATGACCGTGGTGACCGTCCAGTCGATCATCTGGGACTTCAAGATCTTCACGCAGATCTACATCATGACCGGCGGGGGCGGCATCGCCGGACAGAACCTGGTGCTGAACGTGTACGCCTACCAGCAGGCCTTCGCCTCCAGCCAGTACGGCCTGGGCTCGGCCATCGGCGTGGTCACCACCGTGCTGCTGCTCCTGATCACCCTGCTGTACCTGCGGACGCTGCGCCGCCAAGGGGAGGTGCTGTGATGCGAGGCCTCGCGACGCTGCGGCGGGTGCGCACGGACGGCGCCGGCCTGCTGATCGCCGCCGCGGTGGCGTTCCCGCTCTACTGGATGGTGCTCTCGGCGCTCAAGCCGCGCACCGACCTGGAGGCGGGCGACCCCCGGCCGTACACGCTGGAGCCGAGCCTGGACTCCTTCCGCCGGGTGCTGCTGGTGGACGGGTTCGGCCAGTACCTGCTCAACAGCCTGCTGGTGGCGGCCGTGGTGGTGGTCCTGTCCACACTGTGCGCCTTCCTGGCCGCGGTGGCGCTGACCCGCTACCGCTTCCGCTCGCGCACCACCCTGCTGATCATGGTGATCACCGCGCAGATGGTGCCGGTGGAGGCGCTGACCATCCCGCTGTTCTTCCTCATGCGCACCATCGGCGGGGCGGTCCCGGGACTGGGGCTGAACCACCTGGGCTCGCTGATGCTGGTGCACACCGCCTTCGCGGTGCCGCTGGCCATCTGGATGCTGCGCGGGTTCGTCGCCGCGGTGCCCCAGGAGCTGGAGGAGGCGGCGTGGCTGGACGGGGCGGGCAGCCTCACCTTCGTCACCCGGGTGCTCTTCCCCCTGACCGCGCCGGGGGTGGTGGCCACCAGCATCTTCTCCTTCATCATGACCTGGAACGATTTCCTGTTCGCCCGCACCTTCATCATCTCGGCGCAGGAGAACCAGACGCTGCCGATCGCGCTGCTGTCGTTCTTCAAGCCCGACGAGAACGACTGGGGCGGGATCATGGCCGGGTCGGTGCTGATGACGCTGCCGGTGCTGGTGTTCTTCCTGTTCGTGCAGCGCCGGCTGGCGTCGGGCCTGGGAGGTGCCGTCAAGGGATGAACGCCGACACCTCCCCCCGCCGCAACGCGTCGGTGTCGCTGCGCCGGGCGCTCGCGATCCTGGATTTCGTCCGGTCCACCCCCGCCGGCAGCGGCGGGGCCACCCTCACCCAGCTCGCCGAGGGGGTGGGGGTGAACAAGAGCTCGGTGCTGCGGCTGTCGGCCCCGCTGCTGGAGGCGGGGCTGCTGACCCGGGACCGCACCAGCGGGCGCTTCCGGCTGGGCCCGGCGGCGCTATCGCTGTGGCAGGCCTACCTGGACCAGATGGACCTGCGCTCGGTCGCCTCGGACCACCTGCGCCACCTGATGCGGCGCACCGGCCACACCTGCCACCTGGTCCTGCTCGACGGGCACGACGTGGTGTACGCCGACAAGGTGGAGAACACCACCACGGTGCGCATGGCCTCCCGGATCGGGGCCCGGATGCCCGCCCACCGCACCGCGGTCGGCAAGGCCATCCTCGCCTTCAGCCCGCCGGACCTGGTGCGGGACGTGCTGGAGGACGGGCTGGCCCCGGCCACCTCGCGCACCGTCACCGACCCGGAGGTCTTCGTGGAGGAGCTGCGGCGGGTGCGCGAGCGCGGCTACTCCATCGACGACCGGGAGAACGAGCCGGAGGTGCGCTGCGTGGCGGCACCGGTCTTCGACCACAACCGCGACCCGATCGCCGCGATCAGCGTGTCGTCACTGGTGAGCCGCCTGCCCGCGGCGCGGGTCCGCCAGCTCGGGCCGCAGGTGGCCGCGGTGGCGGCGCGCATCTCGGCCGACCTGGGCGCGCCGGCCCAGCCGCGCGGCCCGGGCACGGCGGCCGGCGGCTACTCGTAGGGGTCGGGCGGGTCCTGCACCGCCTCCATCTCCTCGACGGTGAACCGGTGGTCGCGCACCTGCTGCAGGTCGCCCTCGGGCTCCTCCCAGGTGCCCCGCACCCGCCACCAGGTGTCCTCCTCGGGGACGGGCTCGTCGGTGATGAGCACCCGGTTGACCACCGCGTCGGCGGCGCAGCACGCCATCTCCAGCCGGGCCAGGTACCACCCCTCGCCCTCCGGGTTCGGCACGGTGAACCCGGTCAGCTCGATGGTCCGGTCCGCCATGGTGCGCTCCTCGTCGGTCCAGGCGCGCGAGACGAACTCGCGCATCTCCAGCTCGACCGGGCCGTCCCCGGCCTCGGCGAAGGGGTCGTCCCGGTACTCGCTGAGGTCGACCCGGTCGTCGGGGGCCGAGGAGGCGCCCTGGGCCGCGGCGGTGTAGGCGCCCAGGGCGGGCGGGGCGACCACGAACACCGAGATGACGGGGAGCAGGAGCAGCCAGGCCACCCGGGGGCCGCTCTCGGCCCCGTGCCCGTCGCCGTGCCCGCAGGCCGCGGCGTCGCCGGTGCCCTCCTCGCTCCGGGCGGCGGCGCGCAGGTCGGTGGCGATGACCGCCCCGCCGAGCACGACCAGCACGCCCCCGGCCGCGATCAGGAAGGGCCGGAAGGCCGACTGCACGTAGTTGAGGTACAGCTCGGAGAAGAGCGTGGTGCCCAGCGCCGCCGCGCCCAGGAGCACCAGGATCAGGCCTTGCGCCATCCGGTTCACAGGAGCAGCCCTCCGATCAGGAACGTGAACAGCAGTGTGGCCGCGAGCGTCAGCGGGACGAAGCGCCGGACGAACCCCCACCCGAAGGTTCCGCCCTGCAGGGCGATGAGCTTCAGGTCGACCATCGGGCCCACCACCATGAAGGCGAGCTGGGCCGTCGGGGAGAAGGCGTTGAGGCTGGCGGCGACGAAGGCGTCGGCCTCCGAGCAGATGGACAGCAGGATCGCCAGCAGGGCCAGGACCAGCACGCCGACCACCGGAAGTTCGGCGACCCCGTTCACCCAGGCGCGGGGGACGGCGACGTTGAGCGTGGCGGCGGCGATGGCGCCGACGACGAGGAAGCCGCCGGCGTGGATGAGGTCGTGCACCATCGAGTCGCGGAAGACCTCGGCCTTGGAGGCGCCCGGCGCGTGCGCCGCGCGGGGCGGGCGCAGCCAGTCGCTCTTGCCGAAGCGGGCCCAGATCCACCCCACGACCACGGCGGCGCCCAGCGAGGCGAGCAGCCGGGCGGCCCACATCTCGGGGCGGCCGGGGAAGGCGACCGCGGTCGCCACCAGCACCACCGGGTTGATGGCGGGGGCGGCCAGCAGGAAGGTGAGCGCGGCCGCGGGGGCGATGCCGCGCTTGATCAGGCCGCCGGCGATGGGCACCGAGGCGCACTCGCAGCCGGGCAGCACCGCGCCGGACAGGCCGGCGACCGGCACCGCCGCCATGGGGTTGCGCGGAATGACCCGGCGGTAGAAGGAGGCGGGGACGAACGCGGTCAGGGCCGCCGACAGGGCGACGCCGAACACCAGGAACGGCAGCGCCTGGAAGGAGATGGCGGTGAAGACGGTGGCCCAGGCCAGGAAGGCCTGGTGCTCCAGTCCTCCGGCGAGCCACAGGTTGGCCGCGGCCATGCCGCTGATGAGGATCGCGAAGAGCCAGACGGTCGCGGCGCGCCGGGGGCCGCGGGGGCGGCCCCAGTCGGACGGGGGCAGCTCGTCCCCGCGGTCCTCCCAGTCCGCGACGAGCGAGTCGCCGAGGGAGGAGCCCGGCGTCCGGGGCGGGCCCGGTGGGCTGTCGGACACGTGAGCACTCCGAATCGGGTGGTCGGGCGGGCGGCGCCGCGGTGCTGTCCAGCGCGGCGGTGCAGTGCGGCGGTGCAGTGCGGTGCGGCGTACCCGGCGAATGGTACCGAAAACGGTTATCGTCCGCGCCGCGGCCTGCGGCGCGGCGCGCTCCGCCCCGGGGGCGGCGCCGTCCCGGAGGGTGCGCGGCAGAGGGTACCCCCTCGCCTCCCGTCCGCGGGGCCTTCCGCGCACAAACGGCCCCGGTCCCGTCCGGGACCGGGGCCGCTCAGTGCTCCGTGCTCCGTGCTCTGCGCTCCCTGCGCCGTGCGCCGCTACAGGCGCTCGCCGGGCTCGGGCGCCAGGTCGGTCTCGTTCTCCCAGCACTGCACGCCGGTGACGCCCGGCAGGCGGTCGCGGGTGAACACCGGGTCGCGCCCCTCCTTGCGCTGGGCGGTGTAGTCGCGCAGCAGCAGGAACGCGATGCCCGCCAGCGGTGCGATCGCGATCAGGTTGACGGTGGCCATGACGCCCTGGAAGACGTCGGCCATGGTCCACACCAGGTCGAGCGGGGCGACCGAGCCCGCCAGCACCATGCCCAGCACCAGGACCCGGTAGCCGGCCATGACCCCGTTGGAGGCGGACATGAAGCGCAGGTTGGACTCGCCGTAGTAGTAGTTGCCCAGCACCGAGGTGAAGGCCAGCAGGAACAGGATGACGGTCAGCGCGTGCACGGCCCACACGCCCAGGTTGGCCTCCAGGGAGGCCTGGGTGAGCGAGGCGCCTTCGCGCTCGCCGTAGGCGGGATCGGCGATCAGCACGATGAAGGCGGTGATGGAGCAGATGAGCAGGGTGTCGAAGTAGACGCCCAGGGTCTGCACCAGGCCCTGCTTGACGGGGTGGCTGACGGCGGCGGTCGCCCCGGCGTTGGGCGCCGAGCCCAGGCCGGCCTCGTTGGAGAACATGCCGCGCCGCATGCCCTGCACGATGGCGGCGCCGATGCCGCCGGAGACGAACTCGCGCACACCGAAGGCGCCGGAGACGATGTCGCCGAGCACCCGCGGGATCTCTCCGAGGTTCATCGCGACCACGGCCAGGCCGATGACCAGGTAGGCCAGGGCCATGAACGGCACCAGGAGCTGGGCGACGTGGGCGATGCGGCGCACGCCGCCGAAGATGACCGCGCCGACCAGGACGGCCAGGGCGATCCCCACGCCCCAGAACAGGCCGGGGCCGGCGCCGAGGCCGGCGGCCTCCGCGGAGGAGGAGATCGAGTCGGCGATGCTGTTGGCCTGCACCGAGTTGAAGATGAAGCCGAAGGTCAGCGTGATGACGACGGCGAAGACCAGGCCCATCCAGCGCGCGCCCAGGCCGAACTGCATGTAGTAGGCGGGCCCGCCGCGGAATCCGGCCCGGTCGCGCACCTTGTACAGCTGGGCCAGGGTGGACTCGACGAACGCGGCCGACCCCACGAGCAGGGCCATCAGCCACATCCAGAACACGGCCCCGGGGCCGCCGAGCGCGATGGCGGTGGCGACGCCGACGATGTTGCCGGTTCCCACCCGGGACGCGGCCGAGATGGCGAAGGCCTGGAAGGAGGAGATCGCCTTCTTCCCGTCGGCCGCCGCGGGCGGCTGCCCGCGCAGGACGCGGAACATCTCGGGGAAGAGGCGGACCTGTACGACCCCCGAGCGCACCGTGAAGTACACGGCCGACAGGAGCAGGAAGGGGATGAGCAGGTAGCCCCAGAACACATCGTTCACGGAGACGATGGCGTCGTTCAGTGCGTCCACGCGGTGAACTTCTCCTTCAGGGCGGGCACGGCTCACCGCCCGGGGTCGCCGGGTGGAGGCGGTGCGGGCCGGCAGCGACGGTGCGGCCGCCCGGTGGGGAGGCCGCCGTGAGCGGCGGCCCCCGGATCCCCCGCGGGCGTCCACCGCTTCCATCTTGGGTGCGCGCCGGGATCGACCCGACCACCGACACGCAGAGCGACACGGGGTGACCCCGCGCACAGCAGACCTTACACCTCAAACAGACCTACCTCTCACAGAGGCATGAACCACTCGTTTCCGCGGCCGCCGGTTACCGTGCCGGGGGCAGGGGAACCGCTTTCAGCACAGGTGTGCGTGGTTAGGAGCGGCCATGGACGGCGACGGCGCCTCCCATCTCGGGCGCGGACGCAGCTGGATCTGCGTCGCCCTGATGATCGCCGGGTTCTCCGGGGGCGGGGTGGCCCTGGCGCTGGGGCCCGCGTGGGTCTGGGTGGCGGTGGGCGCCGTGGTGTTCCTGCTCGGGGGCTGCCTGGCTGTGGCGATGGGGATCATGGGCGACACCGTGACCGACGAGCAGGTCATCGGCGGTGCCCCGCCGAAGGGGGACGGCGGGTCTGAGCGGGCCGCCCCGGAGGCGGACCGGACCGGCACGGAGGCGGGCGGGGACGCCGCGGACGGCGAAGCGGCGGAGGCGCAGGCGGCGGACGCGGATGCGGCCCCGCCCCCGCCGCGCCAGGAGGCGGCACCGGAGGAGCTGGGCCGCTTCTGCCTGGCGGCCATCCGCCGGGAGTTCGGCCCGCCGGGCGCCTCCCCCGAGGGGGACCACCTCAGGTGGAGGGTGCAGGACGCCGTCTGGCGCCTGCGGGACCTCCCCCCGGAGGAGGGCGACCACGAGGACGCCCGCAGGAGCCTGGAGGAGGTCCGCCTCACCTGCCGGTCCTTCGGCTCCCGGGAGCGCTGAGGGGCCGAGCATGCCGGCGAGGGGTGCGGGCCGCCTGTCCGCCGGTTCCGACGGCACCGGGGCCTTCCTCGTCGCCGGGTGCGGCCGTCACCAGCCGCGCCTCACGACCGTTCGTCCCCGCCCCCTGCCGTGCCCCTCCGCCCCGTCGCCACAGCACTATCGCCACAGTACTTTCGCCGCGGCAGGTGCCGTTGGCGCGGATCGACGCAGGCCGTCAGGGCGCGTGGACAGAACCAGGACCACCGAGGACATCACGATAGGGCGGTAGGACGCGCCCGTCTCCACGGCGCAGCGTGCACGTCCGGTCGCCCGAACGTCTCTGGGCCCGTTCCGTCGGCGGCCCGGACGAAGGACGGCCGGGCCGTCGGGCGGTTCACGCCCTCCCGGCCCGGCCGATCCCTTCCCGCGGCCGCTCAGTCGCGGGGGCCCGAGCGGCGGGCGCCCTCCCGGCCCCCGCGGGGCCGGCGTCCGTTCCCCGGCCCGCTGCGGCGCGGGCCGCGCCGGGGACCGCGGCGGCGCGAGCGCTCGGGCTCGGGCGGCTCCACCCACGGCACCCCGGAGGGCTGCTGCGCCCCGGTCACCTCGGCGAGCAGGTCGTCACCGGGGTTGACCAGGTGCTGCTCGGCGTGGACCCCGGCCTCGCCCAGCAGGCGGCGCGCCGTGCGGCGCTGGTTGGGCTGGACGAGCGAGACCACGCGGCCCGATTCCCCCGCCCGGGCGGTGCGCCCGCCGCGGTGCAGGTAGTCCTTGTGCCCGTTGGGCAGGTCCACGTTGACGACCATGTCGATCCCGTCGACGTGGATGCCGCGCGCCGCCACGTCCGTGGCGACCAGGGCCTGGATGCGCCCGTCGCGGAACTTCGCCAGAGTCCTGGTGCGCACGCTCTGCGACTTGCCGCCGTGCAGCGACGCGGCGGGCACCCCGGCGGCGGCCAGCCGCTCGCTGATGGTGTCGGCCCGGTGCTTGCTGCGCACGAAGAGGATGGTCCGCCCGTCGCGGGCCGCGATCTCGGTGATGATGCGGTCCTTGTCCCGGGGCAGCACCCGGAGCAGGTGGTGGTCCATGGTCGCCACGCGCGCGGTGGGCGGGTCGACCGAGTGGGTCGCCGGGTCGTTCGTGTAGGCGCGCACGAGCTTGTCGACGTCGCCGTCCAGGGTGGCCGAGAACAGCAGCGTCTGGGCCTCGGGGCGCACCCGGTCGAGCAGGTCGCGGACCTGGGGCAGGAAGCCCATGTCGCACATCTGGTCGGCCTCGTCGAGCACGCAGGCCTCCACCGCCCCCAGGTCGCAGGCGCCCTGCTCGATCAGGTCGGTCAGCCGGCCCGGGGTGGCGACCAGCAGGTCGACGCCGCGTCTGAGCGCCGTGATCTGGCGCGAGTAGGGGGTGCCGCCGACGACGTCGGCGATGCGCGCGCCCACCGCGCGGGCGTAGGGCAGGAGCGATCCCCGTACCTGGTCGGCGAGCTCGCGGGTGGGCACCAGGACCAGCGCTCGGGGGCGTTTGGGGGCGGCCCGGCGGGCGGAGGCGCGCACCAGCAGCGGGAGCCCGAAGGCCAGGGTCTTGCCCGACCCGGTGCGGCCGCAGCCCAGGACGTCGCGCCCGGCCAGGGCGTCGGGGATGGCGGCCGCCTGGATCGGGAACGGCCGGGTCACACCGTTGCGCTCCAGGGTCCGCACGAGCTCCTCGGGCAGGCCGAGTCCGTCGAACGCCGGGCGCGCGGCAGTGTCCGTCAAGTGACGTCTACCTTCCTCGTCGAAACGGCGACGTACCGAGGAAGGCCCGAACCGTGCGGGGGCACGGTGGGGGCGACCGATCGAACGCGCCGGATGCCGCGCCTCAGTGCCGGGGGTCCGGCCGGGCGCCGAGCGGCCCGGCGCGCCGGATGCGCGCAGCGAAGATCGACCGCCGGGAGCAGCGTACTAGAACGCCCCCGGCCGCATGCCCCGCACCCCGGCCTGAGGAGGGGATCCCCACACCTATCCGCCCATCTGGGCCGCCATGGCGATCAGGCGCTCGGCCTGGGCCGCGCGTTCGGCCGCGCACTGCTCCTCGAGGCTCCGCCCGGGCGCCCCCTGAAGGAGTCCCTTGGTCGCCGAGGCCGCGCCGTGCGGGACCGCCAGCAGGGCGGCCACCAGGTCGTCGACGGCCGTGTCCAGCTCCCCGCCGGGCACCACCAGCTCGGCCAGGCGCAGCCGCTCGGCCTCGTCGGCGCCGACGGTGCGGGCGGTCAGGCACAGCTCCATGGCGCGCGGCAGCCCGACGATGTCGACCAGCGGCTTGGTCCCCGACAGGTCCGGCACCAGTCCCAGCGCCGGCTCCTTCATGCACAGCGCGGCGTCGTCGGCCATCACCCGCAGGTCGCACGCCAGGGCGAGCTGGAAGCCCGCGCCGATCGCGTGCCCCTGGACCGCCGCCACCGACACGATGTCGGGGCGGCTCAGCCAGGTGAAGCCCTCCTGGTAGGCGGCGATGCCCGCGTCCAGGGCGGCGCGCTGCTCGGGGGCCTCTCCCACGTCGGCCATCAGGGAGCGCTCCCCGGGAACGCCCTCCGGGGAGAACATCGCCAGGTCGATCCCCGCGGAAAAGGACGGCCCGTCACCGGAGACCACGACGATACGGACACGCTCCGGAAGCGCCTGGCCGACATGGGCCAGCGCTTTCCAGGTGCGGCCGGTCATGGCGTTGCGGCGCTCGGGGCGGGCGAGCGCGATGCGCGCGACCTCGCCGTCGACCTCCAGGCGCAGCCCGGCCGCGCTCAGCTCCTCCCCGTCGGGAAGGACCGGTTCCTCCATGCCCACCTCCGCTGCTCGGCGCGCCCGCCCCACGCGGGCCCGCTCCGGGTCGGTGGACCACCGTATCCGCGCGGGCGCGCACGTCCGTGGCCGGGGCCCCTATCCCCGGCCGCGCGCGGAACTCAGGTGCGGCGGGTCGCCCCGCCGCGGCCGCGCAGCGTGACGCCGGCCTCGGTGAGCAGGCGGTGGACGAAGCCGTAGGAACGTCCGGTGGCCGCTGCCAGGGAGCGGATGCTCTCCCCCGCGTCGTAGCGCTTCTTGAGTTCGGTGGCAAGCTCGGATCGCTCGGTGCCCGTCACACGCGTGCCCTTTCTCAAGGTCTCGGCCACGTCTACCTCCCGTGTTCTCGCGGCCAGTGGCGGGCGCCGCCCGCGGCCCGGGGACACCGGTGCGGTGTCCCCGGCGCCCGGCGCGGCGCCGGTGCCCATGATCAGCCATGCACCCGCCACTGGCCACCCCCCGGCGCGGGGCCGGAACGGGCCGGGACCGTGCGCCCCGTTGTGGTCAGCACAAAACCTGACCCGTATTGGGCCCGCCGTCAACGGCGGCGCGCCGGTGGGCCGGGGGCGGCCCGGCCGACCGGGCCCGGGGCGACGTGATCAGGCCAGCGTGATCAGGTCCTCGAACTCGGCGTTCCACATGTCCTCGACGCCATCGGGCAGCAGGATGACCCGCTCGGGCGCCAGCGCCTCCACGGCGCCCTCGTCGTGGGTGACGAGCACGATCGCGCCCTTGTAGGCGCGCAGGGCGCCCAGGATCTCCTCCCGGCTGGCCGGGTCGAGGTTGTTGGTCGGCTCGTCCAGCAGCAGCACGTTGGCGCTGGAGACCACCAGCGCGGCCAGCGCCAGCCGGGTCTTCTCCCCGCCGGAGAGCACCCCGGCCGGCTTGTCCACGTCGTCGCCGCTGAACAGGAACGACCCCAGCACCCGGCGCGCCTCCACGTCCGGGAGGTCGGGCGCGGCGGCCATCATGTTCTCCAGCACGGTGCGGGAGGTGTCCAGGGTCTCGTGCTCCTGGGCGTAGTAGCCGAGCTTGAGCCCGTGCCCGGGCACCACCTCGCCGGTGTCGGGCTCCTCCACCCCCGCCAGCATCCGCAGCAGGGTGGTCTTCCCGGCGCCGTTGAGGCCCAGCACCACGACCCGGCTGCCCCGGTCGATGGCCAGGTCGACCCCGGAGAAGACCTCCAGCGAGCCGTAGGACTTGGACAGCCCCTTGGCGCTGAGCGGCGTGCGGCCGCTGGGCGCCGGGTCGGGGAAGCGCAGCTTGGCGACCCGGTCGGCGACCCGCTGGCCCTGCACCGACTCCATGATGCGCTCGGCGCGGTTGGCCATCTGCTGCGCGGCCCGCGCCTTGGTGGCCTTGGCCCGGAACCGGTCGGCCTGCTTCAGCAGCGCCCCGGCCTGCTTCTCGGCGTTGGCCTGCTCGCGGCGGCGGCGCCGCTCGTCGGCCTCGCGCTGCTCCTGGTAGGCCTTCCACCCCATGTTGTAGACGTCGATGACGCAGCGGTTGGCGTCCAGGTAGAACACCTTGTTCACCACGTCCTCGACCAGGTCCACGTCGTGGCTGATCACGATCAGCCCGCCCTGGTGGGCCTTGAGGAAGTCGCGCAGCCACACGATGGAGTCGCCGTCGAGGTGGTTGGTGGGCTCGTCCAGCAGCAGCGTGTCGGCCCCGCTGAACAGGATCCGCGCCAGCTCGATGCGGCGCCGCTGGCCGCCGGAGAGGGTGCCCAGCGGCTGGTCGAGGATGCGCTGCTCCAGACCGAGGCTGTTCGCCATCGCCGCCGCCTCCGACTCGGCGGCGTAGCCGCCCATGACGTGCAGCTCCTCGTCGGCCCGGGCGTAGGCGCGCACCGCCTTGTCGCGCACCTTGGGGTCGTCGCTGCCCATCCGCTCCTCCGCGCGGCGCAGCCGGCGCAGGGCGTCGTCGATGCCGCGGGCCGACAGGATGCGGTCGCGCGCGATCTCCTCGGGGTCGGTGGCACGGGGATCCTGCGGGAGGTAGCCGAGGGTCCCCGACACCGACACCGTCCCGTCCGCCGGGGCGCCCTCCCCCGCCAGGACCTTGGTCAGGGTGGTCTTGCCCGCCCCGTTGCGCCCCACCAGCCCGATCCGGTCGCCCTCGGCGACGCGCAGCGAGGTGGGTTCGAGCAGGAGGCGGGGGCCGACTCTCAGTTCCAGGCCGGAAGCGGTGAGCATGGAGCGGGTGTCCTTATCGCGAATCTGAAGGCGTGCGTGGGACGGCGCGGCAGGGGCGGTGCGCCCTCGACCCGTGGGGACGGGGAGGGCCGCCGGGGCGCGTCAACCGGGAATGGGGAAAGGCACCCGGCCAGGGTAACGGACCCCCTACCGCTCCACTTCCGATTTCTCGGCGGGCCGGGCGGGGGCGGACCCGTTCCCGGCGCTCCCCGGGACGTAACGCCCGGAGGCCTCGGATCCTTCCCCGCCGCCGGACCGCGGCACGGACGCCTGCCCGCCGGCACCGTCGTGTTCCGCGGCCCCTTCGGCGGCCTGCTCGGCGGCCTGCGGCTCGCTGAAGGGGCGGTCGCGCAGGAGCGCTGCGAGCACCGCCGCCACGGGTGTGGCGAGGAACATCCCGACCACGCCGCCGATGATGCTGCCCATGCTGATGGCGACCAGGACCACCGCGGCCGGCAGGTCGAGCGCCATGCCGTAGACGCGGGGGGCGAAGACGTGGCTCTCCAGCTGCTGGACGATCAGCACGATCGCCAGGACCACCAGCGCGATCAGCGGGCCCTCGGTGACGAAGGCGACCGCGGTGGCCAGCAGCCCGCTGATGAACGCGCCGACGATCGGCAGGAAGGCGCCGATGAAGGTGAGCACCACCAGGGGGATGGCCAGGGTCGGGTCGATCAGGAAGAACAGCGGGAGGCCGATGCCGATCGCGTCGATCAGGCCGACGGTGGCCACGCCGCGCACATAGCGGCCCATCACCCCGTAGGCGACGTCGCCGGTGGCCTTGACCGGGCTCCGCGAGCCCGCCGGGAGCAGGCCCTGGAGCCACGCGACCAGCCGGTCGCCCGAGTGCACGAAGTAGACGGTCAGCACCAGGATGAGCACCAGGCCCAGCAGGAGCTCCAGCACGGCGGTGCCGGCGGTCCACACCCCGGTCATCAGCTGCTCGCGGTTGTCGGCCAGCAGGTTGCTCAGCTCCTGGTCGGCCGAGTCCATGATCTGGGAGACCAGGGCCGGGTGCAGGCCCAGCCCGGTGGCGATGTCGCGCACGCTCTCGGCGGCCTCGCCCAGGCTGTCCATCAGGCCGCCGAACCCGGAGACCGCCGGCTGCACGATCAGCGTCACCACGCCGCCGAGCACGATGAGCGAGCCGATGCACGTGACGGCGGTCGAGGACCCTCGCCCCATCCCCTTGCGCCGCATCCAGTTGGTGGGCGGCATCAGCAGGGCGGTGAGGAAGACCGCGAGGATGATGGGGACGGTGATCACGCTCAGGTAGCCCACCGCCCACAGCAGCAGGGCCACCACGACGCCGAGGAGGAGGGTGCGCCAGGCGGCGTCGCTGAGCCGCCGGAACAGGTCGTCCTCAGGCGGATCGGAGGCCCGGACGGCCTCGGCGGGCTCGGCCGCGGGCGCGGGCGCCTGCGGCTCTTCCCCCGCGGTCCCGGCCCGGCGCGCGGCGCGCCGGAGTCTGCTGAAGGACCACTGGCCGGGCCGCTTCATCCGCACATCGTCCCCTTCCGCTGTCGTCGTCACCATTGTGGAGGCGGTCCGCGCATGCCCTCGCCGTCGCCGCGGGCGCGGGCGCCCTCAGAACTTCCACGGGTCGCGCGCCTGATCGCTGGCCACGATCTCATTGCCGAACGGCGCCAGCGCCACGGGGATCATCTTCAGGGAGGCCCACGCCATGGGGATGCCGATGATCGTCACCGCCAGGCCGACCGCGGTGGCGACGTGGCCGATCACCAGCCACCACCCGGCGACGATCAGCCAGATCACGTTGCCCAGGGTGCTCCCGCCGCCGGCGCCGGAGCGCTTGGTGATGGTCCTGCCGAAGGGCCACAGGGCGTAGTTGGCCATGCGGAAGGAGGCGATGCCGAAGGGGATGGTCACGATCAGCACACAGCAGATCAGACCGGCGATCGCGTAGCCGATGGCGAGCCAGAGCCCCGCCACGACCAGCCAGATGATGTTGAGAATGAACCTGAGCAGCGCCACAGCCGCTCCCCGCCTTCCGCTTTCTCCGTCGTCTCCGCGCCGCCTGCGGACCCCGTCCGCCGGGCGGCGCCGTCCTGCTCATCGTCACGTATGACGCCTCTGTCCGCGGGGACGTTCCTGTACGCGCCCCGGTGTCTCCCCTGATTCCGCGCGTTGTCCCCTTAGGGGCCGGGCGCGGTATCGTCGGTGGGGCGAAAGCGTGCAGGCCCGTCCAAAGGGGGTGCGGCGATGCGGATCGAGAAGCGTGGGCACGCCTGTGTCCGCCTGGCCCACGGCGGCGGGACGCTGGTCATCGACCCCGGCGGCTTCAGCGAGCCGGACGCGGCGGTGGGCGCCGACGCGGTCGCGATCACCCACGAGCACGCCGACCACTTCGACACCGACCGCCTCCACGCCGCCCTGAAGGCCAACCCGGACCTGGAGATCCACACCCACGCCGGGATCGCCGAGCGGCTGGGGCCGCTGGCCGACCTCGGGGCGCGGGTCGTGGCGCACGCGCACGGCGACACCGCCCGGATCGCCGGGTTCGACGTGCACGTCTACGGCGAGCGGCACGCGGTCATCCACCCCGACATTCCGGTCATCACGAACATCGGGTTCCGGGTCGAGAGTCCGTCGGGCGCGGTGTTCCACCCGGGCGACGCCCTGACCGTGCCCGAGGACCCGGTCTCCACGCTGCTGGTCCCGGTGCACGCCCCCTGGTCCAAGACCGCCGAGGTGGTCGACTACCTGCGGGCGGCCTCTCCCCGTGCGGCCCTGGCGATCCACGACGGACTGCTCAACGACACCGGCGCCGCGGTGGTCGCCCGGCTCATCGGAGAGCTGGCCCCCGACGTCGACTACGCCCGCCTGGAGCCGGGCCAGGGGCGCGATCTGGGCTGACGTCCACCCCTACCCACTGCGCCCTGGTCTAGACCGGAATGTGATCCGAACATCAGGGATCCCCCCTAGGCACGGCCCGAAATCCCTCATACGATGTTCCACATCCGGCTCAACGGGCCGGATCTCGCAATCCGTCACCGACTCGGGCAGAGGCCCGGCCTCGGGACGCGGCCCTTCCGGTTTCGGTAACGGTTCAGCGAGGAATTTCCCCGCCCCCCGTGCACGAGCGGGAACGGGGATGGCATGATTACGTACCGGCCCGCTGGGAGGGCTCCAGCACCTCCCCGGCCGTTCACGTGAGCGCCTGCCGGCCTCGTCGGTCTTCTGCGCCTTCCGTGGTCTCCACCACTCCGGGAACACCGAAGCGACGCATGCCGTTACGCATGCCGGGCTCTCACGGCCGCACGACCGTGTTCTAGCAACCCTTGCTGTCCAACAGCTTACTAGCGATTCAACAGAGGTGGTTCAACCATGTCTCAGGTACGTCGGCAGGCCGCGCTGCGCCCCCGCCCGAGCTGGGGGTGGCAGGATGCCGCCGCGTGCCGGGGCGAAGACCTCGTGCTGTTCTTCGGCCCGGATGGCGAGCGCCAGCCGGAGCGGGAGATCCGCGAGCGCAAGGCCAAGGAGATCTGTGCCCAGTGCCCGGTCCGTACCGAGTGTCTCGACTACGCGATCTCGCGTCCTGAGAAGTACGGAACCTGGGGCGGTCTGAACGAGGACGAGCGCGCTTCCGAGCGCCGGCGCCGTATGCGCCGCGCGAACGCCGCCGCCTGACCGCTTCCCCCACACGGCCCGGCCAGACTGAGCGACCGTCCCCCCGCGGCGCTGGAACGGCAGGAGTCCTTTGGCGGCCCCGGCCCCGCTGATGCGGCCCGAATAACCCGAGGCGCCCCGACGGTACACGTCGAGGGCGCCTCGGGTTTTTCCATGTCCGGCCACCAGGTCAGCGCGGCCGCCGTACCCGTGGACGGGCATCGCCGGAGCCCCTGCGGGCTCCGTCCCCCCGGAGGGCGGCGGAAACGAATCGCCGTCGGCCGGCACGAATCGTCGTGGATCGATACCGAGGAAGGCCGGGAGGGGCGTCACGATTCCCGCGGATCCCGCGTACGCGGAACCGGCCCCGCCGGCACGGGACCGACGCGGCACGCAAAGAGGCGCGCCGTATCGGCATCGATCGTTCAACGAACGAACCGGAGCCGCACCGAAGCGTCACCGGAATGCGACCCGCCTTCGCGCCGGGACGACAGCCCATTCGGCGGCCCGTATCGCAGGCCCGGAATCCGGCTCCGATCCCGGGAGAAGGGGCCCCTTCCCACCCTGGGATACGGCCATCCGTTGGGCACCGACCAGGGCCGTCTCCCGGTCGTGTCCGCTGGAGTGGTGGAACTCT
>NZ_ANAD01000219.1 GCF_000341245.1 Nocardiopsis halophila DSM 44494
TGCGGGCGGCCAGGGCCCGCAGAGTTCCACCACGCCAGCGGACACGACCCGGTCCCGGGGCACGTGCGTCGGGACGGTGGGACCGGCCGCCCTCGCCAGGCGCCCGACGGACGTCTCCCGTGGCCGATGGGGGACTTTCGAGTACTCCGCCCTCTTTCCCCAAGAAAACGCGACCTACCCGGCCCATCCTTTTCCTCCGGATGTGCGGAGCCGTGGACCTTGGCCGTCCGTTCTCGTCCGGATCCGGCCCCAGGAATCGGGGGCGGCGCCCCGCCGCGCTCAGAGGTGACGGTCGAACCAGTCGGCGGCCGCCTCCCCCGCGAGGCGCCCCTCGGCGGCTCCCCCCAGAAGCCCCTCGGCGCCGGGGGCGGTGCGCAGCTCGACCGGTCCGCCCATCCGCCCGGCGGCCCACTCGCTCAGCTCCCAGACGAAGGACTCCCCGCCCGGGACCATCACCAGCACCGGGACGCGCACCCCCGGCAGCTCCTCGCCGGCCAGGTCGATCCGGCCGCCGAGCACGGCGAGCGCCCCCACGGTGCGCGGCATGCGCGCCGCCGCGGCCGGGGCCGCATGGGCCGCCGCGCCGGCACCGAAGACCCCCACCGCCCCCGTGGTCCCGGTCGCACTGCGCAGCCACTCGACCGCCCGCACCAGGCGCTCGCCCAGCTCGTCGGGGCCGATGTCGGGCACCCCCTGCGCGGCCTCCCACTCCTGGGGCGTGCACAGGTCCAGGGCGAGCGTGGCGTACCCGGCCTCGTGCAGGGTGTCGGCGGCCGCCCGGTTCCGGGCGTGCGCGCGCCCGTGCCCGAGGGCCACCACCGCGGCGCCGCGCACGGTCCCGGGCACCGTGAAGTCCCCGTCGAGCCCGACCTCTCCGGCGGCGATGCGCACCGGTCGCACCGGCGGCCGACCCCCGGCGCGCTCCTCCAGAAGGGCGGCGATGTCGGCCTCGGTGGGCCGCTCGTAGTCCCGGTACCACTCCCCCACCGCGTGGAAGTTGTCGGGCGCGGTGAGCACGACGATCTCGTCGGCCTCGCCGCGCAGCGCGGCCACGGCCGACTGCGCCGCCACCGGGACGGCCAGCACGAGGCGGGCCGGCCGGTGCCGGCGCACCCACCGCAGTGCGGCGCGCGCCGTGGCGCCGGTGGTCACCCCCTCGTCGACGACCACCACGTCGCGCCCGGCGACCGGCGTGCCCGGGCGGCCGCCGCGGTAGGCCTTGAGCAGCCGGTCCAGTTCCTGGCGCTCGCTGCGCACCGCGCGGGAGAGCTCCTCCCGGGCGGCTCTGCGCCGGGCCAGCTCGGAGTCGTCGAAGACCACGCCCCCGTCCTCGGTGACCGCCCCGACCGGGGCGCGCCCCGCCGCCCCCTGGAGGGTCAGCCGGCGCACCACGAGCACGTCGAGGGGAAGGTCCAGGGCGCGGGCGAGCTCCGCCCCGACGGCCACCCCGCCCGGAGGCAGGGCGAGGACCACGGGGTCGGTCCGCAGGAGCGGGCGGACCCGCTCGGCGAGGCCGCGTCCGGCGGCGGAGCGGTCGGCGAACGGCAGCGATACGGGTACCGGGCTCATGATCGCCTCTCCCGGATGCGGTGGCGAAGTGCGGTGGAGATACCCGTTCCCAGGCGTCACCCAACATCGCGGGACGATCCGGCCCGCTCACGGATGTCCCCGACGGCACGGTCCGCCCCCTGGAGCCGTGCGGCTCGCCGCCTCAGTCTCAGTGCTCGCGTCTCGCCGGGCGACGGCAGGTGTCCCGGACAGGCGGCCCCGGCACGGCCGGAACGGGACGGCGAAGTGCGCTCGCCCCCTCCCCACAGCGCCATGACGAGGGATCGGCCCATCGGGCGGACGGCTCTCCGCCTTCTGTGGCCGCACGGTGCTCAGGTGCCCGCGGTCTTCCTGAAGTCGTTCTCCAGCACCCCCATGATCAGGGCGTCGTGGCGGCGCCCCTCCCACAGCAGTGCGTCGCGCAGGCGGCCCTCGACGGCGAAGCCGCAGGAGCGGTAGACCGCGATCGCCCGCATGTTGAAGGCGTACACCTCCAGCCAGACACGGTGCAGGTGGATCCGCTCGAAGGCGTACTCCAAGAGCAGCCGGGTGGCCTCGCGGCCCAGCCCCTGCCCGGTGAACTCGATCGCGGAGAGGGCGATGCGGTAGGAGGCGGTCTCGTTGTCGGGGTCGACGTCCATCAGGGCGAGTTCGCCGACGTAGCGCCCCTCGGGGTGGGCGATGATCGCGAGGTCGAGCCGGTCCTCCCGGTCGGAGCGGGAGGCGCACCACTGGGCCGCCTCCTCGTAGCCGATTCTGCGGTGCGTTCCGGTGAGCCTGCGGATCTCGTCGTCCTGGGCGGAGGCGTAGAAGTCGTCGACGTGCTCCTCCGCCAGCGGCACAAGGCGGACCCGCTCTCCGGTGAGGGTGGGCTTCTCACGCAGCGCACTCAAGTCGATCATCGGTCGGGACTCCGGTCGTCGAGGGGGTCGGCACGTGCCGGGTGAGCGGGGCTCCGGCTGATCGGGGGATAGCGTCGATGAGTCGGCGATTTCGGCCAGAAGATCATATGTAAGGCGCCGGAGCGCCTCGGCGCAACCCCCGAGGTCAACGGTGCGTAGCAGGGACATGACCGCACGCGATCGATACGGAGGCCCGATGGAGTCGCAGCGCCGCGCGGACGAGGAGGCCCCTCCGGGCCGTGGACCCGCGCGAGCGCGCGCCGCCGTCTTCGCACTCTTCGCGGTCAACGGCTACGCCTACACCAACGTGGTGCCGTGGCTGCCCACCGTCAAGGCGGACCTGGGCCTGTCCAACGCCGCCCTGGGGGCGGCCGTCGCGGCGATGCCGACCGGGGCTCTGGCCACGGGCATGCTCGCCGGCCCGCTCATCGCCCGCTTCGGCAGCGGACGGGTGGCCGCGGCCGCCGGCGTCCTGACGGCGCTGGTGCTGCCCGCGGCGGCCGCCGCCCCCGGGTGGTGGACGTTCGCCCTGGTCCTGTTCGCGCTCGGCGCCCTGGACGCCTGGATGGACGCGGCCATGAACACGCACGGGCTGCGGGTCCAGCACCGGTACGGGCGCAGCATCATCAACGGGTTCCACGCGGCGTGGAGCATCGCGGCGGTCTGCGGCGGCCTGACCGGGGCGTCGATGGCCGGCGCCGGCCTGGGGATGGGGCCGCACCTGTCGCTGGTGGCGGTGGTGCTCGCGGCGGCGTCGCTGTGGGCGGCGCGCAACCTGCTCCCGGGGCCCGACGGGGCCGAGCGCGGAGAGGAGGCGCCGTCCGGGGACGGCGCGCGGGAGCGCTTCCGCACGGCGGCCGCGGCGCTGCGCGGGGCGGCGCTCCCGCTGCTGGCACTGAGCCTGCTGCTGATCGGCGCCTCCGCGGTGGAGGACTCGGCGGCCTCGTGGGGCGCGGTGTTCATGGCGGGCGAGCGCGGTGCCGGGGCGTTCCTGGCGGCCCTTCCCTTCGTGGCCTGCCAGGCGATGATGACCGTGGGACGGCTGACCGGCGACCGGGTCACCGACCGCTTCGGCGCGGTCGCGACCGCCCGCGCCGGCGGGGCGGTGTCGGCCGCGGGGATGGCGGTGGCGTTGCTGGTGCCCTTCCCCGCGGCCTCGGTGGCCGGTTTCGGCCTCCTGGGGCTGGGGGTGGCGACGATGTACCCGCTGACTCTCGCTGCCGCCGGCGACGTCCCCGGGGTGCGCAGCGGCGACGGGGTGACGGTGGTCGGGTGGCTGGGACGGCTCGGCTTCCTGGCCTTCCCGCCGACGGTGGGCGCCCTGGCGGACGCCTGGTCGCTCACCTCGGCCCTGTGGCTGGTGGCCGGGGCGGCCGTGGCGTGCACGGTTCTGGCCCCGGCCCTCCGGCCTCGCGCGAACGCCTGACCCGCCGGGGCGCCGGAGGCGGGGGCGGGGGCGGGGCCGAACGGCGCAGGGGCCCGGACCGCTGTGCGGTCCGGNNNGGCGAGCGGGGCCGGAGCCTCCTTGCGGCGGCTGGCGTAGATCGTCAGCGCGCCCAGGCCGGTGGCCAGGACGCCGCCGAGGACGAAGCCGTCCATGTCGCTCACGCCGGTCACCGGGAGCTCCGAGGGGCCCTCGTCGTCCGCGGCGGAGCCGCCGTCCGAGTCGGCCTCGGAGCCGCCGGTGGAGCCACCGTCGTCCGAACCGCCCTCGTTCGAGCCGCCGTCACCGCCGGGGGTGCCGCCCTCGTCCGCGGGCGGAGGCGTCGGGTCGCCCGGACCAGGCGGGTTGTTGCCGTCGCCGGGGTCCTCACCGCCGTCGCCGGGGTCACCGCCACCGTCGCCGGGGTCGCCA
>NZ_ANAD01000220.1 GCF_000341245.1 Nocardiopsis halophila DSM 44494
CGGCTCACCCGGGTCGCCACCACCGTCACCGGGGTCACCACCACCGTCACCGGGGGGACCCGGCTCGGTGGGGTCGTCTCCGGGCGTGTCGAACAGGTCGACCTCGAGCGTGATGCCGATGTCCGCGGGGGAACCCTCCGCCGGCTCGACCGGAGCCTCGACCGGCTCGTTGGCCGCCTCGTCCGCGTCCGCGAACGCCGGGGAGGCCGAGAATCCGGCCGCCAGCAGGCCCGCTGCCGCGACACCGAAAGCGCGTCGTGCGTGCGACATCCTGCTCCTTTCTTTCAGTTGAGGGGGATCACTCAGGGGAGAGCGCGTACACGGAGTCGCCGGAGACGACCACCGCCCGGTCGCCGAGGATGCCCCAGGGACGGGCCGTGTCCTCTTCGAGTACGGTCGGCTCTCCCGCAGCGTCGACGGCGACGGATTCGCCGTCGAGCTCGCCGTAGACCCGGTCACCGGAGGCGCTGACGGGATCGAGGCCGACATCCTGCGCCTCGCCCGCGGCCAGGTCGAACACGACCGGGCCGTAGGCGGCGACACCGTCGCCCTCCACCCAGCGCGCGTCCTCCAGATCCGCCGGGTCCACGGGAGACTGCGCGATGACGGATCCGTCGCGCGAATCGTGGACGGCGAGGACCGACTCGCCGCCCGCGCTCCAGACGACGACGACCGTCTCGGCCCGTGCCGTCAGAAGCTCGTCCATCTCGTCGGCTCCCCGGGGCTCATCGGGCTCCACCCGCTCGCCTCCGGGGCCGACCCATTCCCACGGGCCGGTGCGCACCGCGGTGAGGACGTCCCGGCCGTCGTTGAGCATGGCGCCGTAGCCCTCGGGGACCTCGACCGCGGTCAGCTCACCGCCCTCGGGGACGTAGGCGTCGTCGCCGTCCTCCACCAGCGGGGCGTTCCCTGCGAAGGAGACCCGCGCACCGTCGGGGACCTCGGTCTCGACGGGCTCGCCCCCTTCGGCCGGCCACTGCCACACCGACCCCTCGCCCAACAGGGCCACCCCGTAGGCGTCGCCCTCAGCGACGAAGTAGGGGGTTGCGTCGGAGCCGGCCAGCTCCTCCGGAACCTCGGAGGACCACAGCTCCTCGCCTTCGGGACCGACGAGGTTGAGCGTGCCCGCCTCGTCGATGAACGCCACCGAGCCGCCGTCCGGGGCGACGGAGGGGTTGGCATCGGGCGCCAGAGGGCGCGTCCATACGGCCTGGTCGCTGAAGCCCGGCGGGACCGGCCGGCCGTCGAACACGATCGGCCGGTCGTCGTCCCCGCCGCCACCGCCGCCGTTGTCGGAGCCGCCGGAGGGCAGGAGCCCGAGGGCGACGTAGCCGCCCCCGCCGAGCAGGCCGAGCACGAGCACGCCGCCCACCACCGAGAGGGCGATCACGCGCCCCTTGCCGGAGGACTTCTTCTGTTCCTGCTGTCCGATGAGCTCGGAGTCGGTCCCGCCGACCGTCTGCACCACACCGGTGGGCGACACCGACAGCTGCCAGGAGCCGTTGGCGTCGCGGGCGTTGACCAGCACGGGTCGGCCCAGGTGCGCGGCGTAGGACGCCGCGGCGTCCAGGGCGCTGCTGCGGGTCTGCCGGGGCGTCTCACCGGTGACCACCTGGGTGCGCCCCGCGATGGTGACCTCCGCGCTGCGCTCGTCCGGAGAGATCACCACGATGACGGAGTAGTGGTGCGCGCCGGGATCGGGGTTGTTCATGCGCCACCGCCCGCCGCCTGCCGGACGCGGGGGCCGGCGGAGGGCCGTCCGGCCCGCGGGGGAAATGCTGCGCTCATGCTGTTCGGGAACCTGTTCATCGACTCGTCGAGAGGCCGCCTGTCAGGAGGCGTGAAGGGCGGATCGCGGGGGCTGCGGGCGATGTCGCTCGGCCGCCCCGGTGCAGACCGTGTCCGGGGCCGGCGGTGTACGGATCCGTCGGCGCTTTGGGGCGACACGGGCCTGGAAGAGCATACTGTCCCCCCTCTGACACCGCTGGGCTCGCCCTGCCCTTGGAGAACACGGCCGCGCAGGGTGGCGCGGATCCCTGCAACCCCGTGGAGCCACTGCGCGTCACCGCCTACTCACGCCTTTCACCAGCAACAATGCACAAGGGGTCATGGGGGCGGCAGGTGAAGGCCCCTCCCGGGAGCGCCCTCGGGCGCCCCTTCAGAGGTGTTCGGGTCGTGTCGCAGTGACCGCTTCCGGCCATGGATCCGTGATGGTTCCGACGCGGTTCCGCGACATTTCGGAACCGGAACGCGCCGACGGCCGCCCCGGTCCGACGGGGAAAAGACACCGGAGCAGCATTGGAGCGGCCGAACGGTGCGCCCGCCCCGCCGGTCTCCCTCTACGCGAGTCGACGGCTCTAGAGGCGATTCCGACCGCCTCTAAAGCGGGGTCCGGCGGGGCGAACGGGGTGGCGTCAGGCCCGCGCCTCACGCACAGGTGTCGAGCATGTCCCGGAGGCCGTCGTGGTCTTCCTGCGCCAGCGGCAACCCGTAGCGGTCGGTCACGTCGATGTAGGCCAGGGCGTAGTCGCACTGGAAGCCCTCATAGGGCTGCCACTCACCGGGGCCGGCGTCGCCTTTGGACATGTTGGCCGGGCCGTCGGCAGCGAGCAGGTTGCCGGGGTCGTTGGCGAACTCCACACGGGTGTCGCGGTCCCACTCCGAGGCGCCCATCCTCCAAGCGAGAGAGAGCGGCACCACATGGTCGATCTGCACGGCCTGCGGGTCGTCGGCGGAGAAGTCGATCGTCTCGCCCGTATAGGGGTCGTCCAGGATCCCGCCCAGGACCTTGCAGTCCTGACCGACATCGGTATCGGCCAGGTCGCGGGCGAGGACGTCGTTGCGCGTCGAGCACCCGTTGTCGTCGGTGTCGATCCAGGACGACCCGAACTCGTCGCGCTCGTAGTCCCCGCGCGGGGCCGGCTCGGCGACGGGGATCTCCTCCAGCGCGCTCCGCGCCTCCTGGGCGTCGGCGCTTTCGCCGCCGACGGCGGTCCCGGTGGCCTCCTCGCCGGTGAGCACGCGCAGTGTTCCTTGAAGGCCTTCCTCTTTGACCATCAGGAGGAAGGCGGCGAGGGCGATGACTGCGACGACGATCGCGAAGGCACCGGTCTTGCGGCGGTCGCGCGTGGAGGTGCGGGGCATGCTGTGCTCAACCTGTCGTGACTCGGGGACGGGGAGTACGGGGGCGGACGCGCGTCGGGGCCGTCCTCGTCAAGGATGCCCGACGCCGGTGCGGATTCAGTCTTGCGGGGGGCTCTGGGACCGGCCTGAGGACGGTGCGGCGGGCGCTTCGGCGGTTTCGGGGGGTTCCTCGGGCTCTGCCTCAGGCGCTGCCTCGGGCTCTGCCGGACCGTCGGATTCGGGCCGGGCGTCCTCGCGGCGTTGCCGCGGGGCGAGGTCTTCCTCTCCCTCGCGCTCGCCTCCCCGCGGGGCCCGCAGGGCTCCCGAGTCCCCGGCGGCTCCGTCGTCGCCCGTGTCGCGGTCATCGTTCCCGGCGTCACCGGTCCCGACCTCGGCGCCACCGCCTGCGGTGCCCGCGGTGCCCGCGCTCGCCCCACGGCCGGGAAGGCGTTCGGACGCGCCGGGCCGGACGGCCCGGGACAGGCGCTCGTCGATCCGGACCCGCACCCCGCTCCACAGCCGCATGGGGCCGCTCTGAGTGCCGCCCTGCCGCTCCTCCCGCTCCTCGCGCTCCTCGCGGGAGCGCTCGTCCCGCTCGGTCGCCGTCTGCAGGGCCTGCTCGTGCCGCTCGACCTGCCGCGTGGCCCGGGCGACGCGCCGCCCCGCCAGCTCGGCGCGGGCCGCCGCGGTGCGCTGGGTCGGCCACATGAGGTCGATCTCGGCGTTCAGCGAGGTGCCGATGAGCACCGCCAGGGCCATCACCCACAGCCACGCCAGCACCGCGATGGGGGCCGCCAGCGACCCGTAGATGGTGACCTGCCCGAAGGAGGCGTCGAGGTACACCCGCAGGACCACACTGCCCAGCAGCAGGATCAGGGCGGCCAGCACGGCGCCGGGCAGGTGCCGCCAGAACGCCACCCGGGCGGGGACGCTGAGCGCGTACAGCATCGCCACCGCCAGCACCGTCAGGCCCCCCACGACCGGCCAGTACAGGTTGTTGAGGTGCCCCACGGTCACCGGAAGCATGCTGTGCACCACGTCGGGGCCGACCACCATCAGCGGGAGCACCGCCAGGGCGAAGACCAGCGCCCCGAGGTAGGCCACGAACGCCAGCGCCCGCCGGGCGAGGTAGCCGCGCAGCCCGTCGAGGCCGTAGGCGATGGTGATCGCCTCGATGAACACGTTCATCGCCCGCGAGCCCGACCACAGCGACACCAGGAAGGTCACCGACAGCACACCGCCCTGGGCGCCGCGCAGGAACTCGTCGACCATCGGGGCGACGAGGGTGTCCACGGTGCGCTGGGTCAGCGCCTCGGCGGCCAGCTCCAGCATCCAGGTGCGGATCTCCAGCACGGTGTCCTCGCCGAGGACCCCCCGCAGGTGGCCCAGGGTGCCGACCAGCCCCAGCAGCAGGGCCGGCAGCGACAGCAGGGAGAAGAACGCCGACTCGGCCGCCAGGCCGATGATCCGGGTGCGGGCGACCGCGCGCACGGTCCGCGCCGCGAGCAGCACCGCGCCGCCCGGCACCGGGCGGCGTTCGGCCCACTCGCGCGCCCAGGTCCGCACACGCTCCGCAACGCCCCTCACACGACCACGTTAGAGTCCGCAAGGGCCGCCGCCACCGCCTCGCCCCGGGACGTCGCCCATTCGTGTCGGTCCGCATAGGCAACCGTGACCCGGCCGCGACCGGGACGGCGGCGGCGCGCCCGCCGCACACCGTCCACGTGACGTGCTTCACGGACGGGTGGGCCCGCCCAGACCTGGACATCCGGGCGCGCCGCGTGTCATGGTCGTTGCCATGATGGCTGCGATCGACCCCATGCTCTACGTGCGCCGGCACGTGGACCTGCTTCGGGTGAGCAGCGCCATCTGTCGCACCGTCGGCTGACCCGCCGCAGCGCGCGGGGCCACCTCAGGCCCCCGCGCACCCCAATCCCGCCCGTACACCAGGGGCGCGAGCGGCGCCGACGTCCTCCAGCCGAACCGGCGATCAGCCCTGCCCCGGCCCCGAAGGCGCGACCGGGCAGCGACAGTCGGGGGAGCGGTGCGCGGCGGCCCGGCCCGACGCCCCGCAGATCCGCTCGGAGGACACCGGACATGCCTCCCGCCGCCTCAGCCCGCCCCCGCCGCGGGGAGGGCCAGTGGGCCCTCGGCTACCGCGAGCCGCTGAACAAGAACGAAGAGAACAAGAAGAACGACGACGGGCTCAACGTCCGCCGGCGCATCATCGACATCTACTCCAAGGCCGGGTTCGACTCCATCGACCCCGCCGACCTGCGCGGCCGCTTCCGCTGGTTCGGCCTGTACACCCAGCGCGCCCCGGGCATCGACGGCGGCAAGACCGCCGTGCTGGAGCCCGAGGAGCTCGACGACCGCTACTTCATGCTGCGCGTGCGCATCGACGGCGGCCAGCTCACCGTGGCCCAGCTGCGGGCCGTCGCCGAGATCTCCACCGCCTACGGGCGCGACACCGCCGACATCACCGACCGGCAGAACGTCCAGCTGCACTGGGTGCGCATCGAGGACGTGCCGGCCATCTGGGAGAAGCTGGAGGCGGTGGGGCTGTCGACCATGGAGGCCTGCGGCGACACCCCGCGGGTCGTCCTGGGCTGCCCGCTGGCGGGCGTGGCCGAGGACGAGGTCATCGACGCCACCGAGGAGATCCGCCGGGTCTACGACGACCACATCGGCAGCCCCCTGTTCTCCAACCTGCCGCGCAAGTTCAAGTCCTCCATCTCGGGCTGCTCCTCCTACTGCACCAACCACGAGATCAACGACGTCGCCTTCGTCGGCGTCGTCGGCCCGGACGGCACGCCCGGCTACGACCTGCACGTCGGCGGCGGGCTGTCGACCAACCCGATGTTCGCCAAGCGGCTGGGGGTGTTCGTCGCCCCCGAGCGGGTGAGCGAGGTGTGGGCCGGGGTCACCTCGGTCTTCCGCGACTACGGCTACCGGCGGCTGCGGCACCGCGCCCGGATCAAGTTCCTGGTCAAGGACTGGGGGCCGGAGAAGTTCCGCGAGGTGCTGGAGAAGGAGTACCTGGGCTACGCCCTGCCCGACGGTCCGGCGCCGCGGCTGGACCCGGGGCTGGAGCGGGACCACGTCGGCGTGCACCGCCAGCGCGACGGCCGCAACTACGTGGGCTTCGCGCCGCGCGTGGGCCGGGTCTCGGGCACCAAGCTCTCGCGCATCGCCGACATCGCCGAGGCGCACGGCTCGGACCGGATCCGCACCACCGCCGACCAGAAGCTGGTCGTGCTGGACGTGGAGCCCGACCGCACCGAGTCGATCGTGGAGGCGCTGGAGGCCGAGGACCTGCGGGTGCGGCCCAGCGTGTTCCGCCGCCAGACCATGGCCTGCACCGGAATCGAGTTCTGCAAGCTCGCCATCGTGGAGACCAAGGACCGCGGCGCCACGCTCATCGACGAGCTGGAGCGGCGGCGGGNATCAACGGCTGCCCCAACTCCTGCGCCCGCATCCAGGTCGCCGACATCGGCCTCAAGGGGCAGCTGATGACCGACGACGAGGGGCGCCAGGTGGAGGGCTACCAGGTGCACCTGGGCGGGGCCATGGGCCTCAACTCCGCCTTCGGGCGCAAGGTGCGCGGGCTGAAGACGACCGCCGAGGAACTGCCCGACTACGTCGAGCGGGTGCTGCGCCGCTTCCTGGACCAGCGCGAGGACGGCGAGGCGTTCGCCGTCTGGGCGGCGCGCGCCGACGACGCCGACCTGAAGTGATGCGACGGACGGTGGACGAACGTGAGTGAGAGAGCCGCCCCCCACTACTGCCCCTACTGCGGCGACGAGGACCTCGCCCCGCACGAGGGCGACGGCGAGCGGGGCGCGGGATACGCCTGGGCCTGCTACTCCTGCGCCCGGGTCTTCCGGGTGAAGTTCGTCGGCCTGCGCGCCGCCGCCGTCGCCGGCGACGCGGGCCCGACCGGGACGGATGGGAACGAATGAGCACCACCGAAGCCGATACCGGCGCCAGACCGGCGGCCGGGACCGACGAGGACGGGCGCGCCCTGGCCGAGCGGGCGGCGTCCGACCTGGAGGGCGCCCCCGCCCGAGAGGTCATCGCCTGGGCCGCCGAGCGGTTCGGCGACCGGCTGTGCATGACCTCCTCCATGGCCGACGCCCTCATGGTCGACCTGGTCTCCGGGGTGGCCCCGGGCATCGACGTGATCTTCCTGGACACCGGCTACCACTTCGCCGAGACGATCGGCACCCGCGACGCGGTGGCCGCGATGTACCCGATCAACCTCGTCAACGTCGAGCCGCTGCGGACCGTCGCCGAGCAGGACCGCGACCTGGGGCCGCGGCTGCACGGCCGCAACCCCTCCATCTGCTGCCACCTGCGCAAGGTGGAGCCGCTCAAGCGCGCCCTGGAGCCCTACGACGCGTGGCTGAGCGGCCTGCGCCGGGACGAGGCCTCCACCCGGCGCGACGTCCCGGTCGTGCAGTGGGACCGGCGCCGCAGGATGGTCAAGGTCAACCCGATCGCCAGGTGGACGCAGGAGGACGTGGACGCCTACATGGCCGAGCACGGGGTCCTGGTGAACCCGTTGCAGTACGACGGCTACCCCTCCATCGGCTGCGCGCCCTGCACGCGCCGCGTGGAGGAGGGCGAGGACCCGCGCAGCGGCCGCTGGGCGGGGTTCTCCAAGACCGAGTGCGGGATCCACCTGTGAGCGGCGGGAGCGCGCGGGTGCCGCTGCTGGCGGTGGCGCACGGCAGCCAGGACGAGCGGTCCTCGGCCACCGTGGAGCGCGTCTTCGGGCGGGTGCGGGAGCTGCGCCCGGACCTGGACGTGCGGGTGGCCTACCTGGACCACGTGGAGCCGGGGGCCGAGGAGGCGCTGGCCGGGCTGGCCGCCGAGGGCGCGGGCGAGGCGGTCGTGCTGCCGGCGCTGCTGACCGCGGCCTACCACAGCAAGGTGGACCTGCCGGGGGTGCTGGAGCGGGCGGCGGCGGCGTTCCCGTGGTTGCGCCTGCGCTACGCGCGCACGCTGGGGCCGCACCCGCTGCTGCTGGAGGCCGTCGAGCGGCGGCTGCGGGAGGCGGGCCTGGAGGCGTCGCCGGACACCGCCCTGGTGCTGGCGTCGGCGGGCTCCAGCGACCCGGAGGCCAACGCGGTGATCGAGGCGGCGGCCGCCGAGCTGGCGCGGCGCGGCCCGTGGCGGGAGGTGGTCGCGGCGCACGCGTCGATGGCCTCGCCCACCCCGGGCGAGGCGGCGGCCCGGCTGCGGGACGCGGGGGCGCCGCACGTGGCGGCGGCGACCTACCTGCTGGCGCCGGGGTTCTTCGCCGACCGGGTGGCCGACCAGGCCGCCGCCGAGGGGGCGGCGGCGGTGTCGGCGGCCCTGGGCGACGCGCCCGAGGTGGCCGAGCTGGTGGTCCGCCGATACGAGGAGGCCCTCCTGGAGGCTCCGGCCTTCCCGAGGGTCGCGGCCGGCTGAGGACCGGACCGGCCGCCGTCCGGTTCCACGGCGGCCCGAATGCGGCCGCCGCCCATCCCCTGGGCGGCGGCCGCATTCGTGTGTCGGACGGACGGGAACTGGCCTTCCCTCACGCCCGTGACTAGGCTCGTGAACAGGTCGACGACGATTTTCCGGGGGATTCCACGGTTTCCCGGACAGAGGAAGGGGCCGGTCTCTACGATGTCCGCGTCTAACAGAGGAGCAGACCCCATGTCCGTTGCCGAGATCGACGCCCCGAGTCCTGGCTCCGATGCAGCGCACGGCGCATCGGAACCAGACATGCCGACTCCGGGGTCTCTACGCGCCCTCGCCGACGAGTTGGCCGAGAAGCTCCCCCCAGGATGCCGGGTCGAGGTTCTCGGAGGAGAAATCGTCGTGTCCCCCACCCCTATGAATCCGCATAACTTCGTTGTTCGGACCATCATGCTCCAAATGGAGTCCCAACTCCCCGAGGACCTGGTCACTTCGCACAATACGTCCGTGGGCCTCGACAACGATGACGGGCCGTCAACAGTCCCCGACCTCTTGGTGTTCCCCGAGGGCGCCGCCAGGAATCCACTGTGGCTCAACCCTCCGGACACGGTAGAGTTCGTTCTCGAAGTGGCCTCTAACAGCAACGCCCTCAGCGACATCAAGGTGAAGCCGAATATTTATGCCGAACTCGGGATCCCAATCTATTTGATCGTCGATCCCCGCAACGGCTCCCTCACCCTTCATTCCGATCCACGCGATGGCGAGTTCAAGGGGGTACACAAAATGGAGTTCGGCGCCCTTGTAAAGCTCCCCCACCCCCTCGACGGCATTGAGATCGACACCTCCTCATTCCCTCTCTACCCCGACGACTGAGATCATTGACCAGCCCCCAAAAAGGCCCTCGCCCGCCACGCTCTCTCGCTGACTGCCTCGTGGAAGCGCTTCCAGAAGGCTTCAAAATCGAGCTCCTGTCCGGCGTGTTCGTCGCGACCCCGCCCTCGACACTGCGCCGCATAGGGATTAAGGAAAGGATATACCGTCAGCTCCTCCACCAGCTCCAGCCCCCGATAGCCCCCATGCAGCGGACTGCCGTCGGACTCCTCGACGGTGATGACTACGCCATTCCCGACGTGGTCGTGGTGGATTTGAACGAGGAGGGACCCGACGGCAATGAATGGGTCACCTCGCCGGACGAGGTCTACTTGGCGGTGGACGTCGCACCTCACTCCGCTGGAGCCGGGCAAGTACTCGACAGAGCCGTCATGCATGCCGCCTTCGGCGTCCCCCTCTATTTATTCGCCGACCCCAGGGATGGTTCGCTCATCCTCCACTCCACACCTACAGGCAGTGTGTACACGCCAATGAACCGAATGCACTTCGGTGACACTGTAAAATTCCCCTTTCCTCTCGAAGGCACCGTGATCAAGACGGACACCTTCACGATCGACTCCTGATTCCTTTAGTTCGGCACCCGGTCCACCGCCCGGTGAAAGTCGGTGGCACCCCCTTGGAGATGGCGTCGATGTCCTCGCCGAACAGCCCGTCAAGGGTGCCCGCCTCCTCTAGTGTGGAGCACATGGCTTTTTCGCACGGCTCCGTGCATGCCACCAGTGGCGGCCGGAGGAGCGACGCCCCGCCGACCGTGTTCCAGACCCGACCACCCCGGTACGAGTTCACTCCCATGCCCCCTCCCGCCCTCCTCCGCCACTCGCGTGCGCACTGAACGGCTGCTCGTCGTTTCGACGCAATGGACGACGACTCCGCACGCGGTGCGTCCACGCTCCCCGGTTGGACGCGCGAGCATGTGGCCGCCCACTTCTCCGGCGTGGCCTACGCCCTGGCCCAGCAGCGCCCAGCGGCCTGGCTCGCCGGGCGCTCGCCGCAGGGGCCCGTGAAGGTCCCCGGCGGGGAGGTCCCGGGGCTGCGGCCCTGGCCGTGACGGCGGGGCGCGATAGCGTCGGGATCATCCCCTGACTCCACCACCCCGCTTCCCCCGACCGACCCGAATCCCCCTCGACCACAGGAGGAACCACATGGCGCCAGCACGCGGGAACGGGATCAGACGGCTCCTGCGCGACGTCCCGGTCTTCGCCGGTTCCGCCCCCGGCTTCGATCCCTCCTCGGCGCCCGACGAGCCCCTGGAGCTGTTCGAGGAGTGGCTGCGGCAGGCGGTCGAGGCCGGTGTCAGCGAGCCGCACGCCGCGGTGGTCGCCACGGCCGACGCCGGGGGATCGCCGTCGGCCCGCGTGCTGATCCTCAAGGACGCCGACGAGCGCGGGTTCTCCTTCGCCACCCCTTCCTCCAGCCGCAAGGGCCGGGAGCTGGCGCAGCGCCCCGAGGCCGCCATGGTGTTCCACTGGCGCGAGCAGGCCCGGCAGATCCGGCTGCGCGGGCCCGTGCTGATCGGGACGCCCGAGGAGAACGCGCTGGACTTCCGCGAGCGCTCGCCCGAGGGGCGCGCGGCGGGGATGCACGGGCGGCAGTCCGCCCCGCTCGGCGACCCGGACGAGGTCGCCCGCGCCTTCGAGGAGGGGCTGGCCGCGGTCGAGGCGGACCCGGAGGTGGTCCCCTCCTCCTGGGCGCTCTACCGGCTGGTGCCGATGGAGGCCGAGTTCTGGCAGGGCCACCCGCAGCGGCTGCACACCCGTCTGCACTTCACCCGCTCCTCCATCGACGACGCCTGGAAGCGCGAGCTGCTCTGGCCCTGACCGGGTCCGGGGCCGGCGGGCTATCCTGGGCGCCTCGTGACCGAATGCCGTTCGGATTCGCCCGGCGGTCCGGAGGGGCCGCGATCCGGAGAGGAAGGTGCGCCATGCCCGCCACGCACGAAGTGCTCAACCAGGCCACACCGCTGGAGGGGCACGACGTCGCCGCCGACCCCGCCCTGCTGGAGGGGGTGGAGCGGCAGGGAGCCGGCTGGGCGGGCGAGGAGCTGCACGAGCTCGGCCGGCTCGCCGGGAGCGCGCGGGCGCGCGCCTGGGGCGAGCAGGCCGACCGCAACACCCCCGAGCTGCGCACCCACGACCGCTACGGGCACCGCGTCGACGAGGTCGACTTCCACCCCGCCTGGCACGTGCTCATGGACACCGCCGTCTCCCACGGGCTGCACGCCGCTCCGTGGTCCGAGGCGCGCGCGGGCGCCCACGTGGCGCGGGCCGCCAAGTTCTACGTGTGGTCCCAGGTCGAGGGCGGCCACGGCTGCCCGGTCTCCATGACCTACGCCGCGGTCCCGGCCCTGCGCCGCTCCCCCGGGCTGGCCGAGCGCTTCGAACCGCTGCTCACCGCCCGCACCTACGACTTCGGGCTGCGGGCTCCGCTCACCAAGCAGGGCCTGATCGCCGGCATGTCGATGACCGAGAAGCAGGGCGGCTCGGACGTGCGGGCCAACACCACCCGGGCGGTCCCCGGATCCGACGGCTCCTACCGCCTCACCGGCCACAAGTGGTTCACCTCCGCACCGATGAGCGACGTGTTCCTGGCCCTCGCCCAGGCGCCCGAAGGACTGACCTGCTTCCTGGTGCCGCGCGTGCTGGAGGACGGGTCCCGCAACACCGTGCACCTGATGCGGCTCAAGGACAAGCTCGGCAACCGCTCCAACGCCTCCTCGGAGATCGAGTACGACGGCGCCCTGGCCTGGCCGGTCGGTGAGCCGGGCCAGGGGGTGCGCACGATCATCGAGATGGTCAACGGCACCCGCCTGGACTGCGTCATCGGCTCTTCGGCCGGGATGCGTGCGGCCCTGCTCCAGGCGGTCCACCACGCGAGCGAGCGGCGGGCCTTCGGCAAGGCGCTCATCGACCAGCCGCTGATGCGCAACGTGCTGGCCGACCTGGCATTGGAGTCGGAGGCCGCCACCGTCCTGATGACCCGCCTGGCCGGAGCGGTGGACCGCGCCGTCCGCGGCGACGGGCAGGAGGCGGCCTTCCGTCGGCTCGCCGTGGCGGTGGGCAAGTTCTGGGTGACCAAGCGCGCTCCGGCCCACGCCGCCGAGGCCCTGGAGTGCCTGGGCGGCAACGGGTACGTGGAGGAGTCGGGGATGCCGCGCCTGTTCCGCGAGTCGCCCCTGAACTCGATCTGGGAGGGCTCGGGCAACGTGGCCGCCCTGGACGTGCTGCGCGCCGTGGCCAAGAGCCCCGAGGCGCTGGAGGCGTTCCTGGCGGAGGTCCGCCTGGCCGAAGGGGCCGACGCGCGTCTGGACGCCGAGGTCAAGCGCGTGCAGGAGTCGCTGTCGGACCTGGAGGACATCGAGTTCCGCGCGCGCGGGCTGGTCCGCTCGATGGCGCTGTGCCTGCAGGCCTCCCTGCTGCTGCGCCACTCCCCTGCGCCGGTCGCCGAGGCCTTCGTCGCCTCCCGCCTGGGGGACGGCGCCGGGGACGTGTTCGGCGCCCTGCCGCGCGGCGTCGACACCGCCGCCATCCTGGAGCGGGCCCGCCCGAAGGCCTGAGGCCGGTCCGCCGGTCCCCCGCCGATCGTGGCGGGGGGGGGGGCGCCCCCCNGGCCCCGCTGACCGGCACCGCTGACCGGACCCGGCCATGTGCCGCACCGCCGCACCGCCGCACACCGCCGGGCGTCGCAGAGGCGATGCGGTCCCGCCCCCGCAGTGCCGTTCTCCGTACCGATTCCCGCCCGGATTGCGAGGAAATGCCGCCGTCCGCCCGCCGGTTCCGGCAGGATTCCTCAGGCGAACCGCGTCGGTCCCCCGAACGACGCCCGAAAAGCGGGCACACTACCGGTGACAGGCGAAAACAGCACCGAATTCACGACCGTCCACGACCCCGAGCGGAGCGGCGACCCCATGGTGGAAGTCTGGCCAGGAACCCCCTACCCCCTCGGCGCCACCTACGACGGGACGGGGACCAATTTCTCCCTGTTCTCCGAGGCCGCCGAGGCGGTCCGGCTGTGCCTCTTCGACGACGCCGGGACGGAGACCCGGGTCCCGCTGACCGAGTTCGACGGCTTCGTCTGGCACGGCTACCTGCCCGGTGTGGGACCGGGCCAGCGGTACGGCTACCGGGTCCACGGCCCCTACGAGCCCGAGCACGGCCTGCGGTGCAACCCCGACAAGCTGCTGGTCGACCCCTACGCCAAGGCGATCGACGGGTCGGTCCACTGGCACGAGTCCCTCTTCTCCTACCACTTCGACGACCCGTCCCGGCAGAACAACCGGGACAGTTCCGCCTATGTGCCCAAATGCGTCGTCGTCAGCCCCTTCTTCGACTGGAGCAACGAGTCGCGCCCGCGCATCCCCTACAACGAGACGGTCATCTACGAGGCCCATGTGCGGGGGCTGACCAGACTCCACCCGGACATCCCCGAGCACCAGCGGGGGACCTACGCCGGCCTCGGCCACCCCGCGATGGTCGACTATTTCCGCTCGCTGGGCGTCACCGCCGTCGAATTGATGCCGGTGCACCATTTCGTCCCCGAACACGCACTGATCGCCCGGGGGCTCACCAATTACTGGGGGTACAACACCCTCGCCTACCTGGCCCCGCACAGCGGCTACGCCGCCAACGGCTCCCGCGGCCAGCAGGTGCAGGAGTTCAAGGCGATGGTCAAGGCCCTGCACGAGGCGGGGATCGAGGTCCTGCTGGACGTGGTCTACAACCACACCGCCGAGGGCGACCACATGGGCCCCACCCTGTCCCTGCGCGGCATCGACAACCTGTCCTACTACCGGGTGGTCGACGACGACCCCCGCTACTACGTGGACTACACCGGCTGCGGCAACAGCCTGAACGTGCGCCACCCGCACTCGCTGCAGCTCATCATGGACTCGCTGCGCTACTGGGTGCTGGAGATGCACGTCGACGGCTTCCGGTTCGACCTGGCCTCGGCGCTGGCCCGCGAGTTCCACGACGTGGACCGGCTGAGCACCTTCTTCGACATCGTCCAGCAGGACCCGGTGATCTCCCAGGCCAAGCTGATCGCCGAGCCCTGGGACGTGGGCCCCGGCGGCTACCAGGTCGGCAACTTCCCGCCGCTGTGGACCGAGTGGAACGGCAAGTACCGCGACACCGTGCGCGACTTCTGGCGCGGCCACGCCGTCGTCCCCGAACTGGCCTCCCGGCTGTCGGGCTCCAGCGACCTGTACCAGGACGACGGCCGCCGCCCCGTGGCCTCGGTCAACTTCGTCACCTGCCACGACGGCTTCACCATGGCCGACCTGGTCTCCTACGACCACAAGCACAACGAGGACAACGGCGAGGACAACCGGGACGGCAGCGACGACGACCGGTCCTGGAACCACGGCGTGGAGGGCCCCACCGAGCGGCCCGAGGTGCTGGCGCTGCGCCGCCGCCAGGTGCGCAACTTCCTGGCCACCCTGTTCTGCTCCCAGGGCGTGGTGATGCTCTCGCACGGCGACGAGGCCGGCCGCACCCAGCGCGGCAACAACAACGCCTACTGCCAGGACAACGAGATCGCCTGGGTGGACTGGAAGGCCGCCGCCGAGGAGTCGGACCTGCTGGAGTACGTGCGCGGCCTGGCCCGGCTGCGCCGCGAGCACCCGGTCTTCCGCCGCCGCCGCTTCTTCCAGGGGCGCGCCGGGGCGGCCGGGTCGCTGCCCGACATCGCCTGGCTGCGCCCGGACGGCGGCACCATGGAGCAGTCCGACTGGCACGACGGGTCCACCCGGCTGGGGGTGTTCCTCAACGGCGACGCGATCACCGAGCCCGACCCGCGCGGACGCAGGGTGAGCGACGACTCCTTCCTGCTGCTGCTCAACTCCGGGCCCGAGCCGGTCGACTTCACCCTGCCCGGCCGGGAGTTCGGGATCGCCTGGGAAGCGGTGCTGGACACCGCCGAGCCGGACGTGGCCGACCGCCCGTTCGTGCCCGCCGGCGGCACGGCGACGGTGATCGACCGCGCCCTGCTGCTGCTGCGCCGCGTCTCGCACGGGGCGGCCACGGGCGTCTAACCTGCCCGCATGGACACCGACCCGCGCTTCCGCGCCCTGCTTCCCGCCCCGTCGGCCCAGGTCGACCTGGCCGCCCTGTACGCCTACCCCGCCGCTCTGGACCGGCCCTGGGTGCGCTGCAACATGGTCTCCAGCGCCGACGGCGGCGCCTGGGGGCCCAGCGGCCGCACCGCCGAGCTGTCCTCGCCGGCGGACCGCCGGGTGATGGGGGTTCTGCGGGGGCTGTGCGACGTGGTGCTGGCCGGGGCGGCCACCGCGCGCATCGAGGGCTACCGGCCGGTGCGCCCGCGCGAGGTGTGGGGGCGGCTGCGCGAGGGGCGGCCGGACACGCCGTCGGTCGCGGTGGTCACGCGCACCCTGGACGTCCACCCCGACCTGCTGGCCGGGGCCCCCGGCGACGCGCCCACGCTGGTCTTCACCACCGCCGACGCCCCCGAGGGGCGGGTGCGCGCGGCCAAGGACGCCGGCGCCGAGGTGGTGGTCGCCGGAGACCGGTCGGTCGAGCCCGCCGCGGCGGTGCGCGCACTGGCCGAGCGGGGGCTGTACCGGGTCCTGTGCGAGGGCGGCCCCCACCTGCTGGCCGAGTTCACCGCCGCGGGGCTGGTCGACGAGGTGTGCCTGACCACCAGCCCGCACCTGCTGGGCCCGGCCGCCTCGCGCATCGTCGCCGGCGACGCCCCGTCGCACACGGCCGACCTGCGCCTGGAGCACCTGCTGGAGTCGGAGGGGACGCTCTTCTCCCGCTACACCCGGGCCTGAGGCGCCCGGCCCGCCCCCTCCGCCCCCAGGTGCCCCGGGGCACCCCGGGGCACGCCCCGAACACTTTCGGCCGTCCGGCACCGCCCCGCTCCCGGCGATCGGGGCGGGCGGATGGCCGGTTTCGGCTGCACCCCATCCGTGCATGAATCGGCCCCGGCACGGACATACCGCCTGTGCGGAGGGGCGAAGCGCCCTTCCCGGCCGCCCCCTCGCACGACGGGGTAGGAGGGGGATTAAGGGTAAGAACACAACCAATCCGCCAGAGGTCCCCGCGTCCCTGCGGAAGCACGCACTCCGGGCGAGAGGATGAAGACAGTGCCGACGTCCGACAACGACCCCCCTCCCGTCTACCGGGAGATCGCCGAGGAGCTGCGGGCCGCGATCACCTCAGGGCGGCTCTCCGACGGCGACCGCGTCCCCGGTGAGAACGACCTGATGAAGCGCTACGGCGTCGCCCGGGCGACCGCCCGCCAGGCGCTGTCGGTGCTGATCAACGAGGGCATCGTGGTCCCGATCCGCGGATCGGGCGTCTACGTGCGCGCCTTCCGCCCCCTGCGCAGACACGGGCCCAAACGCCTCTCCCGGGAACTGTGGGGCGACGGCAGGGCGATCTGGCAGGCCGACGCCGGCGACCGCCCCTTCGAGACCGACAGCGTGGAGATCGACGAGGTCCCGGCCCAGCCGCACGTGGCCCGCGCGCTCTCCCTCCCCGACCAGGCCCCGGTCCTGCGCCGGCGCCGCCGCTACCGGCTGGACGAGCGGCCCATGCAGCTGGCCACCTCCTACCTCCCCCGGGAACTGGCGCACGGCACCGCCATCGCCGAGGTCGACACCGGGCCTGGCGGGATCTATGCGCGCCTGGCCGAACTCGGCCACGCCCCGGCGCACTTCACCGAGGAGATCCGGGTCCGCATGCCCACCCCCGCCGAGATCGAGGCGCTCAGCCTGAGCGCCGGAACCCCTGTTCTGGACGTGCTGCGGACCGCGCTCACCGACGACCGCGTCGCGGTGGAGCTCAACGAGATGACCCTCGACGGGTCGGCCTACGTCCTGCAGTACGACTTCGAGGCGTGAGCCTCCCCCACCGCACGCGGGATCGCCCGGAATCCCCGCCCTTCCGGGGATTCCGGGCGATCCCGTGGGGTTCCGCCGCCGGTTGTGGGTAGTTCTCTCTAGAGAACGCCCTTCGGTTCTCCAGTGGCAGGCCGAAGCGGTACGGCGACGGGCCGGGGAGGACGGCCCCGGCCCGCGTCGTTCTCTGCGGCCCGGCCGGGCTCAGTCCGGCGGCGGCCGGTCCGACTTCTCCGCCAGCACCACGTAGAGCAGCGCCAGGAGCAGCACCCCGACGGCCACCGCCCCGATGGAGGCCGGCAGCAGGTCCCCCGGATCGGAGTCGGCCCAGTGGGCCAGGGCCACCCCCAGGAGCGCGGCCACCCCCAGTCCGACGAGCGCGGTCAGCGCCATCGCCACCGCCAGCCCGCGGTCGCCCAGCGGGCGGGGCCGCATGCGGTCGGCCCGGGCGGCCGCCATGGAACCGGTCAGCGCGACGGCCCAGCGCACCTCGGCCGCCGCCTGCGCGATCACCTCCCAACCCGGCCGCGCCACCGCGACCGCCTCGAGCACGCGCCGCCCGCCCTGCCGGGCCCGCACGGCGCACTGATCGACCTGTGTCCGCACCCAGTAGCCGGCGAGGAGGCGCAGGTAGAGCACCGCCCCCACCGTCGCCCGCCGCTCCGCGGCGGCCGGGTGCCCTCGCGTCATCAACCCTCGGCGATACGAAACGAGCATGGATCGTTCGCTCCCACCGTTTCCGACACCCTGAAAATGCACGTACCCGAGGTGGTTCGCGATGAACGCGCAGAACGCGAATGATCAGCCCGATTCCTCTCTTCACTCCCTATGCCGGAGTCGTCCGCCGGGGGGCGGGGCGGCCTCGCGGCGGGGGGCCGCCCGGGGNCGCGGGGCGGGAGGCGGCCCGCCGACGGGCGGGGCACGGGGGCCACAGTCGGCCTGCCCCGCGGCATTGACGCAGGGCACGGCGGACGCCTCGGCCGCCCGCCCCGACGACCGCCGCCGGAACGGCGACGAGCCGCCCCCCGCGCGCCTGGAATGCCGGGAGCCGGGCCGTGGCCCGGACCGGAAGGCCCCGACCGCTTCACGGGCCTCTGAGGGGCCGCCGCGCGCACGGGCGAGGCGCGCACGGGCGCTGGGAGGCGGAACCCGCGGCGGGGCGCCGCTGCGCCCCGCCCCCACCTGCCCCGACGCCCCGCAGGACCAGGTGAAGCGCGCTTCCCGGCCCGTCCGAGGTAGCGTCACCCCTATGGATGAGGAAGCCATGGACGGCAAGGACGCGGAGCGGACAGGGGCGCCGGTCCGCAAGAGCGAGGAGGAGTGGCGGAGCCTGCTCGACCCCGAGGCGTTCGCGGTGCTGCGTCAGGGTGCCACCGAGCGCCCGTGGAGCGGCGAGTACGTCTCCGCCGGGGCGAAGGGCGTCTACCGGTGCAGGGCCTGCGGCGCCGAGCTCTTCCGTTCCGATGAGAAGTTCGACTCACACTGCGGCTGGCCCAGCTTCTTCGACCCGGCCGACAGCTCCGCCGTAACGCTGCACGAGGACCGCTCCCTTGGCATGATACGTACCGAGGTTCGCTGCTCACGCTGCGATTCCCACCTCGGTCACGTGTTCAGCGGAGAGGGTTATCCCACGCCGACCGACGACCGTTACTGCATCAACTCAGTTGCCCTCACCCTGGAGGCGGACGGCTCGGTGGAATAGCATCCTCCCTTATGGGTGTCGGCGGTGGGCCCCGGTGGGCCCCCGTCCGGCGTCCACGGTGCCCTGCCGGGCCACCCGAACGGCCGTGCGAGCCCGCCCCTCAACGCTCGCCGGCCGCCAGGCTTCACGACGAAAGCATCCGATGACCGACGACTCAGATCCCACCCCCTCCCCCGGCCCCGCCGTGCCCGTGCGCATGGCCAAGGGGTCGGCTCCCTGGCTGGGCCCCCCCTGCGCGGCGGCCNGCTCGCCGTCCCCGCCGTCGGCCTCGCCGCGGGCATGGCCTGGTTCTTCCGCGACCCCGAGCGGGACCCCGCCGAAGGCCGCCTGGTCTCCTCCGCCGACGGCGTGGTGCAGAGCATCGACGTCCAGTCCGACGGCCGCATCCGCGTCGCCGTCTTCATGAACCCCCTCAACGTGCACGTCAACCGTGCCCCCATCGCGGGTGTGGCCGCCCGGATCGAGCACCGGCCCGGAGGCTTCCGCCCCGCCTTCGACAAGGACAGCGAGCGTAATGAACGCGTCATCTGGACCTTCGACACCGAGATCGGCGAGGTCACGGTCGTCCAAATCGCCGGGGCGATGGTCAGGCGTATCGTCCCGTATCTCACTGAGGGGCAGAAGGCGGAGAAGGGGCAGAGGATCGGCCTCATCCGCTTCGGGTCCCGCGTCGACGTCTACCTCCCGCCCGGTGTCGCCCCGGCGGTGGAGGTCGGGCAGAAGGTCCGGGCGGGAGCGACGCGCCTTGACCGCGACTAGCCGCGCCCTGCTGCCGCGCCCGCGCGCGGCGGCCCCCGCCGAGCGGGAGGCCGCACCGCGCACCCGGCTCGCGCTCGCCGACTACCTGACCCTGGGCAACGCCCTGTGCGGGTTCATGGCGGTCTGGCAGCTGGCGGCCGCGCAGTCGGCGCACATCGCCGCCGGCGGCCACGGCCCGCTGGACCGCGGGGCGGTGGCCACCGCCGTGGTCCTGCTGCTCCTGGCCGCCGCCTGCGACCTGTTCGACGGACGGGTGGCCCGCAAGCTGGGCGGCAGCGGCATGGGGGCCGAGCTGGACAACCTGGCCGACGTGATCAGCTTCGGCTTCGCCCCGGCGTTCTTCGTGGTGGCCTGGGGCACGATCACCGGCGACGGGGGGCCTCTGCCGATCGCCGCGGCCGCCGCGGTGCTGCTGGCGGTCGTGGTGCGCCTGGCGCGGTTCTCCTGCGAGACCCCGGGGTGCTCGTCGTTCACCGGGCTGCCCAGCCCGTTCGGCGCCATGGCGGTGATCACCGTGGTGCTGCTGGACCCGCCGGTCCTGGTGGGCTCGGCGGCGGGGCTGGGGGGGGGCNGTGCTGGTGGTGGCCTGGCTGATGGTGAGCCGGATCGAGTACCCCAAGCCCACGGGGCGGCTGGCGTTCGTGGTGCTGGCCTGGATCCTGGGCAGCGTGGCGTGCCTGGCGGCCTGGGCGATGAACGCACCGGCCGGGTCCACCCTGCTGTACTCGGGGTCGGGCCTGGTGCTGGTGCTGATCCTGGCGATCCCGTTCTACGTCGTCACGGTCCGCCGCGCCGGCCGCACGGACCCCGGGGACGACCCCGTCCCCGCCGCCCGCGAGGGGTGAGGCGCCCGCGCACGAGCTGAGCACGGGCGGCATGCGCGAGGGGCGCCGGAGGAGGACTCCGGCGCCCCTCGCGCGTTTCCGGGCCTGCGCCGCCCGCGGACGGGCAGGGCACGGCCCTCAGGCCAGGGCCTCCACCAGTTCGGCCGGGGACTTGCGGCGGCCGGTGTAGAAGGGGACCTCGAGGCGGGTGTGGCGGCGGGCCTCGGCGCCGCGCAGGTGGCGCATCAGGTCGACGATGCGGTACAGCTCCTCGGCCTCGAAGGCGAGCATCCACTCGTAGTCGCTGAGCGCGAAGGTGGAGACCGTGTTGGCCCGCACATCGGCGTACCCGGCGGCCATGCGCCCGTGCTCGGCGAGCATCGCGCGGCGCTCGTCGTCGGGCAGCAGGTACCACTCGTAGGAGCGCACGAACGGGTAGACGCACACGTAGTCGCGCGGCTCCTCGCCCGCTAGGAAGGCCGGCACGTGGCCGCGGTTGAACTCGGCGGGGCGGTGCAGCCCGACCACCGACCACACCGGCTCGCTAGCGCGCCCCAGGGCGGTGCGGCGGAAGGAGGTGTACATCTCCTGGACGGCCTCGGGGGTGTCGCCGATCCACCAGAACATCATGTCCGCATCGGCGCGGAAGCCCTGCAGGTCGTAGGCGCCGCGGGTGGTGACGCCGCTCTTGCCGTCCTCGAACAGGGCGGTCAGCTCCCCGGCGGCCGCGGCCCGGTCCAGGCCCTCCAGGTCGCCGGCCTTGAACACCGACCACATGGTGTAGCGGATGAGCCGGTTCAGCTCCTCGGGGTCGGCGGCGGTCCGGGTGGTGTCGGTGCTCACTGTCTGCTCCTCGCTCGGTCTGGGGCACGTGCGCGGCGGGGCGGTCGGCCCCGGCCGCGCGGGGCGGCTCATCCGCCCGCGGTCAAAAGCTCCTCCGCGGCGCCGGAGGCGCTCGCGATGCAGGTGGGAATGCCGACGCCGTCGTAGGCGGCCCCGCACAGCGCCAGCGGGGGCGCCGCCGCCAGGGCGGCGCGGGCGCGGCGCACGCGCGCCGCGTGTCCGGTGTCGTACTGGGGAAGGCCGCCCTCCCAGCGGGTGACCCGCCGCTCCAGGGGCTCGCCCCGCAGTCCGCACACGGTGCGCAGGTCGGCCAGGGCGGCCTCGGCCAGCTCGCCGTCGCCGCGCTCCAGGACGCGCTCCTCACCGGCCCGGCCGACGGAGCAGCGGACGATGACGAGGTCCCGGCCGGGGTGCTCCCGGTCCAGCTCCTCCTTCAGCCAGGGCCACTTGAGGCTGCTGAAGGTGGCGGCCTTGATGGTCAGCCCCTCGCGGGGGGACACCAGGAAGCCGCTGCCGTTCAGCTCCGGCGGGAAGTCGGCGGCGCGGAAGGCGAAGGTGGTGATGGCCATGCTCGCGTAGTCGATCCCGCCGAGCTCCCGGGCGGCCTCGGGAGCGGCGCCGGAGAGCAGCCGGGAGGCGGCGGGGGCCGGGCAGGCCAGCACCACCGCGTCGGCGGCGACCCGCCCGGCGCCGTCGGCGTCCAGGACCCAGCCGCTCTCAGGGCCGGGCCGCAGTTCCCGCACCGGCGTCCGGGTGCGCAGGTCGGCGCCGTGCTTCTCGGCCTGTTCGGTCAGGGCGTCCACGAGCACGGCCAGCCCGCCGCGCAGGGTGGCGAAGACCGGGGCGGGCGGACCGTCCCCGGCGGCCGCCGCCTGGCGCCGCTTCAGCGCCGCGACGCCGCGGACCAGGGAACGCTCGGTGCGGGCGACCGGCGCGATCTGCGGCAGGGCCGAGTCCAGCGACAGCCGGTCGGTGCGCCCGGCGTACACGCCGCCGAGCATGGGCTCGACGAGCCGGTCGACGACCTCGGACCCCATGCGAGCGGTGATGTAGGCCCCGATGGGGACGTCGCCGCCGACCGGGGTGCGCGGCAGGACCAGGTCGAGGGCGGCGCGCAGGGTGCCGCCCCAGGACAGCACACCGCTGCGGGCCAGCGCGCGCAGGTCTCCGGGGACGCCCATGACCTGGCCGGCCGGGAAGGCGCGCAGCCGCCCGCGGCTGTAGATCCGCGCGGGGCCGGGTGCGGGGTGCTCGACGAGGTCGTCCAGGCCCAGCTCGGAGATGAGCCGCAGGGCCTCGGGGCGGCGCGCCAGGACCGACTCGGCGCCCGCGTCCACCGGGACGCCCGCCACCGGGGAGGACTCCAGCTTTCCGCCCGTGCGCTCCCCGGCCTCCAGCAGCGTGACGCCCGCTCCGCCGCGGGCGAGGCGGTAGGCGGCGGTGAGCCCGGAAAGCCCGCCTCCGACCACCGCGACATGCGGTCGTGTCTGCATGTCTGCCAGCTTTCCAGATGACAGGCGCCACCGGTGACCGGCCCGGGCGTAGCGTGGCGCACAGTCGCGCCGCCCCTCCCCTTTCGGACCTGGGGCGATCCGGGGAGGCCGGGGGCGTGACCGAGGTGTTACCCCGCTCCGGCAACCCGTGTGACGACGGCCACGTCGAAGTCGTATGAGCGATTCTGCACCGACATCCGCGGACCGAGAGGCGAACACGGCCCGGGCGCCGTCCCGGGTACTCCCCCGTGCGGTGGCGGCCCCGCCGGCGGTGGCGCTGGCGGCGCTCCTGGCGGCGGGGTGCGGTGCCGGCTCCTCCGAGTCGGGCGACCGCGGGGCGGTCGGCCCCGGGGAGCGCGGCGCGGACGACGGTGGCGGGCCGGCCGCGGGCGTGCCGGAGGAGGCCGGGGACGGCGAGGGTGCGCAGGCCGGGCAGGGCGCCGACGGCCTCGACGTCGACCCGGCGGAGCGCCAGGTGGTGCACACGGCGACGATGACCGTGGAGGCCGACGATGTCGAGGAGGCCTCCGCCCAGGCCAAGGAGCTGGTGGCGGACGCCGGCGGGCACGTGGCCTCGGAGCGGTTCTCCCCCTCGGGGACCCGCGCCCCCTCGGCGCGGCTGGTCCTCAAGGTTCCGCAGGACGCCTACGACGCGGCGCTGGAGGACCTGGGCGGCCTCGGCTCGCGCACCGCGCTGGAGCGCGAGGCCGAGGACGTGACCGGGGAGGTCGCCGACGTCGACAGCCGGGTCGCCTCGGCCGAGTCGTCCCTGGACCGGCTGCGCGACCTACTGGCCGAGGCCGACACGGTCGAGGACGTGCTCAAGGTGGAGTCGGAGATCGCCGACCGCCAGGCCGAACTGGAGGCGCTGCAGGCCCGCCAGGAGGCACTGAGCGATTCGACCTCCTTCGGCACGGTGGAACTGGAGCTGCACGCCCCGTCGGGGCGCCCGGTGGACACCGGGGACGACTCCATCGGCTTCCTCGGCGGCCTGGCCTACGGGTGGCGGGCACTGATGACGCTGGCCGACGGGGTCGCCGTGGCGGCCGGCTGGCTGCTGCCGTTCCTGGCGACCGCGGCCGTGGTGCTGGCCCCGTTGGCCTGGTGGCGCAGGCGCCAGGGCCGACCCGCCGTGCCCGTCCCCCGGCGCTGGAGCCGCCGCAGGGACCGCGACGAGCCGAACGGGCAGAAGGAGCGCGGGACGGCCGCGGTCGGCGCACCCGGCGGGTCCGGGTCCCCCGGAGGGCCTGGCGGGAAGGGCACGGAGGGTGCCCCTGAAGGGGGCGAGGACGCCCCCGCCGTCCCCGAACGGCCGGCGGACGATGCACAGGAGATGGACTGACCCTGCGGCCCCCGGCGCGGCCCCGTGCCGCCGGGCCGGTCCCGGGGCACGACAGCGCCCCCGCCGCGCGCTGGGGAGCCGACCGCGCTGCCGGCCGGTTCGCCTCGGCGGCCTCCGGAAAGCACGCGGGGGCGGCCGTCCGGCCGCCCCGCGGGGAGTCGACGCGTGTCCGCGGACGGATCAGGTCTGCGACTCCTCGTGCACGAACTCGGTCAGGCGGGTGAGCATGTCCGGGTCCGTATCGGGGAGCACGCCGTGGCCCAGGTTGAAGATGTGGCCCTCGGCCGCGCGGCCGCGCGACAGCACGTCACCGGCGCGCTCGGCGACCACCTCCCACGGGGCGAACAGCGCCGCCGGGTCCAGGTTGCCCTGCAGCGCGGTGGCCGGCTGCACCCGCTGGGCGGCCTTGTCCAGCGGCACCCGCCAGTCCACGCCGACCACGTCGGCCCCGGCCTCGCTCAGCAGGCTCAGCAGCTCACCGGTGCCCACCCCGAAGTGGATCCGCGGCACGTCCAGTTCGCCGAGCCGCTCGAAGATCCAGGAGGTGTGCGGCAGCACCGACGTCCGGTAGTCCTCGGCGCTCAGCGCGCCCACCCAGGAGTCGAACAGCTGCACCGCGCCGGCGCCGGCCGCGATCTGCACCTTGAGGAACTCCAGGGTGATCCCGGACAGGCGGCGCATCAGGTCGTTCCACAGCTCGGGCTCGCCGTACATGAGCGCCTTGGTGCGCTCGTGGTTCTTGGACGGCCCGCCCTCGATCAGGTAGGAGGCCAGGGTGAACGGCGCCCCCGCGAAACCGATCAGCGGGGTGGTGCCGAGCTCGCCGACCAGCGTGCCCACCGCCTCGGTGACGAACGGCACGTCGTCGGGGCTCAGCTCGCGCAGGCGCTTGATCCCGTCGGCGTCGCGGACCGGGTCGGCCACGACCGGCCCCACCCCGGACTTGATGTCCAGGTCCAGGCCGATCGCCTTGAGCGGCACCACGATGTCGCTGAAGTAGATCGCCGCGTCCACGCCGTGTCGCCGCACCGGCTGCATGGTGATCTCGACGATCATGTCGGGGCGGGCGCACGCCTCCAGCATGGGGACGTCGGCCCGGACCCTGCGGTACTCGGGCAGCGAGCGCCCGGCCTGGCGCATGTACCACACCGGCGTGCGGTCCACCGGGAGGCGCCGGCAGGCGCGGAGGAAAGGAGAGTCTTGGAGCGTCACACCTCGATCGTGCCACGCACCGGGCACCGCCGTGACCCGACCCGGGCGATCGGCACGGCCGCCCCCGGCCGACACGCAGGGTGACCACGGCGTCCGCGACAGGATCATCGGGGTAACGAATCCGTCGCACCGCGGATTCCAAGATCATCACGAAACCCCGACACGCCGGGGAATCTCCGCGCCGTACGAGGTGACTCGTGCCACCGTGGGCGGGTGGCTGGTCCCGTCACGCGCCGCGATCGCCCCCCGGCTCGCCGGTCCGCGCGCCGGCTGTTCCCCAACGACCATGATTAAGGCAGACGTTTCCATCATGCCCCCTCTCGGTAGGGTCGACGACGCGCCGCCCGTGTTCCGCCGCGCCGTGGAGAGCCTGCACTCCGCCGCGGTCCGCCCCGAGATCACGGTGGAGGAGATCCCCGCCCCCCGCCGCCTGGCCCCGCACGCGACCGCACTGTCGGCCCGGGTGACCACCGAGGGCGGCGACGAGCCCGCCCTGGGCCGCCTCATCGTGCTCTACGACCCCGACGGCACCCGTGACTGGCCAGGCCCTTTCCGGGTGGTGGCCTACGTCAGCTCGGAGGTGGAGAGCGAGATCGCCGCGGACCCGCTGCTGGGGCAGGTGGCCTGGAGCTGGCTCACCGACGCCCTGGAGGCGTGCGGCGCCGACCACCGCCTGCTCAGCGGGACGGTGACCCGCGCGACCACGGAGGGTTTCGCCGCCAAGGCCGACCAAGGGCTCAGCACGGAGCTGGAGCTGCGCGCATCGTGGTCCCCGGAGGGCGAGGACCTGTCCGGGGACATGGCCGCCTGGCTCGCCCTGCTCTCGGCCGCCTCCGGCCTCCCGCCGGCGGACGTGGCCGACCTGTCCTCCCGGCGCGCGCCCTCGGAGGGCTGAACGGACCGCGCCGCCGTGCCCGCCCGACGCCTCCCGAACAAGCCCCGACGTGGCGTTTCGCCCGTTTCCACCGCGGCGCCGCAGGCCCTCGGGGACGGCGCTTCCCGGCCCCCGGCGCCCCGCACCGGCCGCACTCCCGACACGGCTTCGCTCTCGGAAGCGCATACCGTAGTGCTGTGGCGAACGTGCTGAATTCAACGACAGGTGCTCCCGAACCGGACGGATCGACGCAGGCGCAGGACCAGAGCGCGGACCGCGCCCCGCTGCTGCGCACGCCGAGGGAGGGGCTTCCCGCGGTCGTCGCCGACGGCGCGGCGCTGCGTGCCACGGTGGCGGCGTTCGCCCAGGGCAGCGGACCGGTCGCGGTGGACGCCGAGCGCGCCTCGGGGTACCGCTACGGCCAGCGCGCCTATCTGGTGCAGCTGCGCCGCGAGGGGGCGGGGTCGGCGCTCATCGACCCGGTCGCCTGCCCCGAGCTCGCCGAGCTGAGCGAGGCGCTGGAAGGCACCGAGATGGTGCTGCACGCGGCCCACCAGGACCTGCCCTGCCTGACCGAGGTCGACCTGCGCCCCTCCTCGCTGTTCGACACCGAGCTCGCCGGCCGCCTGCTGGGCTACCAGAAGGTGGGCCTGGGGTCGATGGTCGAGCGGGTGCTGGGCCTGCGCCTGGCCAAGGAGCACTCGGCCGTCGACTGGTCGGTGCGCCCCCTGCCGGAGGACTGGCTGACCTATGCCGCCCTGGACGTGGAGGTCCTGGTCGACCTGCGCGACGCCCTGGAGGCGGAGCTGCGGGAGGCGGGCAAGCTGGAGTGGGCCCGGGAGGAGTTCGCCGCCGTCCTGGCCGCCCCGCCCAAGGAGCCGCGCCCCGACCCCTGGCGGCGTACCTCCGGCATCCACCGGGTGCGCAACCAGCGCGCACTGGGCGTGGTCCGCGAACTGTGGCTGGAGCGCGACCGCATCGCCCGTGAGCGCGACCTCTCCCCGGGCCGGGTGCTCCCCGACGCGGCGATCGTCGAGGCCGCCACCGCCATGCCGCGCAGCGCCCAGGAGCTGGGCGCCCTCAAGCCGTTCTCGGTGCGCCTGGCCCGCCGCTACGTCCCCCAGTGGATCAAGGCGGTCAACCGCGCCCGCGACATGCGTCCCGAGGAGCTTCCGCAGCCCAGTGCCCCGGGGGACGGCCCGCCGCCGACCAACCGCTGGCACGACCGCGACCCGGAGGCGGCCCGCCGCCTGGAGGCCGCCCGCGCCGCGGTGTCGCGGATCGCCGAGGAGGTGGTCATGCCCGCCGAGAACCTGCTGCAGCCCGACTCGGTGCGTCGGCTGGCTTGGTCCCCGCCGGAGCGCATCGACGCCGAGACCGTGGCCGGGCACCTGCGCGGCAACGGAGCGCGCGAGTGGCAGCTGGGCCTGACGGCCGAACCCCTGGCCGAGGCCGTGGCCCAGGCCGACGCCCGAGGCGGGGCGGAGACCGAGGCGAAGTGACGGAGGCGGCCCCGGAGCGGCGGACGCCACCGCCGGCTCCCGTACGGGGCGCCTGAAGGCCGCTCGGCGGGGGCGTATCGGCGGGCTCCTCCCGGAGGGCGCCGTGGCGGCCTGTGCCGGTGAAGGCGCCGCCGCTCCAGGCGGCTCCGGCTCCGGCGGACGCCGCCCTGTTGGCGAACCGTTCTCCTGTCGAGCGGTGCGGGCTCCTCCCGCCCTGGCTGCCGGGGGCACCGGCCCCAGTACGCACCCTTGCCGGGTGACCGCAGTCCGCCCGGCGACGGACGGTCACGGCCGCGCAACGCCCCGCACCGTCCCGGGGGCGGCGTCCCGCCCCCGTCGGGACGGACGGCGTGACACCGTGCCATGGGACGCCGTTTGCGGGCGGGGCGCCGCGGCGGAACGCGACGGAGCACGGCGAGGCGGCGAGGGTCGGGCAGGGCCGTTCGCCGACCCGCCCCATGACGGGACGGGTGGGCCGATCGGGGCGTGCCCGGCGGCTCTTCGGGTACGGGGCCTGAGCAGCCTCCTCCGGTGGCCGGCGGTGGCGGGCCCGTCGGGCCCGGCGGCCTTCTGGACGGGGGCCGCGCGGCTCCTTCCCCCGCCTCCACCAGAGGATGACAAAAACGGCGATTCGGGCCTTAAACCTCTTGCGCCCCTAAAAAGCCGATAAGTGATAGAGTTCACACCCGATTACCCCGTCGTGGAGGCTTCCAGGCCCCGCCGAACCGGATTAAGTTATGGAATCGTGCTGTTGTCGTTGCGGGGCGGAAAAGACCGGAGAGTGAAGCGTGCGGGCGGTCCTGTGCCCGTGCAGTCCTCCGGTGAGGGTTACGAAGTGCGCGAACGGGAGGTGGGCCTGGTGTCCCTGTGGCGGAACCTGATGCGCCGCGGCGGCAGGACCGTGCCGGCTCAGGAACCCGCGCCCTCCGTCGATGCCGAGGCGGCCGGGCGCACCCCCGGCATGCGCGTCGCCTCCCTGGAGCGCACCCTGGACGACCACGTCCAGCGCCTCGGCGCGCAGGACCCGCGCAGCATCGCCGCGCGCAACAACCTGGCCAGCAAGTACGCACAGATCGGCCGCCGCGAGGCCGCCCGCGCGGAGTTCGAGCGGACGCTCGAAGAGGCGGTCAAGGTGTTCGGCGAAGAGCACCCGCAGACCGACGTCATCCGGGAGAACCTGGCCTGGATCTGCTCCGACAGCGCCCGGCCCGCCCAGGCCGCCGAGCTGTGGGAGGTGCTGCTGCGCCACCGCACCGAGCGGCTGGGGCCGATGGCCTCGGACACCGTCGACGCGCGCACGCGCCTGGCCGACGCGCTGCGCCGGTCCGGCGAGCACGAGGCGGCGGTCGCCCACTACGAGCGCGCGATCGAGGACTCGGCCGACCCGGTCGAGCGGGAGCGGCTGCGCGTCGGGCTGAGCCTGGCGCTCAGCGCGGCCGGCCGCTACCCGGAGTCGATCCGCCAGCTGCGCCTGGTGCTCGCCCAGCGCTCGCGCCGGCTCGGCCCGCGCCACTACGACACCCTGGTCATCCACCACCGGCTGGGGCGCGCCTACACCCAGGCCGGCATGGACCGGGAGGCCATCGACGCGCTGCTCGAGGCCTACCGGAACGGGCTCGCCGCCGTCGGCGACCCCGAGATCCGGATGCTCACCTTCAAGATGCGGCGCGACCTCGCCGGCGCCTACAGCGCCGCCGGCCGCCACCGCGAGGCCGCCTCCCTGTTCTGAGGCCTGTTCCCAGGAGCGCGCCCCGAGAGCCGCGCGTCCCGCCCCACCGATCGACGCGCCCGTCCGGCCACCGGCCGGGCGGGCGCTCTTTCGTCCCGCCCCCGTACGGACGCCGCAGAGGCCGGCACGGCCCTCGAAGGGGATCCCCGGTCTTCCCGGGACATACCCCCACGCCCCCGACGGACCACTCCCGCGCCTCTCTCCCTGTCCTGCCGGCCGCCCCTTCCCGCGGCCACCCTGCTCCCTCCCGGCCCACCGACCGCCGGCCCGACCGGCCGCGCCGGGAGCGCCTGAGCGGCACGACCGCTACGCGAAGGGAACTCCCCGAGAACCCCGGGAACACGCCCGGCACACCCCGGCGGACCGCGCCCGTGGCCTCCCTGTCCCCACCCGGCTCGCCGCCCCCTCCCGACCCGGCGGGCCACGCCGGGAGCGCCTGTGCGGCAGTGTGTTGCGCGCGGCGCGCCCCCGTTGCTCGCGGCACTAGTTACCGGCGAGTAGCATGTGGGGAGAAAACCACTCATCAGGTTGTGAAGGAGGGGCAATCGTGCCGCGAACCGCCCGCGATGTCGTGTTTGTCGACGGGGCCAGGACCCCGTTCGGCAAGGCCGGCAAGGGCCTCTACGCCGAGACGCGCGCCGATGACCTCGTCGTCCGCGTCATCCGGGAACTTCTGCGCCGCAATCCCCAGCTGCCGCCGGAGCGCGTCGACGAGGTCGCGATCGCCGCCACCACCCAGATCGGCGACCAGGGGCTGACCATCGGCCGCAGCGCGGCCCTCCTCGCCGGGCTGCCCCGCAGCGTCCCCGGCTACGCCATCGACCGCATGTGCGCCGGTGCGCTCACCGCGGCCACCACCGCCGGAGCCGGGATCTCCTTCGGCGCCTACGACGTCGTCATCGCCGGCGGCGTCGAGCACATGGGCCGCCACCCCATGGGCGAGGGCGTCGACCCGAACCCGCGCTTCCTGTCCGAGAAGCTGGTGGACCCCTCCGCCCTGGTCATGGGCAACACCGCGGAGAACCTGCACGACCGCTTCCCCTCCATCACCAAGGAGCGCGCCGACGCCTACGCGGTGCGCAGCCAGGACAAGGTCGCCAAGGCCTACGCCGAGGGCAAGATCCAGCAGGACCTGGTCGAGACCCTGGTGCGCTCGGTCGAGCAGGGCTTCGGCCTGGCCAGCGCCGACGAGCCCCCGCGGGCGGGCACCTCCATGGAGGACCTGGCCAAGCTCAAGACGCCGTTCCGCGCGCACGGCAACGTGACCCCGGGCAACGCCGCCGGCCTGAACGACGGCGCCACCGGCGCCATCCTGGCCGCCGAGGACGTCGCCGCCGAGATGGGCCTGGACGCCCGCATGCGGCTGGTGGACTTCTCCTTCGCCGGTGTGGAGCCCGAGGTCATGGGCGTGGGCCCGGTCCCGGCCACCGAGAAGCTGCTCGCCCGGCAGGGCATGAGCATGGACGACATCGGCCTCATCGAGATCAACGAGGCCTTCGCCGTCCAGGTGCTGGCGTTCCTGGAGCACTTCGGCATCGCCGACGACGACGCCCGGGTCAACCCGTGGGGCGGCGCGATCGCCCTGGGGCACCCGCTGGCCTCCTCGGGCGTGCGGCTGATGATGCAGCTGTCCCGGCTCTTCGCCGAGCACCCCGAGGTCCGCTACGGCCTGACCACCATGTGCGTCGGCATGGGCATGGGCGGGACCGTGCTGTGGGAGAACACGAACTGGGAAGGAAACGCCAAGTGAGCAGCCCGATCGAGCAGGCGCGGGAGCTCTTCGCCGACGAGGTCGTCACCAAGGCCCTGTCTCGCGACGTCGAACTCCCCTACGGTGCCGGCACCGCCGTCCTGATCACCCTGGACAACGGCCACGACCACACCAAGCCCAACACCTTCGGCCCGGGCGGCCTGCTGAGCCTGAACGAGGCCATCGACGCCGCGGCGGCGCGCACCGACATCGCCGCGGTGGCGATCACCGGCAAGCCGTTCATCTTCGCGGTCGGCGCCGACCTGACCGGCGTGCCGCTGCTGGAGAACCGCGACCAGGCGCACGCCATCGGCAAGCTGGGCCACGACGTCCTCCGCCGGCTGGGCGAGCTGGACGTGCCCACCTTCGCCTTCGTCAACGGCGCGGCGATGGGCGGCGGTGTCGAGGCGGCGCTGCACTGCCGCTACCGCACCGTCTCCTCGGGCGTTCCGGCCTTCGCGCTGCCCGAGGCGTTCCTGGGCCTGGTCCCCGGCTGGGGCGGCACCTACCTGCTGCCGCACCTGATCGGCGCGGAGAAGGCGCTCAAGCTGATCATCGAGAACCCGCTGAACCAGAACAAGATGATCAAGGGCCCGCAGGTGCGGGAGCTGGGCATCGCCGACGCGATGTTCGAGCCCGCCGACTTCGTCGAGGAGTCGCTGCGCTGGGCGGCCAAGGTCGTCAAGGGCGACATCACCGTCGAGCGGCCCGAGGTCGACAAGGGCGAGGCCTGGGACCAGGCGGTGAACAACGCCCGGTTCCTGGTCGAGGGCAAGCTGCACGGCGCGGCCCCGGCCCCCGTGCGCGCCCTGGACCTGGTCGCCGCCGCCAAGGAGCGCACCCGCGACGAGGGCTTCGCCGCCGAGGACGACGCGCTGGCCGACCTGATCATGACCGACGAGCTCAAGGCCGGCCTGTACGCCTTCGACCTCGTGCAGAAGCGCGCCAAGCGGCCCGCCGGCGCCCCGGACAAGTCGCTGGCCCGCAAGGTGAACAAGGTCGGCGTGGTCGGCGCCGGGCTGATGGCCGGGCAGCTGGCGCTGCTGTTCGCCCGCCGCCTGGACGTGCCGGTCGTGCTGACCGACCTGGACCAGGAGCGCCTGGACAAGGGCGTGGACTACGTCCACGGCGAGGTCGACAAGCTGCTGGCCAAGGGCAGGATCGGCCAGGACAAGGCCAACCGCCTCAAGTCCCAGGTGACCGGTTCGCTGACCAAGGACGCGTTCGCCGACGCCGACTTCGTCATCGAGGCCGTCTTCGAGAAGATGGAGGTCAAGCAGCAGGTCTTCGCCGAGGTAGAGGCCGTGGTCTCCCCCGAGGCGATCCTGGCGACCAACACCTCCTCGCTCTCGGTCACCGAGATGGCGAGCAGGCTCGAGCACCCCGAGCGGGTCGTGGGCTTCCACTTCTTCAACCCGGTGGCGGTCCTGCCGCTGCTGGAGCTGGTGCGCGGCGAGAAGACCGACGAGGCCGCGCTGGCCACGGCCTTCGCCACCGCCAAGAAGCTCAAGAAGACCGCGGTGCTGTGCAAGGACGCCCCGGCCTTCGTGGTGAACCGGCTGCTCACCCTGTTCATGGGCGAGGTGCTGGGCGCCGTGGAGGAGGGCACCGAGCCCGAGACCGCCGACCGCGCGGTGGCGCCGCTGGGCCTGCCCATGTCGCCGCTGCTGCTGCTCCAGCTGGTCGGCCCGGCGGTCGCGCTGCACGTGTCGGAGACCCTGGCCACGGCCTTCCCCGACCGCTTCAGCGTCTCCGAGCAGCACCGGCGCATGGTCGAGGCGGGCAAGACGCAGGTCTTCGGCGCCGACTTCCAGATCGACCCGGAGGTCAAGGAGCTGTTCAGCGGCGGCGGCAAGGCCTCCTCCGAGCAGGAGATCCTGGACCGGGCGCTGGAGGCGCTGGCCAAGGAGATCCGGATCATGCTGGACGAGGGCGTCGTCGCCGAGGCGGCCGACATCGACCTGTGCCTGATCACCGGCGCGGGCTGGCCGTTCCACCTGGGCGGCATCACGCCGTACCTCGACTTCAGCGGCGTCTCCGAGCGCGTCAACGGCGCGAAGTTCCACCCCGAGGGCTACAAGGCCCTGTAGGGGACCGGCCCGGCCCCGCCTCGACGAGGGCCGCACGCTCCGCCCTGTGCCGACAGCCCGGCACAGGGCGGAGCCCGTTCCGGGACCGGCAGGACCGTCCCGGACATGGCCCTGAACGGCGCCCCGACCCTCCGCATGACCGGCGTCGGCCGCTCCGCCCACGGCTCCGGTCATGACCGGCCGCCTGCCGTGCGTGCCTCGCCCGACCCGTGCGGTCCCCGCTCCCCCGTGCAGCTCCGGTCGGCCTCCGCCCTTGCCGTACCCGGCGGGGCGGCGTCAGCGGGGCTGGTGGGAGCCCCACCCATGGCCGCTCGGGAAGGGCACCCCTCGACCGTCAAGCGAGGACAGGCCCTCCGAGCCGGGCACCCGGAGACCGGCAACGCCGGCCCCGAGGCCGACCCCGCGAACCTGCGCGGCCGGAAGCGCCACCGCCCCGCACCACCCCGTACAGGCACGTCCGGCCGCTCCCCACCCGGTGGCACGGCACGCCCTGCAGGGCACCGGGCGAGGGCTTCCTTCGGCCCCGTGCGGCGCATGGCGCCCACGGGGGCGCGTACGCGCCGTGGGCCACCGCTTTCCCGGCGTTCGCCGGGCGACGGCCTACCCTGGAGGTATGAACGCCGACGACGGCGGCGCCGCCTTCGCGGTCGCCAATCGGCTCCGGGCCACCTGGGAGGGGGCCTGGCTGGCCGTGGCGTGCGCCGTGTTCACCGGCATCGGGGCCGCGCTGGTCGCCAAGGGCGGCGCCCTCGACATCACCATGGGCGTGCTGGCGATCGTGCTCTTCGGCGGCGGCGGGCTGCTGGCCGCCTCCCGCCACCTGTCGCGCCGCCCGGTCCTGCTGCTGGACGCCGAGGGGGCCCGGTTCCCCGCGCCCTGGCCGCGCTCCTCCGACGACGACCTGGTGATCCCCTGGGACCAGGTCACCGGGATCCACGCCTGCACGAAGCCGCTGCACCACCGCGGCGGCACCGTCCACCTGCACTACCTGGTCTTCCTGACCGGCCAGGAGCCTCCGGAGCTGCCGCCCTCCCCGTGGCGCCCCGAGCCGGCCGTGCGGATCCGGCCGAGCTGGGACCGCACCGTCGAGGAGGTCGTCGCCGAGGCCCGCCGCCGCAGGCCGGACCTGCCCTTCACCGACCGCCGCCCCTCCCCCGCCGGCCGGCCCGGAGGGCGGTGAGCGGCGCGGTGGGCCCCCGGCGGCCGCGCCCCGCGGGCCCGGTCAGCCGCCCGTCCGGGCCGACGGCTCCGCCGGGGCGCCGGTCCGCTCCGGGGCCGCCTCCTCCTCGCCGCCCTCGGTGATGCCGATCCGGTCGTGCAGCCACCGGAGCGGACGCGGCAGCCACCAGTTGGCGGTGCCCAGCAGCCGCATGGTCGCCGGGACGAGCAGCGCCCGCACCAGGGTGGCGTCGACGACCACCGCCACCGCCAGCCCGATGCCGATGATCTTCAGCGACAGCAGCGCCGAGGAGCCCATCGCGGCAAGCACCACCACCAGCAGCAGCGCCGCGCTGGTGATGATCCTGCCGGTGCGCTGCAGCCCGACCGCCACCGAGTGCGCGTTGTCGCCGGTGTGCAGGTACTCCTCGCGCACCCGGCTGAGCAGGAACAGCTCGTAGTCCATGGCCAGGCCGAAGGAGACCACCAGGATCAGCACCAGGTAGGTGGGGTCCATGGTGCCGACGGCGTCGAACCCGAGCAGGCCGGCCAGGTGCCCCTCCTGGAATCCCCAGATCACCACGCCCAGCGAGGCCCCCAGCGAAAGGAAGCCCATCAGCACGGCCTTGACCGGCAGGACCAGCGACCCGAAGGCCATGAACAGCAGCGCCAGCGTCACGGCCACCACGAACCCCAGGGTGGCGGGGACGGCCTCGATGATGCCGTCCAGCGTGTCCTTCTGCTGCGCGGCCACGCCGCCCACCAGGACCTCCTCGGCGCCCTCGGGCCCGGGCTCGGCGCGCAGCTCCTCCACCAGGCGCTGGGTGGAGGGGTCGTCCACCTCGCCCTCGTAGGCCACCGACACGTGCGCCGCGCCGTCGCCGACGCGCTCCACCTCCGCCCGGACGACCCCGTCCAGTTCTCCGAGGCGGTCGGTGTAGGCCTCCAGGGCCGATTCGCCCTGCGCCCCCGTCAGGTCGCCGGTCACGGCCACGTCCGCGGTGGCCACGTCGCCGGCCGGGAACTCCTCCGACAGCTTCTCGCTGACGACCCGCCCCTCGGCGCCCGCGGGCAGGTACCGCTGGTCGGTGGAGCCGACGTGGGTGGAGGCCAGCGCCGAGGCGAAGGCGATCAGCACCCCGCCCACCGCGACCAGGTAGAGCACCGGCCGCCGCATGACGCTGTGCGCCAGGCGGGCCCACCCGCCCCCGGCGGCCGCCGCCCGGGCGGCGCGCTCGGCCCCGGCGGCGGCCGCGGCGGTGGCGCCCAGGGCGCGGCGGCGCCGCACCCGGCCGAACACCGGGAGCGCGTCGATGCGCCGCCCCACCACGGCGAGCAGCGCGGGCAGCACCACCAGCGCGGCGACCAGGTCGAACAGTACGACCGCGATGCCGCCCAGGCCGATGGAGCGCAGCACCGGCTGGGGGAAGAACAGCAGCCCGGCGAAGGCGATGAGCACCGTGACGCCGGAGAAGGCGACGGTGCGCCCTGCGGTGGACAGCGTGCGCGGCACGGCCTCGGCGATCGGGCGCCCGGCGGCCGCCTCCTCCCGGAAGCGGCTGACGATGAACAGCCCGTAGTCGATGGCCAGTCCCAGGCCGAGGAGGGTGGCGACGTTGACCGCGAACACCGACACCTCGGTCACGTGGGTGAGCGTGCGCAGCAGGGCCAGGGACCCGATGATGGCCAGGCCGCCGACGGCCAGCGGGGTGAGCGCGGCGACCACGCCGCCGAAGATGACCACCAGCAGCGCCAGCAGCAGCGGCAGGGAGACGAGCTCGGCGCGCACCACGTCGCTCTCGGCGCGCTCGGAGATCTGCTGCTCGACCGGCAGGGGGCCGCCCAGGCGCACCTGGAGCGGGCCCGCGCTGATCTCGTCGGCGATCTCCTTGAAGTTCTCCATCCGCTCGTCCTTGGTGGAGCCCTCGATGGTGATCGGCACGTAGGTGGCGTGGCCGTCCTCGGCGAGCAGGATCCCGCGCTCGGTGTCGGTGAGCCCGTCGTCGAGGTAGGTGGTGGCGGAGGCGACCTGCTCCTCGGGGAGGCCGTCGCGCATGCGCGTGATCAGGTTGGCGAAGGTGGGGTTGTCGTAGCGGATCTCCTCGCTGCTGACGACCGCGACCACGTCCACCCCGTCGTGCCCCAGCTCGCGCTCGATGGTCTCGGCGGCACGGGCGGACTCGGACCCCGGGTCCTGGAAGCCGCCGTCGCTGACGGCGCCGAAGAGCCCGCCTCCCCACACCCCGGCCGCGACGGCGAGCACGACGGTGACGGCCAGGACCCACACGCGGCCCCTGTGGGTGAAACGCCCCAGCGCTGAGAACATGGACGACCTCGGCTTGCTGTTAACGTGAGATGCCGGTGAACACCGTAAGCTTTACGGCGTTCACTAAAACTGACACTGCTCACACTTGTCAACGGGGTGCCGCGCGGACCGGGTCCGCCGCGGCGGTGAACGAGGAGGCGGATGTGCCCGCAGAGGCGTCGGCGCGGACCGGCGGCGACCCGGAGGCGCAGGCGGGGCCGGGGGCGGCCGCGGCGCCCGGGCGGCGCGAACGTGTGCGCGAGGCCACACTCCGGGAGATCAAGGACATCGCCCGGCGGCGCCTGGCCGCCGAGGGGCCGTCCGGGGTGTCGCTGCGCGCGATCGCCCGCGACATGGGCATGACCGCCCCGGGCCTGTACCGGTACTTCTCCGGCCTGGACGACCTGCTCAACGCCGTCCGGGCGGACCTGTTCCACGAACTGTCCGAAGCGGTGGCCGGCGCCGCCGGGCCGCTGCCCGCCGACGACACCGACGGGCGCATCCTCGCCTCGCTGCGCGCCTTCCGCACCTGGGCACTGGCCCACCGGGCCGAGTTCTCCCTGCTGTTCGCCACACCCGCTCCGCAGGAGCACCCCGACGCCCGCGTGCTGGCCGCCGGACAGGAGTTCGCCGCCTCGTTCTTCGCCCTGTTCGACCGCCTGCTGGCCGAGCGGCGCATCCCCCTGCCCGCGGACGAGGAGATCGGCCCGGAGCTGCGCGACCGCCTGGACGCGTTCGCCGCCAAGACCGGCTTCACCATCGACAACGCCTCCTACGGGGCGCTGCGGGTGCTCATGTCGTGCTGGGTGCGCCTGTACGGGCTGGTCAGCATGGAGGTCGCCGAGCACATGACGCCCATCATGGGCGACATGGAACCCCTGTTCGAGGCCGAGCTCCACGACATCCTTGCCCCGGGGGTGGAGTACCGGGCGCCCTCCCGGGACTGACCGGGACTGAAGGGCCCCGGCCGCCTCCGCTCGCCCCGGAGGCGGCTTTCGCGCTACCGTCGCCTCCCGTGTCCGATTAAGGTTGATCATCCACCCTTGCCCGGACCCGGGCCGGGAGGAGACGCCAGGCGGAAGGACGGGGCCCAGTGGAGCACACACCCGGCGGCGACCGCGCCCCCGCGGGGCCCCCGCCGCCTCCGCAGGCGCCCGGTCCCGCGGCGCCGGTACCGCCCCCGGGCCCCTACGCCCCGTACCCCGGGTACGCTCCCCCGTACCCGCCGTACCCCCCGGCTCCCCCGCCCCGGCGGCGCGGCCCCTCGCGCGCGGCCGTCTGGACGGCCATCACCGTCTCGGCGCTGGTGTCGGTCGGGGCGGCTCTGACCGCGCTGATGCTGGTCTTCACCCAGTCCACGGGCAGCGACACCGACCCGGTCCGCTCCGAGAGCGTCAGCGGCGAGTACGCGGCCGCACTGACCGAGGCGCCCGGTGCGGTCGAGGTCTCGGTGTACGAGCACCCCGCCTACGCGCTGGACATGCCCGAACCGGTGGACTGCGCCGTGCCCGACCTGCACCCCTCCTCGGAGGCCTCCTGGGAGCGGTTCACCGACGAGCTGGGCGTGTGCCTGAACGACCTGTGGCGCCCGCGCCTGGAGGAGCTGGGCCTGCGCGTGGCGGACCCGGAGTTCGCCACCACCGACACCGACCCGGAGATGTTCGCCGGCGACGAGGGCACCACCATGGCCTACTACGACGGCCGGGAGCAGACGGTCACCGTCGTGGTCCCCAACGTCACCGAGCTCTCGCGGGAGTTCCCCTCCCGCGACCAGGAGGCGATCTGGGCCGCGCTCATCGGGCACGAGTACGGCCACCACGTCCAGCAGGTCACCGGGGTGCTGGACCGCTCCTACGACATGGAGTTCGAGGCCGAGAGCGAGGAGGCCTCGCTCCGGGCGCTGCGCCGCACCGAGCTGCAGGCCGAGTGCATGGGCGGGATCGCCATGCGCGGCCTGGGCTTCGACCCCGGGGAGATCGACCGGGTCAACGACGTGCTCAACGGCGGCGGCGACCTGCCGACGCACGGCACCTCCGACAACCGCCTGCACTGGTACGACGCAGGGACGACCGGCGAGAGGCTGGCGTCGTGCAACACCTTCGAGGCCTCGGCCTCCGAAGTGGACTGACGACCGGCCCCCGGGTCGGGGCGGCTCGGGGCGGCCCGGCCCGGTCAGCCGCGGGCGGCGCGGCGGAACTCCTCCCACCCGAGGAGCTTCACCCGGTCGCCGCGGCCCAGGCGGTCGGCCAGCGCCGCCTCCGCGGCGTCGATCGCCAGCCAGCCCGAGTAGTCGTTCACCTCGGCCCCGGAGCGCTCCAGGAGCGCGTCGGGCTCCTCGGCCGGGGCGCCGGCGGCCCGGAGCCGGTCGGCGTCGTCCATCAGCGAGCGGACCGTGGCGGCCGCGTCGGACTTGTTGGTCCCGATCACGCCCGTCGCGCCGCGCTTGATCCAGCCGGCAACGTACGCCCCCGGCAGCCGCTCCCCCGAGGCGTCCACGACGCGCCCCTCGCTGTGCGGGACGGTCGCCCCGTCCTCGTCGAAGGGCAGGTCCGGCAGCGGCAGCCCCCGGGAGCCGANCCCGGCCGGGACCTCCTCGGTCTCGCCCGTGCCGCGCAGGCGCCCGTCGGCGTCGAGCACGGTGCGCTCCACCGTGAGCGACCGCACCCGCTCGGACCCGTTCAGCTCCACGGGCCGCCGCCAGAAGCGGAACCGCACCTCCCGCGCACGCCCGGCGGGACCGCGCTCGGCCCACTCCTTCAGGTAGCGCAGGTTGGTGCGGGCCGCGCGCGCGGCGCCGAGCATCTCCTCGCCGTTGGGGTCGATGTCGACCTCGGCCGGGTCGACCACCGCGTCGGCGTTGGCCAGCTCGCCGATGTCGCGCAGCTCGGGGGCGGTGAACTTGGCCTGCAGCGGCCCCCGGCGCGCCAGCACGCTGATCCGCCGCACCTTGCTGGCCGCGAGCACGTCCAGCATCGGCTGCGGCACGTCCGTGGCGCGCAGCTCGTCGGCGCTCTTGGCGAGCATCCGGGCCACGTCCAGGGCGACGTTGCCCGCGCCCACCACGGCCGCCTCCTCGGCGTCCAGCAGGAAGCGCTCCACCTCGGCATCGGGGTGGCCGCAGTACCAGTTGACGAAGTCGGTGGCGGCGACGCTGCCGGGCAGGTCCTCCCCGGGCACGCCCATGCGCCGGTCGGTCGGGGCGCCGGTCGCGAACACCACAGCGTGGTAGGCGCCCTTCAGGTCGTCCAGGCCCATGTGCCGCCCGTACTCCACCCCGCCCAGGAAGCGCACGCGGGGGTGCTCCAGCACCTTGCGCAGTGCGCGGGCCACGCCCTTGATCTTGGTGTGGTCCGGGGCCACGCCGTAGCGCACCAGCCCGTAGGGGGTGGGAAGCCGGTCGAGGACGTCGACGGCGACGTGCTCACGATTCTGCCGGGTCAGGGCGTCCGCCGTGTAGATGCCCGCCGGACCGGAACCGATGACCGCCACACGCAGGGGCTCGGGAGAACTCATGTCCCCATTCTCCCGCATCCGCGCCCTGCGGGGGGATCACCGGAACCGGCCGTCGGTCCGGGCGGTCCGGTCAGTTCTGCGCGGGCTCGCCGTCGGCCAGCGCGCGCTCGGAGCGGCCCGCGTCGGTGAGCCGGGAGACGGTGCCCATCAGGCGCCGCGCCAGCACCTGCGGGGTCAGGCCCATCTTCTCCAGGACCGCCTCGCGCGAGGCGTGGTCGAGGAACTCCTGCTCGACGCCGAAGGTGCGCACCGGCATGTCCAGCTCGGCGTCGCGCAGCGCCCGCGCCACCGCGTCGCCGACCGCGCCCACGCGGCCGTTGTCCTCGACCACGGCCACGGCGCGGTGCTCCGCCGCCTCCTCGACCAGGGCCGGGTCCAGGGGCTTGACCCAGCGCGGGTCGACCACGGTGGCGCCGATGCCCTCGTCGGCCAGGCGGTCGGCGGCCTCGCAGCAGGTGCGGGCCATCGCGCCGACGGCGACCAGCAGCAGGTCCTTGGGGTGGCCGGCGTCGGCGGCGCTGCGCAGCACGTCCATGCCGCCGATGCGGTCCACCGCCGGGATGTCCTCGCCCACGGCGCCCTTGGGGTAGCGCAGCACGGTGGGGGCGTCGTCCACGGCCACGGCCTCGCGCAGCTCCTCGCGCAGCCGCTGCGCGTCGCGCGGCACCGCCAGCCGCAGGCCCGGCACCACCTGCAGGATGGACAGGTCCCACATGCCGTTGTGGCTGGCGCCGTCGGTGCCGGTGATCCCGGCCCGGTCCAGGCAGAAGGTGACGCCCTGGCGGTGCAGGGCGGCGTCCATGAGCACCTGGTCGAAGGCGCGGTTGAGGAAGGTGGCGTAGACCGCGACGACCGGGTGCACCCCGCCCATGGCCAGCCCGGTGGCCGAGGTGGCGGCGTGCTGCTCGGCGATGCCCACGTCGAAGGTGCGGTCGGGGTAGGCCTCGGCGAACGGGGCCAGGCCGGTGGGGTGGAGCATGGCGGCGGTGATGGCGACCAGGTCCTCGCGCTCGGCGCCCAGGCGCACCATCTCCTCGCTGAAGACCTTGGTCCACTTCACGCCGCCGCCCGGGGAGGACTTGGCCTGCCCGGTCTCGGGGTCGAACGCCCCGGGGGCGTGGAACTGGTCCTCGTCGTGGTTCTCCGCCGGGGCATAGCCCTTGCCCTTGCGGGTGATGCAGTGCACGATCACCGGGCCGCCGTAGTCGCGCGCGCGGCGCAGGGCCTTCTCCACCGCGGCCTCGTCGTGGCCGTCGATGGGGCCCAGGTACTTCAGGCCCAGGTCCTCGAACATGATCTGGGGCTGGATGGCGTCCTTGAGGCCCTTCTTGAACCCGTGCAGGGCGTCGTAGATGGGCTGGCCGACGACGGGGGCGCGGTTGAGCGCGGTCTTGGCGGCCTCCAGGGCGTGCTCGTAGCCGGGGGTCATGCGCAGCGTCGCCAGGTGGTCGGCGAGCCCGCCCATGGTCGGCGAGTAGGAGCGGCCGTTGTCGTTGACGACGATGACCAGGCGGCGCTGCTTGCACTCGGCGATGTTGTTGAGCGCCTCCCAGGCCATGCCTCCGGTCAGCGCGCCGTCGCCGATCACCGCGGCGACCGTGCTCTCGGCGCGGCCCCGCACCTCGTTGGCCTTGGCCAGGCCGTCGGCGTAGGAGAGCACGGTGGAGGCGTGGGAGTTCTCGATGAAGTCGTGCTCGGACTCGGCCCGGGAGGGGTAGCCCGAGAGCCCGCCCTCGCTGCGCAGCCGGGAGAAGTCCCGGCGCCCGGTGAGCATCTTGTGCACGTAGGACTGGTGGCCGGTGTCGAAGAGCACCGGGTCGCGCGGGGAGTCGAAGACGCGGTGCAGGGCGATGGTCAGCTCGACCACCCCCAGGTTGGGGCCCAGGTGCCCGCCGGTGCGGGAGACCTCGGAGACGAGGAACTCACGGATCTCGGCGGCCAGCGCCGGGATGCGCTCGGCCGGGAGCCTCTTCAGTTCGTCCGGATTGCGCACCGATTCGAGCAGCGTCAACTCTCGTCAGTCCCCTCAGTCAGCGTTCCGACTCGCGGGTGCGGGCGGCGGCCCGACGCGCGGTCCCCCCGAGTCTACGGTCGCCGTGACCCTTGCATTACCCGAACCTACCGCCACGTAGACGCCCACCGCCCCCGGTTCGCCCGCCGCGCGCGGATCGGGGCGCGGCCCGGGCCCCGCGTCATTCGGCGGGGCCGCCGCCGTACCGCTCGCGCACGCGGTGCAGCTCCCCGGCGATGGCCTCGGGCGTCCAGTGCGCGTTCAGCCCGCTGGGGTTGGGCAGGACCCACACCGGGACCCCGCCGACCCGCACGCCCTCCTGGGGGCCGATGCGGGCCTTGGGGGCGCCGAACGCCGACCGGTAGGCGGTGACGCCCAGGACGGCCAGAACGCCGGGGGCCAGGCGCTCGGTGCGCTCGGCCAGGGCCCGTCCGCCCTCGCGCAGTTCGTCGGGGGTGAGCTCGTCGGCGCGGGCGGTGGCGCGGGCGGCGATGTTGGTGATGCCCAGGCCCCACCGGGGCAGCTCGTCCTGCTCCTCGGGGCGCAGCAGGCGCGGGGTGAACCCGGCGCGGTGCAGGGCGGGCCAGAAGCGGTTGCCGGGGCGGGCGAAGTGGTGCCCGGTCCACCCGGAGTACAGGCCCGGGTTGATCCCGCAGAACAGGACTCTGAGGCCGGGGCCGGTGACGTCGGGGATGACCGTGCCGTGCGCCGCCCGCAGCTCCTCGGCGGTGGGCCTGCGCCCGCCCCTGGTGCGTTCGCCTGCGCGTTCACCTGTGCCCATGGTCGCCGGAGCCTACCGCACGGGCCGCGGCGCATCGGCGGTGCTCACACGAAGGCCCGCACGATGAGCACCGTGCCCGAGACCGCGACCGTGCACAGCAGGGCGGTGCGCAGTAGCCCTTCGTCGACCAGGCGGCGCAGCGGGCGGCCCAGCAGGTACCCGGCCACCACGCACGGCAGCAGGGCGGCGCCCGCGGCCAGCTGCCGGGGCTCGGCCTGCCCGGTCGCGGTGAGCATTACCAGGGAGATGGCGATTCCGGCCAGGAAGAACCCGGCCAGGGTCGCGCGCACCCGCGGCCCGTCCTCGTGCTGGTAGACCAGCGCGATGGGTGGGCCCCCGATGGAGGTGGCGGTGCCCATGGCGCCCGACACCACCCCGGCGGTGAGCAGAGCCGGCGGGGTCGGCCGCACCGTGACCGGGAGCAGCGACAGGCCGACCGCGACCAGCACCATGGCCCCCACGGCCGCGCCGAGCATGCCCGGGTCGAGCGTGGCCACCACCCACACCCCGACGATGGAGCCGGGGACGCGGGCGGGGACCCCCCAGACCAGGCCGCTCCAGTCGACGTGCCGCCACTCGGCCACGAGGGTGAACACCGGGAGCACGCCGGTGGCGATGAGCAGGGTCACGGGCATCAGGGTGGGGTCCAGCAGCGAGATGACCGGGGCGGCGACCAGTCCGAGCCCCAGGCCGACGCTGCTCTGCACGGCCGCGCCGGCGACCACGGCGGCCCCGGCGACGAGGAGGAAGAGCGGATCGGGCATGATTCCGCAGACGGTATATCTCCCGCATACCGGTAGGGATCAGGGGGTACGGTCATCGGTAGATCGGATGACCTCAGGGAGCCGACAGGCGGAACGGAGCCGCTCGGCACGGTGTCCGCCATGCGCGGCCGCCACACCCGGCCGCCACGCGCGTCCACGACGTCGCGTCCGTCGCGTCCGCCGGAGTGGTGGAGCCTTGGCCGGCGGTCGCCGCCTCCCGTGAAGCGGCCCGCGCCTGCCCGGCAGCGGGCGTTCCGGCCGGGACGCCCCAGGGGCGGCCAGGCCCGGAGCAGAGCGCGAGGATCGCGCAGCCCCGGGCGGAGCGAAACGACCCCCTCCCCAAGAGACGTGACCGGGTATGCCCAGGTCATGCGGCGAAGGATCGGCAGGTGCCCCGCTCACGGGCCCCGGCCGGACG
>NZ_ANAD01000221.1 GCF_000341245.1 Nocardiopsis halophila DSM 44494
CCGCCTGGCAACCGAGCATGAGCGGGGGACCAGCCGCTCCGTCGTCGCCTGCCGGTCCTGGCTGTTCGTGTGCCCGGTGGTCGGCAGCGCTGCCGGTGGGCCCGCCGCCTCTTCGTCGCTGCCCGATACCTGTACCGCAGGGGCCCCGCCGCTCGGGAGGCAGGCAAGAGCGGGACGCCTGTCGCCACGGGGAAGCCCGGCGGGCGGGCCTGGAGGGGAGGAGGTCCGCCCGCCGGGCGGTCACAGGGCCCCGGTGCGGGATTCGGCGGAGGCCATGCCCAGCCAGGTGTGCGGGTTGCCCTCCCAGCACCAGCCCAGTTTGGGGGAGCGCTTACCGATCCACACGGCCGGGACGCGCCGGTCGCCGCAGCGCGATCCGGCCAGAGAGAAGCACTTGTTCTTCTCCAGCGCCTCCGGGAAGAGCGTCACGAACGCGATGCCTTCCTCGATGGTGAGCGGCGACCGTCCTCGGCGGCGGATCTCTTCCAAGGCGTCGTTGGGAACCGCCCCGCAGAACTCCTCGCCCCGGTCGGCGCCGAGGAGCAGGTAGGCCCGGGGCGCGGTGCCGGGCTCTCCCGGCCCGGTCGGCGGCACGGGTGGCGGTGCCGACTCGGGGACGGTCGTGAACCGGGCCAGTGCGCCCTCCTCGAAGGTGCGGTCGACGAAGCCCGGCCGGGTCCCGCGGGTGAGCCTGGTCAGCGGCATCGTCTCCTCGATCGGGACGGCCTCCCGTGTGATCACCAGCAGGAACGGCGCCCGGACCGGGGCGGGTGGCTCGGCGGCCTCGCCGGTCTCGGTCGCGTCGTGGGCCCCGGACGGCGCGTGCGCGAGGGCCTGCGCGCGCAGGGGCTCCACGAACGCGGCGAAGCCCTCCGCGTCCGTACCGCAGAGCCCGGGGTAACCCTTGTCGACCAGGACGCGGACCTGGCGGTCGAACTCCTCTGAGGCGGCGCGGGCGGCGCCGGTGGTGCGGGGAGGCGCGTTCTCCCCGGTAGTCGGTGCGTCGGGGATGGTCGTGGCGGGTGTGTGGGCCCTCCTCTCGTCGTACGCGGTGTCGGCGGTCCGGGGTGTGCGCGTCACGGGCACGGGGGGCGTCCCTTCTTAGTCGTACAGCGTACGAGGAACCTAACGCGGGGCGGGCCCGTCTTGTTCCCGAGGGAGGAATTTTTCGAAGTGGCGGGGATTCAGCCCGTTTCGCGTAACGGACGACCGAGGACAGCGTCGAACCGTCCACTCATATGGCCGTGGGTGTTCGTTTCCGCCCGGCGCACCGTCGAGGGCAAAGCCGCGGCGCCAGGGGCGGCGCGACCGCGTCCTCCACGCAGGACAGGCCGGATCCCGGGCCCGGACCCGGGCCTGAGGCGGGATGACGGATGTCATCGCCGCCGTACACCGGTCCGTCACCGAGCGCCGGTGACAGTGGTGTCTGGCCGTCGGCCCCCGTCCGGCGGGATGCTTGAGGCCGCGGACAGGAGAGGGAGGACGGAGACATGAACGAGCCGACGGAGCGGGGCCCCGACCGGCACGGGGACTCCGACGGAGGCGCCGCCGCCCCGGACGGCCCCTGGTACGCGCCCCCGGGCGGCCAGGCCCCCTCCGGTGGGGCCGTTCCGCCGCCCGTACCTCCGCCCCCGGAGCAGGCCGCCCCCGGCGGGTACCCCTGGGGTGCGCCCCCGGTGGCGGCCCCGCCGCCGCCGAAGGTCGACCCGGTGCCCGAGGGCGAGCCCTACCACCTGCTGGCCCGCACCGCGCGGAACCGGTGGTGGCGGCCGGTCGTGGGGACGCTGCTCATCTTCGGCTCCGGCCTGGTGACGGTGGTGGGGCTGAGCATGGTCCTCGTCGTGGCGGCGGCGTTCGCCGGCGTCGACATGACCGACCCCGAGGCGCTCTTCAGCGAGATGCCCGTCGCCACCCTCGTGGCCACCGCGCTCGGGCTGGCGCTGGCCCTGCCGCCGGTGCTGTTCGCCGTGCGGTTCGCCCAGCGGCGCCCGGTGGGCTCGGTCTCCTCGGTGGCCGGCCGGCTGCGGTGGCGCTGGATGGGCGTGTGCGCCGGTGTCGCCGTGGGCGCCATGCTGGTGGGCTGGGGGGTCGCGCTCACCTATGACCTGCTGTCCGGACAGGGCCTGGGGGAGTTCGGCGGCTGGGCCGGCTGGGCGGCCTTCCTGCCGCCGGCCGTGGCGATCGTGCTGCTCATCCCCTTCCAGGCGGCCGCCGAGGAGTACGTCTTCCGCGGCTGGCTGATGCAGGCCTTCGGCGCCTTCATGCGCACCCCGTGGCCGGGGGCGCTGGTCAGCTCGGTGATCTTCATGTCCCTGCACGGCTACCGGGACTGGGGGATGGTCTGGGTCTTCCTCTTCGGGCTCTGCCTGGCCTGGGTGACCATCCGCACGGGCGGCCTGGAGGCGGCGATCGGCCTGCACGTGGTGCACAACGTCGGCGGGTTCCTGCTGGCCGCCTCGGCGGGCGAGGCCGCCTCCCCGCTGGACCAGGGGGCGGTCTCCTGGGAGATCATGCTCGGCCCGGGGGTGGAGCTGGTCCTCTACCTGGCCGTGGTCTTCTTCCTGGCCAAGCGGATGGGCGTTCGCACCCGGTCGTGACCCGGGGCCGGTGCCCGGCCGGACGGACACCGGCCGGGACGCCCCGCTGAGACGACGAGGGGTCGGCGGTGCGGGCGGCGATGGGCGGCGGCGGGCGGTTGACGGTCGGCCCGCTGCCGGATGCCGCAGTGGAGCGCATCGCGCCCGGCATGCGGCGCGGTACCTCCGGAGGGCCGCCGACAGGTCCCCTGGGCTGGGCGGGACAGGTCCGGCCGGTGGGTGCGCGTAGCCCGAACGGCCCGTTCGAAACCCTCCTCCGACCGCGGCGCCGGGCTCAGGACGCGCAGCGGATCCGGGAGCGGGGCGGCGGCAGTCCCGCAGGTGCCGCGGTGCGGGTGATCCATGGGCCCGTTCGCGGAGGCGGGATGCTCATCCGGTCTCCGCCGCCGTCGACGGGGCGGGGCCCCCGGCGCCGCCTCAGCGTTCGTGGCGCAGGCGCTGGCGCACCCAGTAGATGTTCAGGCAGGCGCCCAGGAACCCGGCCGCGAAGACCACCGCCAGCAGCGTGTGGTGGGCCCACACCACCGCCAGCACCGTGGCCGCGAGCAGGACCGCGGCCCCGAACCAGGCCAGGATCAGGCGGAAGGCCAGGGCGCTGGCCGGGCGGTCGTGGCTGCCCAGGGCGCCCTTGAGGCGGCCGCGCCGCCCGCGCACACTGCCGGAGCCGCCCGCTCCGCCGTGCGGCATGCTCGCATCGGTCATCGTGTACCTCCGAGGACGACCCCGGTCTCGGCCGGGAGGGGTGCCGTCGGAGCCGAGTGCCACCGGACGGGGACCCCGCCTCCAGGCTACGCCGGGGGCGTCAGGACGCCGAGGGCCTCCGCACCCGGCGCTGGGACGGGCCCCGGACGGGTTTCGATGTCCCTCGAAATGCGCGGTCCGGCGCAGGAACGGGAGGCCGGTGCGGTCGTGGCCGTTGGAGTGGTGGAGCTTTCGGCCGCGTCCT
>NZ_ANAD01000222.1 GCF_000341245.1 Nocardiopsis halophila DSM 44494
TTGGTTGAATGCCCTGCATGAAGGCATTCGGCACGGCCCGGACGACGTGGGAGATCGCAGGCACCTGGCTCCTGGTGGCAGCGGTTCCCTTGGCCTATGCGTTCTGGTCGTGCGTGATGCTGCAGTGGGCCTCGGAGCACCGATCATGGGTGTGGATCCCCTGGTGGCTCGGGCTTCTCCCGATTCCCGCGTCGCTGGCGGCCGCAGTGTTCGGGGATGCGGAAGAGAAGGCCCCTCCCGTCCGCTGCAGAGTCGCCGAACGGCACGGCGAGCCGCGCTTGCACACCGTCGTCGACCGCGTCTGTGCGCTCACGGGCCAGGATCCGCCCGTCCTGTGGATCATGGAGACGGCCGCGCCCAACGCCCTGGTGCGCGTGCCGCCGAAGGCGGGGCCAAGGCCCTTCCCCCTGTTCGCGAAAGAGGGTCCGGCGCGGCTGTACGTCAGCCGCGGGCTGCTGGAGCTGCTGGACAACCGGCGTCTGGAAGCGGTCGTCGCGCACGAGTTCGCGCACCTGGCGCACGCCGACCGGCGGATGATGAAGTTCGCCCAGGGGTTGAGCCAGGGGCCGGCCATGCTCTTCTCCGCCCCGATCCTCTTCGTCACCAACGGCTTGGAGTACCTGGAGCGCCCTGTCTGCGCGCTGGCCCGGCTGTGCGGACGGCCCTGGAGTGCGGGCTGGGGCGAGAAGCGCCGCCCGCGGGGGGACCCCGGCCCGCCCCGCCGGGTCCCGCGGCCGTTCGCCGCCCCGTTGCTGATCCTCGCGGGCACCCTGCGGGCCGCGCTGCGGATCCTGATGTTCGCCCTGATGGTCACGCTGGTGCTGGTGGTCCTGTGGCTGGCGATCCCCGGCCATATCGTGGCCGCCTGGCTCGGCCGCCGCCGAGAGCTGGCCGCGGACCGCGCCGCGGCCGAGCTCACCGCTTCCCCGGCCGAGCTCGCGTCCGCCTTGGGCGCGATCGCGGGCGGCATGCACCGGGTCCCCGCCGAGGACCTCCGGGACATGGGGGCGTCGCTGCGGCAGGCCATCGTCCCGTTCCGGGACGGGGCGGCGGACGGGGACGGCTTCATCGCGACGGTCCGGTGGGCGGTGCGGACCCACCCGTCGACGGAGGAGCGGACGGCCCGGTTGGAGCGGATGTCCCGGCGCGCGGGCCGCGGCGCCCGGGGTCCGGACGGCGCCGTCCGGCGCTGAGGCGCACCGGCGGGGCGCGGAGCCTGGGCCCGTGCCCCGCCGGACACGCCCTACTCGGCGTCGAAGATCTCGGGGAGCGTGGCGGTGTGCGCCCGGCGCAGCTCGTCGACGGGGATCTCGAAGCCGCCGCCCTCGTAGGCGACCGCCACCGCGGTCCCGCCGACCGTGCCGATCGCCGCGGCGGGGACCCCGTTCCGGGAGCACAGCTCGCGGAAGGCGTCCTCGGCGTCCGGGCGCACCGCCACCACCGCGCGGGCCGTGGACTCGCTGAACAGCGCGGTGAAGGCGCCCTCGACGCCGCCCTCCAGGCGGACCGAGCACCCGGCGCCGCCGCGCAGCGCCGACTCGGCCAGCGCCACCGCCAGCCCGCCGTCGGACAGGTCGTGCGCGGCCGCCGCCACCCCGTACTCGGCGGCCGAGGCCAGCACCTCGCCCAGCGCCCGCTCGGCCTCCAGGTCCACCCGCGGCGGCAGCCCGCCCAGGTGGCCGTGGACCGTCCCGGCCCAGGCCGAACCGCCCAGCTCCGCGCGGGTCTCGCCGAGCAGGTACAGCGCCGCGCCGTCGTCGGCGGCGCGGAACGCCGAGGTGAGCCGGTCGTGCACGTCGCCGATCACGCCCAGCACGCCGATCACCGGGGTGGGGTCGATGGCGCTGTGGCCGGTCTGGTTGTAGAAGCTGACGTTGCCGCCGGTGACCGGGGTGCCCATGTCCCGGCAGGCCTCGGCCAGCCCGCGGGTGGACTCGGCGAACTGCCACATCACCCCCGGGTCTTCCGGCGAGCCGAAGTTCAGGCAGTTGGTCACCGCGATCGGCCGCGCGCCGGTGGCGGCCACGTTCCGGTAGGCCTCGGCGTAGGCGGCGCGGGTGCCGGTATAGGGGTCGAGCCGGGTGAAGCGGCCGTTGCCGTCGGTGGCCAGCGCGATGCCCCGGTCGGAGTCCTCGGCGATGCGCACCATGCCGCCGTCGGCCGGGGCGCCCAGCACCGTGTTGCCCATCACATAGGAGTCGTACTGCTGGGTGACCCACGTCGGGTCGCACACCCCCGGCGCCGCCAGCACCGACAGCAGCTGCTCGCGCAGCGCCGCGGCGTCCTTGGGCCGGTCCAGCCGGTCGGGGGTGTCGGCCTGCAGCGCGTCCTGCTCGGCGGGGCGTGCGTAGGGGCGCTCGTAGACCGGCCCCTCGTCGGCGGCGGTCCGCGGCGGAAGGTCGACGATGGTCTCGCCGTGCCAGGTCATCCGCAGCCGCCCGCCGCGCTCGGCCTCCTCCGGCGACACCTCGGTCACCTCGCCGATCACCGCGGCCTCGATGTTCCACTTGGCGCAGGCGGCCAGGAACGCCTCCAGCTTGGCGGGCTCCACCACCGCCATCATGCGCTCCTGGGACTCGCTCATCAGGATCTCCTCCGGCGTGAGCGTGGAGTCCCGCAGCGGAACGCGGTCCAGTTCGATCCGCATCCCGCCGGTGCCGCCCGCGGCCAGCTCGGTGGTGGCGCACGAGACGCCGGCCGCGCCCAGGTCCTGGATGCCCACCACCAGGTCCTCGGCGAACAGCTCCAGGCTGCACTCGATGAGCAGCTTCTCCAGGAACGGGTCGCCGACCTGGACGCTGGGCCGCTTGGCCTGGCTCTGGTCGTCGAAGGTGGCGCTGGCCAGCACCGACGCGCCGCCGATGCCGTCGGGGCCGGTGGTGGCGCCGAAGAGCACCACCTTGTTGCCCGGTCCGGGGGCCTGGGCGAGCTTGATGTCCTCGTGCCGCATCACGCCCACGCACAGCGCGTTGACCAGCGGGTTGGCCGCGTAGCCCGCGCCGAAGCCCAGCTCGCCGCCGATGTTGGGCAGCCCCAGGCAGTTGCCGTAGAAGGAGATGCCCGAGACCACCCCGGGCAGCACCCGGCGGGTGTCGGGGGCGTCGGCCGGGCCGAAGCGCAGCGCGTCCATCACCGCGATGGGGCGCGCGCCCATGGTGAGGATGTCGCGCACGATCCCGCCGACGCCGGTGGCCGCGCCCTGGTGCGGCTCGACGTAGGACGGGTGGTTGTGCGACTCGATCTTGAAGGTGACCGCGCGGCCCTCGCCCACGTCCACCACGCCCGCGTTCTCGCCCATGCCGACCAGGAGCGCGTCGGACTCGGGGGCCGTCTCCCCGAACCTCTTCAGGTGCACCTTGGAGCTCTTGTAGGAGCAGTGCTCGCTCCACATGACCGAGTAGATCGCCAGCTCGGCCGCTGTCGGGCGGCGGCCCAGGATCCGCCGGACGCGCGCGTACTCGTCGTCGGCCATGCCCAGTTCGGCGTAGGGCTGGGGGGTGTCCGGCGTGGTCTCGGCGTGGGCCACGGTGTCCATGGCGCGGGTGTGGGACATGCGGAGATCTTCCGTTCGGTGCGCTGCGGTTCGTGGTGCGCCGCGGTCGGCGCGCGCGGTGGTCGTGCGGGTGCGCGGCGGGGCGCCGCGCGGGGCCGCCGGGGCCCGGGGGCGGCGGGCCGGGGCGGAGGCGTGCTCGGCGGACGGGCTCAGTAGTGGGCGAGCACCACCGCCGCCGGTGTCGAGGAGTCCTGGGAGGCCGTGCTGGCCAGGGCCATCACCGAGCCGTCGGAGAGGACGAACTCGCCGGCGGGGACCTCCTCGTCGGGGTCGGCGCCCTCCGGGAGGAGCGGCTCCCACCCCTGGTCCATCAGGTGCCCGCGCACGTCCTCCAGGGCCTCCTCGGCCTCGAGGTCCCCGCCCTCGGCGGCCTCCAGGCCCACGGTCCGGTAGCACTCGCCCGGACGTTCGGGGGTGGCGGCCCGGCACTCCTGCCCCAGGTCGACGAAGCCGACCGAGGAGGGCGAGGTGCCCAGGGCGGATACCGGCGGGGCGTCGCGCGGCGGCTCCTGCTCCTGCGGCGGCGGCGTGCGGAGCGCGTTGAACAGCCCGGCCGCGCCTGTGGCCACCATCGCGAGGACGACGAGCCCCACCACCACGGCCATGGTCCGGCGGGACCGCATCAGCGCCATCATCGGGGTGCACCGCCTCCGGTCTCGCGTATCGGTCCGCTCGGTCGGCTCAATCCGCGCCGACCGGCACGGATCCGGCCAGGTGCGCCAGGACGGAGGTGAAGAACCCCAGCCCGTCCTCGGAGGGCCCGGTCAGGGCCTCGACGGCGTGCTCGGGGTGGGGCATCAGGCCCACCACGTTGCCGTGCTCGTTGGCGACCCCGGCGATGTCGCGGTCGGAGCCGTTGGGGGCCCCGCCGCTGTAGCGCACCACCACCCGGCCGGAGGCCTCCAGGGCGTCCAGGGTGGCGGCGTCGGCGGTGTAGCGGCCCTCGCCGCTCTTGAGCACCACCGTGATCTCCTCGCCCGGGGTGTAGCGGGCGGTCCAGGCGGTCGCGCCCGACTCCACCCGCAGCCGCTGCGGGCGGTTGACGAAGTGCAGCGACCGGTTGCGGGTCAGCGCGCCGGGCAGCAGGCGGCTCTCGCACAGGATCTGGAAGCCGTTGCAGATCCCCAGCACCGGCAGCGCGCCCGATCGGGCGGCCGGCACCAGTTCGCCCATCACCGGGGCGAACCGGGCGATGGCGCCGCAGCGCAGGTAGTCGCCGTAGGAGAAGCCGCCGGGCAGCACCACCGCGTCCACCCCCTTGAGGTCGGCCTCGGCGTGCCAGAGGGGGACCGGCTCGGCGCCGGCGATCCGGACGGCGCGCATGGCGTCCCGGTCGTCGAGGGATCCGGGGAACGTGACGACGCCCACACGGGCTGTCATGGGCACTCTCCGATGATGCGTCGGTGGTGGTGCCGCGGCTCGCGGCGCGGCGGACGGACCGGCCGGTGCCCGCGCGGCGGGCGGGACCTGGTCACGAGGTTACCGGTAGCCGGGGGCCGGGCGCGTCCCGCCCCCCGGGCCGGAGCTCCTCGGTGAGCAGCACGGTGGTGCGCCCCGGGCGGCCCGGCGGCGGCGTGCGGACCTCGACCTCGGAGACCAGTCCGCGCATCAGCGGCAGGCCGCGCCCGGACTCGGCGTCGGGGCCGGGCGGGCGGGGCGGCGGCACGGAGAAGCCGCGGCCCCGGTGGCTGACGGCGATCCGGCACCGCTGCTCGTCGGCGCTGACCTCGACCCGGTACTCCCGCGCCCCGTCGTTGTGCTCCACGGCGTTGGCGCACGCCTCCGAGGCGGCGGTGAGCAGGCGGAAGACGCGTTCGTCGTCGAGCCCGAGGGCGTGCAGCACCTTGCCGACGCACTCGCGCATCACCGGAACGGAGGAGGTCTGCGTCGGTAGGGCGAACGAGACGTCGACGTCCATCGTGGAAGTCACCCGGTCCCCGCTTTCGGTGGCGCTACCGGTTCCGCTTCCCGAGGCGGGGGCGATGAAACGGGTACTTCGGGGGCGAGCGGCGCGGAATCGGGCACCGGCGCGTGCGGGGACGGGCCCCTCCGCACCGGGGGTGCGCTCCCGTCGCGGGGACGGCGCCTTCCCCGGCGGTCGCCTGCGGCCGCACGCGGTGTCCGGCGGCCCCGTGGACCGTTCGGCGCTATTCGGCCACGCGCAGCTCGAAGTCCTCGATCACCGGGTTGGCGAGCAGGGTCTCGGCGAGCCGGCGGACCTCCTCCAGGCGGGCCTCGTCGGCCTCGCCGTCGATCTCCACCTCGAAGCGCTTGCCCTGGCGGACCTGCTCGACGCCGGAGAAGCCGAGGCGGCCGCAGGCCCCCACGATCGCCTGCCCCTGCGGGTCCAGGATCTCGGGCTTGAGCATGACGTCGACGATGACGCGGGCCACAGTTCCTCCGGCATGGTCTGGGAGTGGAGTCGAGGGAGCAGGAAAAGCGTACGGTACCTGCGGCGTCGCACGGGTAGCGGGACGGCGGAAGGGAGCGGGGCGGCACGGGCCGGGCCTGCGAAGGCAAAGGATCGCGGCCGCCTCGCCCGCAACCGCGGGAAGAGAGGTGATCCGTGACGGGCATCACCCGGGCAGCGGTCATCAATCGGCGCTAGTCTGCGCGTCTAACAGTTCGGTACCGATCGGTACCGACCACCGGTCGTCCTAAGGGGGAGTTTTGACGACCATCGAGATGGAGCGCACCGCCCCGCACGCCGAGGAGCAGAAGGGCCTCGACTTCGCGGAGGCCGTGACCCCGTACGCGGACCAGCTCTACCCGACGGCGCTGCGGATGACCCGCAACGCCGCCGACGCCGAGGACCTGGTGCAGGAGACCTTCGCCAAGGCCTTCGCCAACTTCCACCAGTTCCGGGCCGGCACCAATCTGAGGGCCTGGCTGTACCGCATCCTGACCAACACCTTCATCAACGGCTACCGCAAGAAGCAGCGCGAGCCGCGCCAGGACTCCACCGACGAGATCAAGGACTGGCAGCTGGCCGCCGCCGAGGCGCACACCTCCACCGGGGCCCGGTCCGCCGAGGCCGAGGTGCTGGACCACATGCCCGACTCCGACATCCGCTCGGCGCTGGCCGCGCTCCCCGAGGAGTTCCGCCTGGTCGTGTACCTGGTCGATGTCGAGGGCTTCCCGTACAAGGAGGTCGCCGCGCGCATGGGCACCCCGCTCGGAACGGTGATGTCGCGGCTGCACCGCGCACGCCGGCAGCTCCGGGAGCAGCTGGGGCACTACGCCCGCGAGCGCGGGGCGGGCGCCGCCGCCTGAGCGGTCCCGCCCGCCGTCCGCGGCGCGGTCCGCCCCCGGTTCCGGCCCTCCTCGATCCGTCCTCCCGCGACGCTCACCTCAGGTGACCACCGGTGACCGTCGCCACTCCGGACAGTCACTCTCGGTAGGCATATTTGCGGCGTTCGTGGCCGGTCCCCACTCCCCGGGGACCGGCCGCGCGTGTGTGCAGGGGGTGCCCGCCGCGGGTCCTCGGGGGTCCGAATTTTTCTTCGGACGGCCTTGTGAATCCTAGGAAGTCCTGGTAGTTGCGCTTTCTCCGGCGTCGGGGATCATGGGCCCGCAGCCGAAAAGGTGACGCCGGGGCTTGCGCCGGGCATGGTGAGGTCTGTCACGATATGCACCAGGGCCGCCCGTCAGACCCGTTACCCCGGGTGAGCGGGCGGAGGACCGGCCGGGCAGCGTCCACCCACGCGGCGTCGGCCCCGAGTACCCGAGGAGCGACAGGTGTCGGACACCACCGCGCACGACGAACCGGAGCTCGTCCAGCTCCTGACCCCCGACGGGGAGGTGCACACGCACCCCGACTACCCGCTGGAGATCGGCGGCGAACAGGCCCGGTCGCTCTACCGCGACCTGGTCCTGGTGCGCCGCGTGGACACCGAGGCGGTCGCCCTGCAGCGCCAGGGCGAACTGGGCCTGTGGGCGTCCCTGCTGGGCCAGGAGGCCGCCCAGATCGGCTCCGGCCGCGCCCTGCGCGACGGCGACATGGCCTTCCCCTCCTACCGCGAGCACGGCGTCGCCTGGTGCCGCGGCGTCGCCCCCAGGGAACTGCTGGGCATGTTCCGGGGCGTCACCAACGGCGGGTGGGACCCCGCCGAGCACGGCCTCCAGCTGTACACGATCGTCATCGGCAGCCAGGCGCTGCACGCCACCGGCTACGCCATGGGCGTCCAGCGCGACGGTGCGCTCGGCGAGGAGGGCGGCGACGCGGTCATCGCCTACTTCGGCGACGGCGCCACCAGCCAGGGCGACACCAACGAGGCGTTCAACTTCGCCGCGGTGAACAACGCGCCGGTCGTCTTCTTCTGCCAGAACAACCAGTGGGCCATCTCCGAGCCGCTGGACCGCCAGTCCCGGGTGCCGATCTACAAGCGCGCCTCCGGGTTCGGCTTCCCCGGCGTGCGGGTCGACGGCAACGACGTCTTCGCGACCCTGGCGGTCACCCGGGCCGCGCTGGAGAACGCCCGCGAGGGCAACGGCCCGACCCTGATCGAGGCGTTCACCTACCGGATGGGCGCGCACACCACCAACGACGACCCCACCCGCTACCGGGCCTCCGCCGAGCTGGAGGAGTGGAAGCGCAAGGACCCCATCCTGCGTCTGCGGGCCTACCTGGAGAAGCAGGGCCTGGCCGACGAGGAGTTCTTCGCGGGCGTCGACGAGGAGGCCGACCGGATCGGCGAGCAGGTCCGCACCGAGTGCCGCGCCCTGCCCGACCCGGCCCCCCTGGAGATCTTCGACGAGGTCTACGCCGAGCCCAACGTCCACATCGACCGCCAGCGGGCGGACTTCGCCGACTACCTCGCGTCCTTCGAGGACGCCGGGGCCGAAGGGGGTCGCTGACCGATGAGCGCCAACCTCACCATCGGAAAGGCCATCAACGCGGGGCTGCGCCGCGCCATGGAGGCCGACCCCAAGGTCCTGGTCATGGGCGAGGACGTCGGCCGCCTGGGCGGCGTCTTCCGGGTCACCGACCAGCTGCACAAGGACTTCGGCGCCGACCGGGTCATCGACACCCCGCTGGCCGAGTCGGGCATCGTCGGCACCGCCATCGGCCTGGCGCTGCGCGGCTACCGGCCGGTGTGCGAGATCCAGTTCGACGGGTTCTTCTTCCCCGCGGCCAACCAGACCTTCACCCAGCTGGCCAAGCTGCGCCGCCGCTCGGCCGGCAAGGTCAGCGTGCCGATCGTGCTGCGCATCCCCTACGGCGGCGGGATCGGCGCGGTCGAGCACCACAGCGAGTCGCCCGAAGCCTACTTCGCGCACACCGCGGGGCTGCGGGTGGTCACCGTCGCCAACGCGGTGGACGCCTACTGGATGATCCAGCAGGCGATCCGCAGCGAGGACCCGGTCGTCTTCCTGGAGCCCAAGCGGCGCTACTACGAGAAGGCCGAGGTGGACACCGACGCGGCGCTGGAGAGCGCGGAGCCGATGGGGCGCGCCCGCATCGCGCGTCCGGGCACCGACGCCACCCTGCTGGCCTACGGGCCCATGGTCAAGACCGCCCTGCAGGCGGCCGAGGCCGATGAGGAGCGCTCCATCGAGGTGATCGACCTGCGCTCGATCGCGCCGGTGGACTACGACACGGTGACCGAGTCGGTGCGCCGCACCGGACGCCTGGTGATCACGCACGAGGCGCCGCTCAGCCACGGCGTGGGCGGCGAGATCGCCGCGCGCGTCACCGAGGAGTGCTTCTACCACCTGGAGTCCCCGGTGATCCGGGTCGCCGCCTTCGACACCCCCTACCCGCAGTCCCGGCTGGAGGAGCACTACCTGCCGGACCTGGACCGGGTGCTGGACGGGGTCGACCGGGCGTTCGCGTACTGAGCCGAGGGAGTCGGAGAAGAGCATGGCGCAGAGTGGCATTCAGGAGTTCCGGCTGCCCGATGTCGGCGAGGGGCTGGTCGACGCCGAGATCCTGCAGTGGTACGTCCAGCCGGGCGACCGGGTCGAGGTCAACCAGATGATCTGCGAGATCGAGACCGCCAAGGCCGCGGTGGAGCTGCCCAGCCCGTACGCGGGCACGGTGCACGAGGTGCTGGCCGAGGCGGGGGCCACGGTCGAGGTCGGAAGCCCGATCATCCGGGTGGACGACGGCAGCGGCGGCGGGGAGTCCGCCTCCGCGGAGTCCGCCGGGGCGGAGTCCTCCGGGGCCGGGTCCGCCGGGGACACCGAGGAGAAGGAGAAGCCCCTCGTCGGCTACGGCGAGAAGGCCTCCTCCACCAAGCGGCGCCCGCGCCGCCGCCCGGCGGCCGCGGCCGCCGGCGGCGCGCAGGCGAACGGGAGCGCCCCCGAGGCGCCGGCGGCCCCCGCCGCGGAGGCCCATGAGGCGCAGGGCCCCGTGCTCACCAAGCCGCCCGTGCGCAAGCTGGCCAAGGATTTGGGCGTGGACCTGCGGGCGGTCGATCCCACCGGCGAGGGCGGCCTGGTCACCCGCGACGACGTGCGCCGCGCCGCCGAGGGCGCGGCACCCGCCGCACCCGCCGCGCCTTCGGAGGCGCCGGCCGCCGCCCCCGCGGCCCCGGCCTCCGCCGCGCCTTCCGCCGCACCGTCCGTCGACCGGTCGGCGCTGGAGGAGCGGATCCCGGTCAAGGGCGTGCGCAAGCGCACCGCCGCGGCGATGGTGGGCAGCGCGTTCACCGCCCCGCACGTCACCGAGTTCCTGCAGGTGGACGTCACCAGGACGATGAAGGCGGTGCGGCGGCTGCGCGAGCGGCCCGAGTTCGCCGACACCAAGGTCTCGCCGCTGCTGATGGTGGCGCGGGCACTGCTCACGGCGGTCCGGCGGCACCCCGAGGTCAACGCCTCCTGGGACGAGCAGGCGCAGGAGATCGTGCTCAAGAAGTACGTGAACCTGGGCATCGCGGCGGCGACCGAGCGCGGCCTGGTGGTCCCCAACATCAAGGACGCCCACGCCAAGCCGCTGCCGGACCTGGCGCGGGACCTGCAGGCGCTGACCGAGACGGCGCGGGCGGGCAAGACGTCCCCGGCGGACATGACCGGCGGGACGATCACCATCACCAACGTCGGCGTCTTCGGCGTCGACGCGGGCACGCCCATCCTCAACCCGGGCGAGGCCGCGATCCTGGCCTTCGGCCAGATCCGCGACATGCCCTGGGCGCACAAGGGGAAGCTGAAGCTGCGGAAGGTGACGACGCTGTCCCTGTCCTTCGACCACCGCCTGGTCGACGGCGAACTCGGCTCCAAGGTCCTCCGCGACATCGGCACCATGCTGGAGGACCCCGAACAGGTCGCCCTGGCCTGGGGCTGAGGCCCTGAGCCGGACTCCGGCGGCTCGGGAGGCGCACGGCGCCGCCCGAGCCGCCGAGTACGGGCGCATCGGTGGGTTCCCCGGCTTCACGCTCCGCTCCCTCACCTCGGCCGACAACGATGAGCGGGCGCACATGCCGATCCCGGCCGGGGCACCCCGCCGCTGAGCGGAGCGATGGCACGGTCGACGCGCCCGTGCCGCCGCGGCGGCTCGGCAGGGGGGG
>NZ_ANAD01000223.1 GCF_000341245.1 Nocardiopsis halophila DSM 44494
CCCCCGCCGCTGAGCGGAGCGATGGCACGGTCGACGCGCCCGTGCCGCCGCGGCGGCTCGGCAGGGGGATCAGGCGGATCGGTGCGTCGCCGGGGCGGGGAGGCCGCCGTCCTCCGCGAGGGCGACACCGCCTCCGAGGCCGATGGTGCCGTCGGGGCCCGGGCGGGTGCGGATGAGGGACGCCCGGCCCTGCCGGATGTCGAGGGGGCGCCCCAGCTCGCCGGCGAGGACCAGGGCGGCGGCTCCGGTGGCCTCGTCCTCGACGATGCCGTCGCCCCGGCGGGGGAAGCCGCGCGCGCGGACCAGCCCGGCCTCCTCGTCGGCCCACGCCCAGGCGTACAGCCACCCCTCGCCTTCGGGCGGGCCGGGCAGGGCCTCCAGCGCATCGGGGGAGGGGTGGCGCTCGGTGCGCCGCCCGGCGGCCCATTCCGGGCGGGCGCGGATCCACACGGTCCCGTCGGCGTCCTCCCGCACCGGCACGGTGCCCGCCTCGGGGCGCAGCGCCTCGACGGGGTGCCCGGACCGGCGGAGCAGCCAGGCGGTTCCCACCAGCGGGTGGCCGGCGAAGGGCAGGCGCACGCCCGGGGTGTAGATGTCGACGGCCCCGCTGTCCGGGTCGTCGACGAACACGGTCTCGCTGAAGCCCAGCCGCGCGGCCAGCGCCTGGCGCTCCTCCCGGGCGGGGAGCGCGCCCCCGTCGGGGACGACGCCCAGGGGGTTGCCCCCGGCGCCGTCGGGGCCGGTGAAGACGCGCAGGACGCGTACGGTCGGGCCTGCGGTACTCCGGGTTGCGGCGGTGTCGTCGTGCACAGGAGGATTCAACCACCGCCTCGGAGGCGGACGGGTCCGCCCTCCGGCCCGCGGCGGTGACCCCTGTCCGTGTCCGGCCGCACCGAGGGCCTCCCTCCGTGCCCGCACGGGTGGTAAGACGACGCGTGAGGGCGCAGCCGCAGGTGAAGGGAGCATGGTCGCGTGACCATCGTCGAGTTCCTCAACGCACGCTTGGACGAGGACGAGAGGGCCGCGCACGCAGCCTCCCCCGCCACCGGCGGCCCCGGGCGCGCCCGTGCGGACGCGGCGGCCAAACGGCGCATCGTGCAGGAGTACGTACGCGCCTACCGGGCGGGCCTGAACGCGATCGGCGGCCGCGGCGAGCCCGCGAGCGACGACTCGTGGGGCGCCCTCCACGCCTGGCGGAAGGCCTTGGAGCACCTGGCCTGGGCGTACTCGGGCCACCCGGACTTCGACCGTTCGTGGCTGACGCAGGAGCAGGGCGTCCCGAACCGGTGAGGCGCGGGGCCGCGGTCCACAGCCTGTGGGCGGGGGGTCTCCCGCCGCGCCCGGTTCGTCCCTCCGGTCCCCGGGCCCCGCCGCCGTGGAACCGGTCAGGCGCCCGCGGCCTCCCCCTCCTCCACGTCCTCCAGGTCCGCGATCTCCATGGCCTTCTCCACGAGCGCCTCCACGATCTGGGACTCCGGAACGGTCGCGACCACCTCGCCCTTCACGAAGATCTGCCCCTTGCCGTTGCCGCAGGACACGCCGATGTCGGCCTCCCGCGCCTCCCCGGGGCCGTTGACCACGCACCCCATCACCGCCACCCGCAGCGCCGCCGGGAACCCGTCGAAGGCGGCCGCCACCTCCTGGGCCAGCGTGTGCACGTCCACCTGGGCGCGCCCGCAGGAGGGGCAGGAGACGATCTCCAGCCCGCGCTCCCGGAGCGCGAACGCCTCCAGGACCTGGATGCCGACCTTGACCTCCTCCACCGGCGGCGCCGACAGCGACACCCGGACCGTGTCGCCGATCCCCCGGCTGAGCAGCGCCCCGAACGCCGCCGCCGACTTGACCGTGCCCTGCGGCGGCGGCCCCGCCTCGGTCACCCCCAGGTGCAGCGGGTAGTCGCAGCGCTCGGACAGCAGCTCGTAGGCGGGCACCATCACCGCCGGGTCGTGGTGCTTGACCGAGATCTTGAGGTCCCGGAACCCGTGCTCCTCGAACAGCGAGCACTCCCACAGCGCCGACTCCACCATCGCCTCGGGGGTGGCGCCGCCGTGCCGCGCCAGCAGGCGCGCGTCCAGCGACCCGGCGTTGACGCCGATCCGGATGGGCACGCCCGCCGCGCCCGCGGCGGCGGCGATCTCGCCGACCCGGTCGTCGAAGCGCTTGATGTTGCCCGGGTTGACCCGCACCGCCGCGCAGCCGGCGTCGATCGCCGCGAACACGTACTTGGGCTGGAAGTGGATGTCGGCGACCACCGGGATCTGCGACCGGGCGGCGATGACCGGCAGCGCCGCGGCGTCGTCGGCGCTGGGCACCGCCACCCGCACGATCTGGCAGCCCGCCGCGGTCAGCTCGGCGATCTGCTGCAGGGTGGCGTCGACGTCGGCGGTGACGGTGGTCGTCATGGACTGCACCGACACCGGGGCGCCGCCGCCCACCGGGACGCCGCCGACGTCGAGCCGTCGGGTGGGGCGGCGCTCGGGGGCGCGGGGCCCCGTCCACGGCTCGGGGTCGGAGGGCAGGCGGGGAAGGCCCAGTTCGGTCGGGCTCATCGCGGGCTCCTTTCCCGGCGGACCCCCGAGTGCCCGGGGGCTGCGGCCCGGGACCCGCCGTGCGGAAGGTGGTCGAGGACGGCGGCGGCGATGCCCGCCGGGTCGAGTCCGTGCTCGTCGAGGATCCCCGCGCGCGGCCCGTGCGGCAGGAACCGCGGCGGCAGCGCCAGGGTGACCGTCCGGGTGGCCGGCCCGCGCCGGGCCAGCTCCTGGCCGAGCCGGGCGCCCAGGGAGTTGGCGGCGGTCGCGTCCTCGGCGGTCAGCACGAGCGGGTGCGCGGCGGCCAGCTCCACCAGGGCGTCGTCCAGCGGGGCGATCCACCGCGGGTCGGCCGCGGTGGCGGGCACCCCGCGGGCGGCCAGCATGCGGGAGGCCTCCAGGCAGGCCCCCGCCATCGGCCCCGTCCCGAGCAGCAGCACCTCGGCGGCGGGGTCCTCCCGCAGCAGGTCGCAGTGGCCGATCCGGGCGCGGGCGGGCACGTCCGGGCCGGCCGACGCCTTGGGGTAGCGCAGCGCGGCGGGGCCGCCCTCCTCGGCGAGGGCCTCGCGCAGCAGCTCCCGCAGCGAGGAGCAGTCCCGGGGCGCGGCCAGCCGCATCCCCGGCACCACCGGGAGCAGCGCCGCGTCCCACATGCCGTGGTGGCTGGGCCCGTCCGGGCCGGTCACCCCGGCGCGGTCCAGCACCAGCACCACCGGCAGCCGGTGCAGGGCCACGTCCATCAGCACCTGGTCGAAGGCGCGCCCGAGGAAGGTGGAGTACAGCGCCACCACCGGCCGGGCGCCGCCCAGGGCGAGCCCGGCGGCCGAGGTCACCGCGTGCTGCTCGGCGATGCCCACGTCGTAGACCCGGTCGGGGAAGCGGCGGGCGAAGGGCTCCAGCCCGGTGGGGCCGGCCATGGCGGCGGTCACGCAGACCACCTCCGGGCGCTCGGCGCCGATCGCGGCGACCTCCTCGCCGAACACCGAGGTCCAGGACGGGCCCGAGGGGGAGCGGGAGCGCCCGGTGCGCGGGTCGACCACCCCGACGGTGTGCAGGCGGTCGGCGCGGTCCCGTTCGGCGGGCGGGTACCCGAGCCCCTTGCGGGTGACGCAGTGCACCACCACCGGCCGCCCCAGGGCGGCCGCCCGGCGCAGCGCCTCCTCCAGCGCCTCGGTGTCGTGCCCGTCGACGGGGCCGAGGTAGGCGAGTCCGAGGACGGAGAACACGTCCCCGGCGCCCGGAGCCTCCCGCCCGTCCCGTTCCCCGCCGTCCCCTGCGGCACCGCGCAGCCGCTCCAGGTGCGCGGCCAGGCCGCCCGAGGTGGGGGCGTAGGAGCGGCCGTTGTCGTTGAGCACCACCACGACCGGGCGGTCGGGGGCGGCGCCCAGGTTGTTCAGCGCCTCCAGGCTCATCCCGCCGGTCAGTGCGCCGTCGCCGACCAGCGCCACCACCCGGCGGCGCCGGTCGCCGCGCAGGGCCAGCGCTTTGGTCAGCCCGTCGGCGTAGGACAGGGCGGTGGAGGCGTGCGAGTTCTCGATGACGTCGGCCGCCGACTCGGCGCGGCTGGGGTAGCCGGAGAGCCCGCCCTCCGAGCGCAGGCCGTCGAACCCCTCCCGCCGCCCGGTGAGCAGCTTGTGCACGTAGGACTGGTGGCCGGTGTCGAACAGCAGCACGTCCCCGCCCTCGCGGACGTCGAAGACCCGGTGCAGGGCCAGCGTCAGCTCCACCACGCCGAGGTTGGGCCCCAGGTGGCCGCCGGTCCGGCAGACCCGGTCGATGAGGAAGGCGCGGATCTGCCCGGCGAGGTCGGGCAGCAGGCCGGCGGGCAGGGCGCGCAGGTCCGCGGGGCCGCCGACGCGGTCCAGCAGCGGCGTGCGGGGCCCGGTCCCGTCGTCGCCGCCCGCCGCGGCCTGCGGCCGTGGTGTCCCCTGTGCCCGCGTCATCGGCGCCTCACCGGGGCGGGCAGGGTGAAGTGCACCGCCTCGCGGGCGGTCTCGTACTCCTCGACCGACAGCGGGCCCAGCCCCCGCAGGGCGTCGACCACCGCGTCCACCAGGGCGGGCGGGGCCGAGGCGCCGGCGGTCAGGCCGATGGCGCGCGCCCCCGCCAGCCACTCGGGGCGGATGTCGCCGGGGCCGTCGATCAGGTGCGCCGGTGTCCCGTGCCGCTCGGCCAGCTCGACCAGGCGCACCGAGTTCGAGGAGTTGTCCGAGCCGACGACGAGCACCGTGTCGGACTCGGCGGCGATGGCGGCCAGGGCGTCCTGCCGGTTGGTGGTGGCGTAGCAGATGTCGTCGGAGGCGGGCCCGCGCAGTGCGGGGAACCGGGCGCGCAGCGCGTCCACGATCTCCGCGGTCTCGTCCACGGCGAGCGTGGTCTGGGTGAGGTAGGAGACCCGGCCGGGGTCGGGCACCTCCACGCGGGCGGCCTCCTCGGGGGTCTGCACCAGGACGGTGCGGGAGGGCGCCTCGCCCAGGGTCCCCTCCACCTCCTCGTGCCCGCCGTGCCCGATGAGCAGCACGGTGTCCCCGCGCGAGGCGAACCGCCGGGCCTCGGCGTGCACCTTGGTGACGAGCGGGCAGGTCGCGTCGATGACGGACAGGCCGCGGCGGTCGGCGTCGTCACGGACCGCGGGCGAGACGCCGTGGGCGGAGAAGACCACGGTCTCCCCCTCGGGGACGGCGTCGAGCTCGTCCACGAAGACCGCACCGCGCTCTTCCAGTTCGGCGACGACGCGGGTGTTGTGCACGATCTGCTTGCGCACGTAGACCGGGGAACCGCGCTGTTCGAGCGCGCGCTCGACGATCTCGACGGCGCGCTCCACTCCCGCGCAGAAGGAGCGCGGGGCCGCCAGGAGCACCTGGCGGGGCGCCCCGGCCACCTCCTGCCAGGCGGAGAAGGCGGCCTGGACGGCCTCTCCGGCGGCGGGGCCTCCGTCGGGTCCCTCGACCTCGACCCCCAGCCCGACGCCGGAAGCGGTGCCGGAGGCCCCCGCTCCTCTCGCGGTGCCCGCCCGCCCATGTGCGCCCTCGGGCCCGCGAGCGTCGAGAACGGTGGCGAGCACGGCGCCCGCGCCGCCGCCGGTTCCGGGCAGGGCGACCGGGCCGCGCCGGACGGGCACCCCGGCGCGGGTGAGGGAGCCGGCCAGCAGGTCGGCCGCGGGGCAGGGGACGGACGGTCCGTCATCGGGGACCAGGACGTCGGCGACCAGCGCCGCCGTGCGCCCGGGGGGACCGGATGGTCCGTTGTCGCGGAGCGCCGGTTCGGCGCCGCCGGAAGGGGCTGCGGTCATGGCTTCCCTGCCTTTCTTCGGGGAGTGCGTTCCCGGCCCTCTGCGGGGCGGGGCGACCTCGGGGGCGCACGGCACGGACGGGCGGTCCCCGCGGTCAGCCGTCGCGGTGGGCGGCCAGGCGGGCCAGGGAGGACAGCTCCTCCCGGTGGCGGCCGTGCGGCACCGCCGTCCGCAGGGCCTCCAGGGCGTTCTCCAGCAGGGCGTCCGCGCGCTCGACGGCCCAGGTACGGCCGCCCGCCTCCTCCACGAGGGCCGCCGCGCGCTCCGCCTCCTCGTCCGAGAGCCGCTCCTGCCCGCTCATCAGCCCGTGCAGCTCGTCCCCCGCTCCGGTCCGGGACGCCACCGCCGCCACCACCGGCAGCGTCTTCTTGCGGCTGCGCAGGTCGGAGTGGACCGGTTTACCGGTCGCCTCCGGGTCGCCCCAGATCCCCAGCAGGTCGTCGGCGATCTGGAAGGACAGCCCCAGGTCCGCGCCGAAGTCGCGCATCGCCCCGACGCGGGCCGGCCCCGCGCCCGCCCACAGGGCGCCGAGCGCGGTGCAGCAGGCCAGCAGCGCACCGGTCTTGCCGCGGGCCATCCCCAGGCACTCCTCCAGCCCGACGTCCCCGCGGCGCTCGAAGGACAGGTCGGCCGACTGGCCGCCGATCAGGTCCTGCACCGCGGCGCCCACCATCCGCCCGGCCTCGGCGGCGCGGTGCGCCCCGACCTGCGAGCCGCCCCGCGAGAGCACCTCGAAGGCCAGGGTGAGCAGCGCGTCCCCGGCCAGTACCGCCGGGCCCGCGCCGAAGACGGTCCAGGCCGTGGGCCGGTGCCGCCGGGTGGTGTCGCCGTCCATCACGTCGTCGTGCAGCAGCGAGAAGTTGTGCACCAGCTCCACGGCGACCGCGGCCGGCAGCGCCCGCCGCGCGTCGCCGCCGACCGCCTCGGCGGACAGCAGCACCAGGGCCGGGCGCAGCGCCTTCCCGCCGCCGTCGGCGACGGGGCGGCCGTCCTCGTCGCACCAGCCGAAGTGGTACCCGGCGATCCGGCCCATCGCCGGGGGCAGGCCCTCCACGGCCTCCCGCAGCGCCGGGCCGACCAGGTCGCGGGAGTCGGAGAGCACGTCGGCGGCGCCGCGGGCGGGGCCGGCGGCGCGCCGCCCCGCCGCATCTGCCGCGGCGGCGGGGTCGAGGGAAGCGGCGGGGGACTCGGTGGCGGATTCTGTGGGGGACATGGAACCTCCCAAACGGGTCGGCGCGGCCGGGCGGACCGGTCGGGACCGGTGAACGGCCGGCGCGGGCGGTGGAGGAGACCACCGGCCGGCGGGCCGGGGCTCTGCATGCGCGTCCGTGGAATCGGTGCGGTCAGGGGTGGTCGGGGGCCTCGGCCCGGGACCTCGGCTCCGTCACACGGGTTCCTCGCCGGTCTGCTCCTCTCGGTCGTCGGGTGGCCACGCGGGGGTGCCTCCACCGACCAGGCCACGAACCTCCGTCGACGATCGAGGAGGCGGTCGGTGGACGCCTTTCGGTAGGCGAAGGCGCCGTAGGGGCGGGGCCGCATGCCGGGGAGCACCACCGGAGCGGCGCGGTCGGACGGGCCACGGTCGGGGAGCGCTCGGATGCCGCCGCCATCGGTCGCCCCCTTCCCGTGTGCGTGCGCCGTCGCCGGACGCGGGGAACCTCCGCCCCGTGCGGCGGGTCACCGGCCCAGTTCGACGTTCTCCAGCAGCCCCAGCGCGTCGGGCACCAGCACGGCGACCGAGTGGTAGGCGGTCACCAGGAAGCGGCGGATCGCCTGGTCGCCGATGTCCATGGCGCGCACCGACACCCCCGGCACGTGCTCGTCGGGCAGCCCCGTGCGGTGCAGCCCGATCACCCCCTCGTCCTGCTCGCCGGTGCGCATCACCAGCACCGACGTGGTCTGCGAGCGGCTGATCGGGATCTTGTCGCAGGGCAGCAGCGGCACCCCGCGCCACGTCGTCACCGCCTGCCCCTCCACCCGTGCCGTCCCGGGCATCACCCCGCGCCGGGTGCACTCGCGCCCGAAGGCCGCGATCGCCTTGGGGTGCGCCAGGAAGAACTCCGACTTGCGGCGCCGGCTGAGCAGCTCGTCCAGGTCGTCGGGGCCGGGCGGGCCCGACCGGGTGGACACCGTCTGGCGCGGGTCGGCGTTGTGCAGCAGCCCGAACCCCCGGTCGTTGACCAGGTCGTGCTCGCGCCGCTCCATCAGGGCCGAGACCGTCAGGCGCAGCTGCTCGCCCTGCTGGTCCATCGGCTCGCTGTACAGCTCTGCCACCCGGGTGTGCACCCGCAGCACCGTCTGGGCGATGCCCAGCTCGTACTCGCGGGGCGCGGGGTCGTAGTCGACGAACGTCCCGGGGATCGTCGGCTCCCCGCCGTGCCCGGCCGCCATCGCGACCGCCGCCTCGCCGAGCTTGTTGGTCCGCGGCCGGGGCGCCGACGCGGCCCTGCGCACCACCGCCTCCAGCGCCGGCACCCGGTCGCGCAACGCGGCGAAGTCGGCCGCGGAGAGCGCCAGCACCGTGCACGCGGTGGCGGCGGTCAGGGTCGCGTCCCACGGCTCGGCCTGCGAACGGGGCCCGGACAGCGCCGCCGACCCGGCGACCTCCCCCGAGGAGAGCAGCCCCAGCCGCGCCGGGTCGCCGAACTCCCCGGAGCGGGTGCGGCGCACCTTGCCGTGCGCGACGAGCAGCACCCGGTCGGCGGGGCTCCCGGCCTCGGCGATCACCTCGCCGGGCCGGTAGCGCACCGCGGTGAAGGCGTCGGCGACCGCGTTCAGCGCCTCCATTCCCTGCGGGCTCCCCTCGTCGGCGCCGCGCAGCAGGGACACCTCGCGCAGTCCCGCCGGGAGGGGGCGGTGCTCGGTGCCGACGCGGACGATCGGGACCCGCCCGTCGCCGACGGTGTGGGTGAGCCGGCGGTTGACCCGGTAGGCACCGCCGGGGACGTCCGTCCAGGGCAGCATCCGGGACAGCCAGCGGGGGGTGGTCTCCAGGGTGGCCGGCGGGGTCTTGGTGGTCGTGGAGAGTTTGCGCGCGGCACCGGTGGTCAGGCTCTGCGGGGGCGGGGGGACCCCGTCCGCGGCCGCGCCGGGGCCGTCGTGCGTCTGGGTCATGGTGCGCACCGTTCGTCGAGGGGCGGTCGGTCGAAGAGGGGGTGGGCGGGGCCGGAGACGCGGGCTGCCGCGGCCGGCCGGTCGGCTCTGGTGCGGTCGGTCTCGGTCGGGGGCACGGGGCCGCCGCGCGCGTCGGGGCGGGGCGGGCGGGCGGCCGCGGTGCCCGGGCCGCCCGGGCCGCCGAGCAGGCGGCGCAGGGCCGGGCCCCCGGACCCCGGCGCCGCCGGGGCCCGGTAGCGGCCCGTGGCCCGGGACCACTCGTGGTCCCCGGCCAGCCAGAGGCGGAGGTCGTTCATGTACCGCTCTACCCGCGCCGCGGCCCCGCGCCCCAGCTCCAGCTCGGCGCAGAGCGCCGGGACGTCCTGCCGCGCGGCCCGCTCGAACTCCTCCAGACGGGCGTCGGCGGCCGCCGCCCGCNTGCAGAGGTCCCGAAGAACCGCTGCGCCACCAGAACGCCGTTGTTGACGTCGCCCTCCTCCTCCATCTCCTTGCGGAAGGAGAGGATGTCGTTGCGCAGCGGCCCAACGTCGGCCCAGGACTCGGTGAGCGCCCGGACCGCGTCCTCGGCCAGGAACTCCTCGGGCAGCGGGTCGCCCCCCTCGCCCTCGGCTGCCAGCCGGGCCAGCCCCAGGGAGAAGGAGGTGCCGGCGGTGCGGCGGCGCATCTCGATGTAGTCGATGGGGTCGGGCACCCGGTGCTGGGCGTCGTTGGCCAGCTCCCACAGCCAGGACTCCACGAACCCGCCGACCAGGTCGGGGAAGGCGGCCCGGGCGGTGGGCCCCAGCAGCGGCGCGGTGCGCCGCCACAGGTCGGCCAGGCCGCGCTGGGCCGGGTCGGCCGGGGCCGGGCCCGCCGCCGGGTCCGGCCCCAGGAACGCCCGCAGCCCCTCCAGGTAGGCCCGCGCCCCGGCCCGGTCCCGGCGCAGCTTGAACTCCTGGACCACCATGTCGTCGAGGTAGAAGCCCCACACGTGCCAGTCGCCGACCAGCTCCAGCTCCTCGGCCCCGGCCCGGGGATGGGTGAGGGCGGCGAACCGGCCGTAGTCGGCGTCCTCGAAGGCGCCGGGGCCCCACACCGGGGTGGAGAGCATGCCCATCGCGCCCGCCCACTCCCGCACGTGCGCCCGCACCTGCTCCAGCCGGGGGTTGGTCCGGTGCGGGTAGGGCATCGTGAACTCCGGCGCCTCGACGGGTTCGGCCGGGGCGCGCGGCACCGGGCCGTGCGAGGCGGCCAGCGCCCGCGCGCCCAGGGCGGCGGTGGCCCCCGCGCGCACCGCGGCCGTGCCCGTCCCGGAGGGGACCGGCAGGCCGCTCGCGGCGGCGGTCGAGGCCGCCCCCGGGTAGCGCCCGGACTGCAGGTGCCACTCGTCGGTCCCGGAGAACCACTCCTGCAGCCCCTTGACGTACCGCAGCACGCGGGCCTTCTCCTCCTCGTCGAGCGCGTGCTCGGCGAACAGCGCCGGCAGCTCGGCCACCGCGGTGTTCTCGATCAGCCGCATCCGCGACCCGACGACGTCGCGCATCACCTCGGCCGCGCGCTGCGGCCCGCAGCCCAGGAAGGTGTCCATCACCAGGACGCCGTTGTCGAGCTCGCCCTCCTCCTCGACCTCGCGCTGGTAGGAGTACACGTCGTTGTGCATCCCGGCGGCGTCGGCGAAGGCGTCGGTGATCACCCGCATCGGCCGGGTGCGGGCCACCCGGGCGGGCAGCTCGGCCCCGATCACCGCCTCCACCAGCCCGGCCGACCACTCGGCCCCGCCGGCGCGGCGCCGCATCTGCAGGTAGTCGATGGGGTTGGCGACCTCGTCCTTGGCGATGGAGACCAGCTCGCGCAGCGACTCGTCGGTGAGGTTGCGGGTGTAGCCCAGGAACCGCTCGCGCCAGTCCCGGGACATCGCCGGTGCGGTGCGCCGCCACAGGTCGGCCAGGGACCGCTCGACGGGGGCGGCGGTGGCGGGCACCTGGGCCTCCGGGTCGAGCGGCATGAACGCCCGCAGGCCCAGCAGGTAGTCCCGGGCGGCCCGCCGGTCCCGGGTCCGCTTGAACATCTCCAGGAAGTGGTCGTCGAAGTAGAACACCCACACGTACCAGTCGGAGGCCAGCTTCATCAGCCGCTCGTCGCAGTCGGGGTGGGTGTAGGCGGCCAGCAGCGGGAAGTCGTGGGCCTCGTACTTCCTCCGGCTCCACACGGGCGCGCCGTCGGGCCCGGTGTCGTCGAAGATGCCCATCTCCTCGCTCCAGGCTCTGGAGTGCTCCCGCGCGGCCTCCACGTGGGGGTTCAGCCGCGCGGGGTAGAGCGCGTAGAACGGCGGGATGCGGTAGGGGTGCATCAGGCCTGCCCGTGCTCCCGGCCGATCTCGACGTGCTCCAGGATCCCCAGCGCGTCGGGCACCAGCACCGCCGCGGAGTAGTAGGTGCTGACCAGGTAGGAGATGATCGCCTTCTCGTCGATGCCCATGAACCGCACGGACAGCCCGGGCTCGTACTCGTCGGGCAGGCCGGTCTGGTTCAGCCCGATCACGCCCTGGTTCTGCTCGCCGGTGCGCATGAGCATGATCGAGGAGGTGCGGGTGGAGCTGACCGGGATCTTGTTGCACGGGAAGATCGGCACCCCGCGCCAGGCCGGGATCTGGTGCCCGCCGTGGTCGACGGTCTGCGGGTAGAGGCCGCGCTCGGAGCACTCGCGCCCGAAGGCGGCGATCGCCCGCGGGTGGGCCAGGAAGAACGCCGGCTCCTTCCACACCAGCCCGAGCAGCTCGTCCATGTCGTCGGGGGTGGGCGGCCCGGTCCGGGTGGGGATGCGCTGCTCCAGCGCGGCGTTGTGCAGCAGACCGAAGTCGCGGTTGTTGACCATCTCGCTCTCCTGGCGCTCGCGCAGCGCCTCGATGGTCAGCCGCAGCTGCTCGCCGACCTGGCTCATCGGCTCGTTGTACAGGTCGGCCACCCGGGTGTGGACCCGCAGCACGGTCTGGGCCACGCTCAGCTCGTACTCGCGCGGCGCCAGCTCGTAGTCGACGAAGGTGCCCGGCAGGTCGGGCTCGCCGACGTGGCCGGAGGACATGTCGATGGCGGCCTCGCCGTGCTCGTTGACGGGCGCGTCCAGCCCGGACAGGAAGGCCTCGACGTGCGCGCGCAGGTCGTCGGAGCGGTCGGCGAGCTCCTGGAAGGCCGTCCGGTGCAGGGAGAGCACGGTGGTGGGGGTGACCGCCTTGACGGTGATCTCCCACTGGTCGCCCTCGCCCACCAGCGACAGGTCGCCGAAGTGGTCGCCGTCGACCAGGGTCTCCAGCACCACCGGGTCGCCGAACTCCCCGGTGCCGATCTCGTTGGCCTTGCCGTGCGCCACCAGGTGGACCCGGTCGGCGGCGTCCCCGGTGGTGACGATCGGCTGGCCCGGCTCGTACTCGTGCTGCTCGAAGCGGGCGGCCAGCTCCGCGAGCAGGGCGTCGTCGTCGAACCCGCGCAGCAGCGGGAGCTCGCGCAGCTCCTGGGGGATCACCGAGATCTCGGCGCCGCGGGTGGTGAAGGTGACCCGGCCGTCGCCGACCACGGCGCTGAGCCGGCGGTTCACCCGGTAGGCGCCGCCCGCGGTGCGCACCCAGGGCAGCAGCCGCAGCAGCCAGCGGGAGGAGATCTCCTGCATCTGCGGCTGGGACTTGGTGGTCGTCGCCAGGTTGCGCGCCGCGGCCGTACCGAGGCTGCGCTGGGGCTGGGGGGCGCCGTCCTGGGGTCCGGTACCGGTTTCGAGCTGCTCGGTCACAGTGCACCGCCGTTTCTGCAGTCGCGTGGACGTGTCAAAGGGGGCGCCCGGGACGGTCCGCCCGGACGGCTCCGCGGGGGCGCGGATTCCTCCGGAAGGTCCGTTCGGGCGTACGGGGGTCGAAAGGCCCGCTCGGTCGACCGACGTCCTACCCCCGCCTTTCTGGGGACATGCCGGAGCATATTCACGACGGGCGGTGAAATGCGTGCGATCCGGTGTGGTGTGTGTGATTCGGTCCAGAGTGGAGTGATCCGGAGAAGTGCGGTGTACCGCCTTCGGGCTGCGAAGGAACGAGGGAGGTGCGGGTTGCGGCCATGCGTCAACCATTTCCGGAAAGAAGTGGTGAGTGCGGGTTTTCGTCCCTGTGGATCCGCCATGTATTCGGCGCACATCCCCGGAGCCGGCGCATCCTCATCCTCTTTGTCTGAGTGAATTGTTTTGAACCGTTGATCGGGTATAGGGGGACACGGCGGGCACGGTCGGAATGCGCGTGCGGGCGCAGAGTGAGGGGAATGTCCGACGGTAGGGTCGGAGTCGGATTCGGCCGGAGGGGGTGCGCGGTGGCGCGGTCAGTGCGGCGGTGGGCGCTGGACGTGCTCGTCTTCCTGTTCGTGTTCGCCTGGGCGCCGCTCATGGTGCTGGTCGCGGCGGCCGAGGAAGTCCCGCGCCAGGTCCCCCCGGCCCTCGTCACCCTCGACCAGCTCGCGTGGCTGGTCTCCCTGGGGGCGGTGTGGCTGCGCCGCCGGTGGCCGGTGGGGGTGGCCGTGGTGCTGGTCGCGCTGAGCACCTTCTCCGAGTTCGCCGGCGGCGCGATGCTGGTGGCCCTGTACGGGGCGGCGCTGCGGCGCCCGCCCCGGACCGCCCTGGTGATCGGCGGCGCGGCGTCGGCCGCGGCCCTGGTCTTCGGGGTGCTGCGCCCCGACCCCGCCCTGCCCTACGCCTTCAACCTGCTGTTCAGCCTGGTGGCCGGCGGCGGGACGTCGTTCGCGGTGCTGGGCTGGGGCATGTACGCCCGGACCCGCCGCAGCCTGGTGGACTCGCTGCGCGAGCGCGCGGTGCGGGCCGAGGGGGAGGCGCGGGCCCAGGCCGAGCGGGTGCGGCTGGCCGAGCGGGAGGCGGTGCTGCTGGCCGAGCGGGCGCGGCTGGCCGAGCGCGAGCGCATCACCCGGGAGATGCACGACGTCCTGGGGCACCGCCTGTCCCTGCTGAGCGTGCACGCCGGGGCGCTGGAGTACCGTCGCGACGCCCCGCCCGAGGAGGTCGCCCGCGCGTCCGGGGTGATCCGGGAGAGCGCGCACCGGGCCTTGGAGGACCTGCGCGAGGTGATCGGCATGCTGCGCTCCGACGGTCCGGACGGCGTCGCGGGCGGTGCCGACGGTGCGGGCGGTGCGCCCGGCCTGGAGGAGGCCGGGCCGGGGGAGCGCCCGCAGCCCGGGCTGGAGGCGGTCGGCGGCCTGGTGGAGGAGTCCCGCCAGGCGGGCATGGACGTGGCCCTGGAGGAGGAGGTCGGCGCCCCTGGCGAGGCGCCCGGGGCGGTGGGGCGCAGCGCCTACCGGATCGTGCAGGAGTGCCTGACCAACGCGCGCAAGCACGCTCCGGGCGCGCGGGTCGCGGTGCGGGTGTCCGGCGGGCCGGGCGCCGGGCTGGAGGTGGAGGTGGTCTCCGGGCCGCCGGGGGAGGCCGGGGGAGGCTCCGCGCCCCCTGCCGGCGCCGGGTCGGGCAGCGGCCTGGTCGGACTGGCCGAGCGGGCGGAGCTGTCCGGGGGGCGCCTGGAGCACGGGCGCCGCGCCGACGGCGGGTTCGGGGTGCGGGCCTGGCTACCCTGGGCGGCATGGTGAGCACCCCGCAGGACACCGGGCAGGGCGGCGACTCCGCCCACGGGCCGCGCACCCGGGTGCTGCTGGCCGACGACGATCCGATGGTCCGCTCCGGGCTGGCGCTGATGCTCGGCGGGGCGCCCGACATCGAGGTGGCCGGCGAGGCCGGGGACGGCGACGAGGCCTGTGCACAGGTCCGGCGGCTGCGCCCGGACGTGGTCCTGATGGACATCCGGATGCCCGGAACCGACGGCCTGGCGGCGACCGAGGCGCTGCGCGCCGCGCCGGACGCGCCCGAGGTGCTCATCCTGACCACGTTCGACACCGACGAGCACGTGCTGCGGGCGCTGCGCGCGGGCGCGGCCGGCTTCCTGCTCAAGGACACCCGCCCCGAGGAGATCGTCGGGGCGCTGCGGCGCCTGCGCGCCGGTGAGCCGGTGCTCTCCCCTGCGGTCGCCCGGCGCCTGATCGCGCACGTGGCCGGAGGCGGGGACGAGGCCCTGCGGCGGCGCGACCGGGCGCGCGGGCGGCTGGCCCTGCTCAGCGACCGGGAGCGCGAGGTGGCCTCGGCGATCGGCCGGGGCGCCTCCAATGCCGAGATCGCCGAAGCGTTGTTCATGAGCCTGCCCACCGTCAAGACCCACGTTTCCCGGATCCTCGCCAAGCTCGATCTGAACAACCGTGTGCAGATCGCGCTGCTCGCCAATGACGCCGAGCAGCCCTCCTGAGGCGACGGCGCTGAATCCGCAGGTGGTCGACCCTTCCGCGGATATCCTGTCCGAAAGTGGACAATTGTGAAAAGTCGGGATGAGGTCGGGGCCTATAAGGTGTCCGAAGGCGGCCACCGCCCCCCGTGGCGGCGGAGAGCGGGCCGCTGCCGTTCACCGCCGAAAGGAAGAGAACACAGCAGTGATCCGGGTGATCCTGGCCGAAGACATGCACATGGTCCGGGGAGCGCTGGTGTCCCTCCTCGGCCTTGAGGACGATATCGAGGTGGTGGCGGAACTGGTCTCGGGGGACGAGATCCTCCCGGCCGTTCTGCGGCACCGGCCCGACGTCGCGATCATCGACATCGACCTGCCGGGCAAGGACGGGCTCACCGCCGCGACCGAGATCCGGGACAAGGCGCCCGACACGCGCACCCTCATCCTCACCAGTCTGGGCAAGCCGGGGACGATGCGGCGCGCCCTGGAGGCCAAGGTCGGCGGCTTCCTGCTCAAGGACGCCCCGCCCAAGGAGCTCGCCGACGCCGTGCGCGGGGTGAACTCCGGGCGCCGGGTCGTCGACGGGGAGCTGGCGCTGGCCGCCTTCGAGACCGAGGAGTGCCCGCTGACCCCCCGCGAGCTGGACGTGCTCCGGCTGGCCGCGGACGGGATCGACGTCACCGACATCGCCGGGCGGCTCTTCCTGACCGCCGGCACGGTGCGCAACTACCTGACATCGGCGACCACCAAGCTCAACGCCCGCAACCGGGTGGACGCCATCCGCATCGCCGGGGAGGCCGGCTGGATCTGACCGGTCGGCCGCCGGCCCTCACCCGGCGCCGACGTCGCCGGTGGGGATCTCGGCGATGCCGTCCAGCCGCAGCGCCCGGGCCGAGGTCTCGCCGTCCCCGGTGACCAGGACCGAGGCGGCCAGGCGCATGTCCTGGGCGGCCTGGCGCAGCCGCTCCTGCAGCGCGCCGGTCAGCAGCAGCGCGGTGGCGTAGGGGCTGGCCTCGACCGACCGCGGGATGGCCGGCATCCGGGCCGCGATGGTGATCAGCACCGCAGGGGCCGGACCGCCGCCGCCGGCCACCCGGGCGCAGTCCAGCAGCGCCTGTACGTCCTGCTCGTCGGAGTTGACCAGCCACAGATCGTGCCCCCGCGGGGAGTAGCGGTAGATGCCGCGCTCCACGTCGCGGCTCCGGTTGACGGTGACGTAGAAGTCCAGCGAGCGCTCCGGCCCCAGCACCGCCGGGACCGCGTCCAGCACGCCGGGGGCGCCCTGGTCCAGGGCCCGGGAGAGCAGCGTGCCCAGGTCGACGGCGCGCAGCGGGCGGCCCGGCCCCGGGGGCGCCGAGCCGCCCGCCGGCGCCGCCGCACCGGGGAGGGGGATCCGCCGGGGCGGCGGCCGGTGCCCGCGGGTGGCCCGGGCGGCCGCGGCCAGCGACCGGCCGTCGCGCCCGGGGCGGCGCCGGGAGTGGAACAGCAGGTCGTGCGGGGACCAGGGGGCCAGCCGGGCATCGGTGTCCTCCAGCAGGACCGGGCGGCCCCCCTCGGACCCGCGCCGGCCCCGAACCGCCACGCCGGCGGCGGTGAGGTGGGCGAGCACCTCCCACAGCACCGGGGGCGGCACGTCGTCCAGCGCCTCGGCCAGCTCCTCGGGCCCCACCGGTGCGGCCAGGGCCCCGATCACCCGCAGCGCCTCGGGCCGGTGCAGCACCACGCGGTGCAGCGCCAGCGGGGACTCGGCCAGCATCCGGGTGCCCGAGGTGCGCACCACCGCGTACCGGGACACCCGCACCACCAGCCCCGGCGCGGGCTCGGTCGGCAGCGGCGGGGCGAACCGGGCCCGCGGCGCGACCGGCTCTACGGACAGCACCGGCCCGCCCAGGTTCCCGTCGGACAGCGAGTGGACCACGCACCCGTCCAGCTCGTGCAGCACGCGCCGGAGCTCCCCCCGCTCCCGGTCCCGCTCGGGGCCCTCCGGGGGGAGCACGTTGTCCGGGCAGACCGGGCCCAGCGACATCCGGTCCAGCAGCGTCCGCACGGCGGGTCCGGGTTCGGCGACGCGGACGTCCCCCCACTGCGAGGCGACGGTCAGCGAACCGTCGCCGCCCTGTTCGACCAGGGCGCCGTCGATGAGGGAGAGCAGTCGCTGGGGGTGTGCCCCGCCGCCGTGCTGGAACATCTGCCGTCCAAGGGTCACAGGAATATGGGGACCGGGTTCAGCTCCTCGTACGGCGTCGGCGCGGTGAGCCTGCCCAGCTCCACGGGGACGTCGAAGAGGCGGCCCGGGGCGAACCGGGACCAGAAGCCGCGCAGGCCCGGCACGATGACCTTGGCCACCGGGAGCCCGATGTCCGGCCGGGTCTGGTCGAGCACCAGCGTCTCCAGGCCCGCCGCGGCGAACCGGTCGCGCAGGGTGCGCACGTCGGCGGCGAGGTCGTCGCCGGCGGCCCCGCTGTAGTCGGCGGGCCGCAGCGGGCGCCGCTGCGGGTCGGGCAGCAGGTAGGGGGCGCCGTCGGTGCCGGGCCCGGCGAGCCAGCGGGCCGCGTCGGGGTCGTCCGAGCCCCGGACCCCCTCCGCGCACGGGATCATCTGGCAGGCCTCGGCCACCGCCCGGCGCAGTGCGGTGCGGGCGTCCAGGTGGGCGCCGAAGCCGAACATCACGTTCTGCGGCCCCGGGCCGGTGTTGCGGTACACGGCGGCCATCGCGGGCACGCCCAGGTCGGAGGTGACGTCCAGGACCCACAGCCGCCGCCCGGCGTCGGCGAACGCCTCGCGCATCCGGTCCACCCACGGGTCGGCGAAGGCGTCCAGGTCCACGCCCGGCTGCCGGGTGCGGTTGTACCACCACAGCGCCACCGCGTCCCGCTCCACCAGTTCCAGGGCGCCCTGCAGGACCGCGTCCTCCAGGCTGGTCCCGGCCGCGTTGCCGTTGGAGTCGGCCACCACCGGGGCCCAGCCCGGCTCGTGCGGCGCGCCGAAGTAGAGCAGGGCGGTGGGCAGCAGGCGCGTGCGCTCGCCGGTCAGCGACCACACCGGGGTCCAGTCCAGGGGGGAGTGGTCGTCGAACGGGTCGCACACGTGCTGGAAGGGGCCGTGCTCGGCGTTCCAGCGCTCCCGGCCGGGGTACTGCCGCGGGTCGTAGAGCATGCACGCGTCCGGGTGCACGGCCCGGTCGGCCAGCTCGGCGTAGCTGCCGCGGACCACCTCTTCGTCGCCGTGGTAGGCGCCGCTGTGCCGCTCCAGGGCCTCGCACAGCGCGCTGACCCGGGCGTGCAGGTCGGTGGTGCCCTTGCCGCCGTTCTCCGCCCGGGTGACCATGCGCATCTGCTCCAGGTCGGTCCAGGCGGCGGCGATGTTGGGGCCGCTGCGGTAGATGTGCGCCCCGGGCGGCGCGGAGGGGTCGGCGCGCAGCTCCTTGACCAGGCCGGTGACCGGGCTGACCAGGTGGCCGAAGTCCGCCAGCACGTCCTCGGCGGCGCGCGAGCGGTGCCCGGTGGCGCCATCGGGCGTCTTGGGGCGGGGGTGCAGCTCCACGGGGCGCCGTGTCCGGGCGCGCACCAGGCCGGGGTTGCCGCAGTAGGCGCACTGCGGGCGGGCGCGCAGCTCGTGGTGGCGGGTCTGCAGAGTGAGGCTGTCCAGGGTCCACACCGCGCGCTGGTTCCCGTCGCGGTGGCCCGCCGTCCACTTGGCCGCCTCCAGGGCGATGATCCCCAGTGCCGCTGAGGAGAGCGCGGGGACGGTGGGCGAGGGGCACGCGACGGGACCGGTCAGGCGCAGGTCGCGCTGGGCGCGCAGCTCCGCCTGGCGGTGGAAGCGCAGCCGGTGGGCGAGGCAGTGCCAGCAGGCGCCGCCCTGGCCCGGGGTGAAGAAGGGGCCGATCCACACCCGGGCCCCGGTGGGGCGGGCGAGCAGCCAGGGGCGGCCCCGGGCCCGGTGCGCGGCGTCGATCTCGTCCAGGCCGGCGTCCAGGTAGTCGCCGCAGAGCACCACCGACAGGGCGGAGCCGTCGGCCGGTGCGTAGCCGGTGCCGGGGCGGTGCGCGACCGCGTCGGCGGTACGCAGCCCGGTGCCGGCCAGGGCGCGCAGCGCCGCGGTGGCGTCGGCGCCGCCGACGGAGACCGGCTGGACGGGGGCGGCGTCGGTGGCGCGGGCGACCGCGGCCGGCACCAGCCCCGCGGCCTCCCAGTAGGCGGCCTGGGCGGGCGGCTGCGGCGCGGTCGGGGCGACCAGGCCGGCCTCGCGCAGACGGCCGATGATCCGGTCGACGGCGTCGGGGGACAGGCCTGCGGGCGCGCTCCGCCGGAGCGCGCCGAGGTCGCGGGTGCCGTCCAGGAGCGGGGCGAGCGCCTCGATCCCGGCGCCGCGCAGGGTGGTCACGCCGGTCTCGGAGAACAGGTAGACGCCCTCGCCGGGGACGGTCTCGGCGCGCAGCCCGGCCCGGAAGCCCAGCGGCTCCGGGGCCGCGCCCCGGTCGAGGGGTTCCCGGCTTCCGCGGTCTTCGCGCCGGTCGCTGTCGGGTACGGCCGGGCGCATCTCAGACCACCCTTTCGGCAGTGGCGGCAGCGGTGGCAGAGGCGGCGCGGTCCAACGGCGTCGGTGTCGTCTCGGCGGTCGGTGCGAGGGTCATCCGGGGCCTCCTGCGTCCGGGGAGGAGCGTCCTAGGGGTGGGGTCGGTAGGGGTCCTTCGTTCAGGGTGAGCGGGGCAGACTCATTCTGGCCGTCCGCGCGCCTGTACCGGCAGCGCGTTCGTCATCCACGCGTATGTGAATTCCTCACAGGGCCGGAGGCGGATGAGGGGCCTCTCCGGCCCCGGCGGCCAAGCCCTCCCGGCGCAGGGCGGTGAGTGCTCTGCGCCGGGAGGTTCAGCGGCGTCGGCGGGGGTTCGCGTTCACGCGGGGACGGGCGCGGGGGCGGGGACGGGCGTGCGCTCCGGGGCGGGGGTGCGCCGCGGCGCCAGACCGCAGCGGCAGCCGGTGGCGCCGGCGATGACCTCCGAGGGCAGAGACCAGCTGTCGAAGACGTCGATCTGCAGCTCCGCCTCGATGGAGGACTGAGTGGAAAGGGCTGTCGCCGACATTGCAGTCTCCTTTGCGATCCGGTTTCTGTTCGATCGGAACGGGAGACATTCTCGCTAGATGGGACTTGTCGGACATAGTGCACGTCTCATGGGTGGGCGCATGGGTTCATCATGCCGGGCCTGTGAACCGTGGACCCGGGGCCCGCTTGGAACGGGCCGTGCCCTCCGTCAGGCGCACCGCCCGCCGCCGAGGTGCGGGGACGGAGCGTTCTCCCTTCCGCTCGGCCACCACGCGCCGGCGCGGTTCCTGGGAGGCGGGTTCGGCAGAGGCGGCGGCGTTCACGGGGGCGGCTGTCCGGGGCAAGGGTCCCGTGTGAGAAATTCACATATGATTCCGTGGTGCAAGCACTTCCCTCGGCGTTCCTGGGGTGCGGACGATTTAGGCCGGAAGGTGCCGGGGCGGGCGGAGTCCTCAGATCATGGGGGGCGTCGCTTTCCAGGGTGGTTGCCCCGGTAGTGAGGCCGGCATCGATGGACTGGTGAATTTTTCATGGCAGTCCCGTGTGCCGGCGCGTTCGCCGGTTCCCGAGGAATCTTCGCGGCCGGCGTTCATCTCTTCGCCGTGCGGTGGCGGCCAGGAACGCGGGGGAGGATGATCGGAAGGAGATGACAAAGCGGGCGGGTGCGGCTTTCTCCGGGGGCTTCGGGGGCGAAGGGTGGTGGCGAATTCGCGGCCCGGGTAATCAGGGTCGCGCCGCTTCCCTGTCCGGCTCCGGCCGGTGCGGGAAAAGGAGGTGCAGGAATGAGAATCCTTGTGACCGGAGGCGCGGGATTCGTTGGTTCGCATTATGTCCGGAGACTGCTCGACGGCGGCTACCCGGGCTATGAGGGCGCCGAGGTCACCGTGCTGGACCTGCTGGCCCGGCCGGGCGGCACGGCGAACCTGCCGGTGGGCCACCCCCGGCTGGCCCTCGTGCGCGGCGATGTCTGCGACGCTGTCCTGCTGGACGGGCTCGTTCCCGGGCACGAGGCCGTGGTCCACTTCGCTGCCGAGAGCCGTGTGGACCGCTCCGCTGACGGTGCGGGCGCGCTCGCCCGCACCAACGTGGTGGGGACCCAGATGCTCATGGAGGCCGCGCTGAACGCGGGCACCCGCCGTGTCGTCGTCGCCTCCACCGACAGGGTCTACGGCTCCATCGACGCAGGATCCTGGAGTGAGGGCGAGCCGGTCGTTCCCAGGTCGCCCTACTCCGCCTCCAAGGCCGGTTCCGACCTCATGGCCCTGGCCTACCACCGTGCCCACGGGCTGGACGTGTCCGTCATTCGGTGCGCCGACAGCTATGGGCCCTACCAGCACCCGGCCAAACTCATCCCGCGTTTCATCACCCGCCTGCTGGAGGGGCGGAAGGTGCCCCTCTACGGGGACGGCGGCAACGTGCGCGAGTGGCTGCACGTCGACGACCACTGCCGCGCCGTCCACCTGGTGCTCACCCGCGGACGCGCGGGCCGCGTCTACAACGTCGGCGGAGGCGAGCACCGCACCAATCTGGAGGTGACCGAGCTGCTACTGGAGCTGTGCGGCGGCGACGAATCGGCGATCGAGTGGGTCAACGACCGAGTCGGCAACGCCCGCCGCTACTCGGTGGACGACACCCGGATCCGTGAGGAACTGGGATACGCCCCGCTCATTCCTTTCGATCGCGGGCTGGCTCGCACCGTGGCCTGGTACGCCGACAACCCCGCCTGGTGGAAACCGCTGTGCGGGAGCGGCGCCCGCCCGCGCCGCCAGCCGGGAGAGAGAGGGAGCGGATGAACCCGCGCAGGGCATCGGCCGGCGCCCAACGTACCGATGCGGCATGGGCACCGCATCGACGTCCAAGCGCACGCTCTGTTCGCCTGTCCCGATACCGAAACCGGTGCCGTGCGGCCGTGAGGGGCGCGGTACTGACCGGGGCGGGGGCGGCGGATCCCCAGCTGGGAGCCCGCCGCCCCCAGGCCTCAGGCGGGCACGGCGTCCGGCTGCACCACGCCGGCCAGGGTCCGGGCCAGGATGCCCACGCCGTCTCGGGTCAGCAGCGACTCGGGGTGGAACTGCATCGAGGCGAAGCCGGGCCCGCGCAGGGCGTGCACCTCGCCGGTCCCCGTGTCGCGGGCCGCCTCGACCGGACCGGGGCAGGCCCCGGCGGGGACGAACTCCGGTTCGGCGCAGCGCGCGGCGAAGGTGTTGTAGAAGCCCACGCGCTCCGGGCGGCCGAACAGGTCGACGGTGTGCTGGGCGCCCTGGTTGGGGGTGTCCCGGCGCACCACCTCCAGCCCCAGCTCCAGGCAGAGCGCCTGGTGGCTCAGGCACACCGCCAGGAACGGCGCCCGGGACTCCAGCAGCTCCCGGACGGCCCGGCGCACGGCTGCGATCTTGGGGTGCGCGGTGTCCCGCGGGTCGCCCGGCCCGGGGCCCATCACCACCAGGCCGCGCCCCTCCAGCCGGAACGGCTCGTCGTAGCGGCGCACCTCCACACGCGGGCCCAGGGCGCGCAGCTGGTGGGCCAGCATCGAGGTGAAGGTGTCCTCGGCGTCCACCACCAGCACGTCCAGGCCGACCAGCTCCGGGACGGCCGCCCGCTCGGCCCGCCCCAGCCAGAACCCGGACACCTGGTCGTTGCGGCTGGCCAGCGCCGAGCGGACCTCGGTGTGCTCGGCCAGCCCGCGCGACCGGTCCGCCTCCAGGGCGGCGAGCATCCCGGCGGCCTTGGCGCGGGTCTCCTGCACCTCGGCCTCGGGGTCGGAGTGGCGCACCAGGGTCGCGCCCACCCCCAGACGCAACCCGCCCTGCGGCGAGATCTCCGCGGTGCGGATGAGGATGGCCGAGTCCAGGGCGCGCCCGCCGCCGGCGTCCCGGCCGATCAGCGCGACCGCGCCGCTGTAGTGGCCGCGCCCCTCGGGCTCGTGGCGGGCCACCACCCGGCAGGCGCTCTCCAGGGGACTGCCGGTGACGGTCGGGGCGAACATGGTCTCGCGCAGGATCTCCCGCGGGTCCCGGGAGCTCGCCCCCTCGATGTGGTACTCGGTGTGTGCGACCCGGGCCATCTCCTTGAGCCGCGGACCGACCACCCGGGGGACCGAGTCGCAGATCCGGGCCATCATCTTGAGCTCCTCGTCCACCACCATGTAGAGCTCGTCGGCCTCCTTGCGGTCGGCGAGGAACGCCTTGACCCCCTCCAGCGCCGGCCCGGAGGACGGGTAGCGGTAGGTGCCGCTGATCGGGTTCATCACCGCGGTGCCCCGGTCCAGGCTGACGTGCCGCTCGGGGGAGGCTCCGACGAACGTGCCGTGCGGGGTGTGCACCACGAAGGTCCAGTAGGCGCCGGACTCCTGGCGCAGCAGGCGGCGGAACAGGGTCAGGGCGCTCGCCGCGGAGAACCCGTCGATGGTCGCGGTGAAGGAGCGCTTCAGCACGAAGTTCGCGCCCTCCCCGCTGCCGATCTCCCCGTCGATGATCCGGCGGGCGGTGGCCGCGTAGGAGGCGTCGTCCACGTCGAACCCGCCGTCGGACAGCGCGATCCCGGTGTCGGGGACGCGGTCGCAGAACCCGGCCAGCGGCACCCGCCCCTGCTCCTGCACGCGCAGTGCGATGAGCGGGGCGCCGTCGTCGGCGCAGGCGTACCCGCGCTCGTGGATCTGCCGGTAGGGGACCAGGGCGAGCAGCTCGTGCCGCTCGGGGGCCGCGCCGCCCCCGGGGTCCGCGACGGGCTCGGGGGCGACGGGCAGGTCGGCCAGGCTCTGGGCGGTGGACGCCGGACCGGCCAGCACCTCCACCGCGTCCGGGCCGGCCGCCGACTCGGGCCGGTGCAGCAGGGCGAAGGTGTCCCTGCGGCCGGCCAGCACCTCCTCCAGCAGGGCGCTTCCGGCGCTCATACCGTCACCTCCTCGCGGGCCGCCGACGCGTCGGCGGCGCCCTCCAGGGCGTCGACCAGGGTCCCGGTCAGCGCGACCATCCCGCAGCGCTGGGCGGTGTAGTCCAGGGCCAGGCGGTGGAAGCCGGGGGAGAAGTCGGCGACCGCGTCGGCGGCCACGAAGGCCCGGATGTCGTTGGTGAACGCGTCCACCGCGGTCATCAGCACGCCGACGTGGGCGTAGACCCCGGCGACGATGAGCTGGTCGCGCCCGCCGGCGCGCAGCCGCTCCAGCAGGTCGGTGCGGTGGAAGGCGCTGTAGCGCCACTTGGTCAGCGTCCAGTCGGCGGCCGCCGGCGCCAGCTCGGGCACCACCTCGCGGTCCTCGGGGGACACGGTCATCCCCGGCCCCCAGAAGTCCTTGAGCAGGCCGCGCTGGTCGGTGGACATGCCGCCGGGCTGGGCGGTGTAGGCGACGGGCACGCCGAGCGCGGCGCAGGCGCGGCGCAGCCGGGCGCAGTTGCCGACCAGGTCGTCGTGGAGCGCCCCGGTCCCGGCGAAGGGGCGCAGGAAGAAGCGCTGCATGTCGTGCAGGAGCAGGACCGCGCGGTCGGGGTCGGGCGTCCATGCGGCGGTGTTCGCCGGCAGGTCGCCCTCGGCGGGCATGGGGTAGGCGGGGATGGGCGGGATCGCTGGCATGGTCGTCCTCCGGTGGGCCGGGGAGGCCGCGGGCGTCAGGCGCCCAGCGTCGCGCCTCCGTCGACGGTCAGGGTGTGCGGGGGATGTGCCGGGCGGGGTCCTCGGGCCCGGCCGTGCGCCCGAGCGGGACGCGGAGCCGGTGCTGTTCCCGGCTTCCGTGCAGGGCCCCACGGTGGTCGGCCCCGCCGCCCCGGGCGGAATGCGGGACAGACCCCCGGCCGGTCCGGCGGTCTGCCGCCGGGCCGGGGTCAGGCCGACCATGCCGAGGCCACCTCCACCGCCTGCGCCGGGTTGAGCCGCGGGTCGCAGAAGCTGGTGTACTTGCCGGCCACCTCATGCTCGTGCCCGCGGTCGCGGACGCATTCGGTGACCTGCTCCGGGGTCGCCTCCAGGTGCAGCCCGCCGGCGACGCCGCCGGCGCCGCGCACCGCCTCCTGGAACTCGGCGATCTCGCGGACCATCGCCTCGGTGTGCCGCGTCTTCAGACCGGACGGGGTGGTCACGGTGTTGCCGTGCATCGGGTCGCACAGCCACACCACCGGGTGGCCCGCCTCGTGCACGGCGGGCGCCNTCCCCGCGCCCATCCGGGCGACCAGGGTGAGCCGCCCGGGCTCGCGGCCGGGGTCCAGGCGGGAGCACAGCTCCACCAGCTCAGCGGTGTCGATGGAGGGGCCGATCTTGCAGGCGACAGGGTTGGCCACACCGGACAGGACGGCGATGTGCGCTCCGTCCAGGCCGCGGGTGCGGTCGCCGATCCAGGGCCAGTGCGTCGAGGTGAGCAGCTGTCGACCGTCGCCGACAGGGCGGATCAGCGGCAGCTCGTAGTCCAGCAGCAAGGCCTCGTGGGCGGTCCACACGGCAGGGTCCTTCTGGGCGCCCGAGCCCAGCCAGCCCAAGTGGCCCATCACCGAGCGGGCCGAAGAGTAGGCGGACAGCAGGCGCGCGGGGGAGGGCACCCGCACGGCGGGGTCGGGCTCGGGGCCGTTGACCATGTGCCCGCGGTAGGCGGGAAGCTCGACGCCGTCGAGGACCTCGGTCGGCCGGGACCGGGGCTTGGCGGCCTGTCCGGCGATGCGCGCCGCACGCACCACCGGGCGTCGTCCGGCGATCTGCAGGGCGCCGGCCGCCAGCTCCACCAGCCCGGCCTTACCGGCGACGTCGGGTGCGGTGCACTCGGCCGGGTCCTCGGCGCAGTCTCCGGCGATCACGGCGAGGGAGCGGCCTTCGGCCACGTCGGCCAGCATCCGGCGCAGCCGGTCGGTGTCGCTCGCGCGCACCAGCGGCGGCCGGGCGCCCAAGGTGCGCCGGACGGTGGGCAGGAAGGCGTCCTGGGACCAGTCGGGCTGCTGGAGGGCGGTTCGGGAGCCGATTTCGAGCAGGGCGGTGTCGTCCATGACGGACTCCTTTGCGGCCTTGGGAGCGAGGAGGGCGGTGACCCCGGGGGCCACCGGCCGCACTGCGGTGTGCGGAGATCATCATGTGCGGACCGCCGAGCGGGCGGCCAAAGGCCGAAGGGGAATTCGTCAGGTACACGGAGCACACGGCCTCATGCCGCCCTCGTGACCAGTGCACTGGAGAGGCATGAGGATTTCACGGCTCCTCCTGTGCGCGTCGGGGCCGGTGACCGGACCGTGGCCCCGGTTCAGCGGGAGCGGTCGCCATGCGGGGACCAGGGCACGGGGCCTCAGCGCTTCACCGCCCCTCGGCGTGGCAACCTGCAATGTGCCCGGCCCCGCCCTGGTGAAGGCGGGCGGGGAGGCCGCTCTCCATTGCGCGACCGCTGAGAGCTGTGGTTCCGCCGTCTCGGATTCCGATGCCCCAAGGCCGCTTTAGGGGGCGGGCGCCCGGCAGGCCGAGGGCGGAGCAGGGCCCCTCCCTCGGCGAAGCCTATGCGGCGCCTGCGCAGGGGATGCGGGCCCCGTTCCGGGGCGGCGGGCGGGAGAACGAGTGCGGCCGGGAGCACCCGGTGGGCGCGTCCCGGCCGATTCCGATTCCTGTCGTCCCCGGTCCGTCCAGGGAGATCGAGGTCAGGAGGAGAGCGAGGCCACCGCGTGTGCGGCGGAGGCCAGAGTGGCGTGGCGGTGCCAGCCGACGTAAGAGCGTCCAGCATAGTCGCGGAGCCCCACGCGTTCGCCGACGGTGTCCTGGGCATGCTCGGTCAGGCGGAGCAGTCCCCTGTAGGCCGGGACGGCGACCGTGCTCTGCGGGTAGGGCAGTGCCGAGAGCCACATCTCCCGGGGCCAGAAGCGGTCCGCCGGGCCGAGCCCCACCAGTACGAGCCCCGTGTCCGCGTTGGGCCGGTCCGCCAGTCGGACGCGCACCGCCGCCGCCACGTCCGGCCGTCCCGCGTGGGGGCGGCGCGGCCCGCGCGGCCGGGTGTGCGGGCCGCCCCCGGTTCCGCGCACCGGGCGGCGCAGGTCCTGCGCGGCGCGCAGGNGCATCACCCGCCCCCCGTGGCCGACCAGCGCCGGGTCCACCACCGCCAGCGGAACGTCACCGGTGATCCGGGCGACCGGGTGCAGTCCCGCCGCGCGCAGGCGGCGCATCGCCGGTGCGGCGGCCTCCCCCTCCAGGTCGAGTACGACCGGCCGGGGAGGGAGGCCCCATTCGGTGAGCACCTCCAGCCCGGCGTCGACGCCGCCCCCGGCGTCGGGAGCGCCGTCGGAGGCGGGCAGCCGGAGGTGCCAGTGGACCGGGCCGGTGAAGGCCTCGGAGGCGGCCCACACCCCCATCGCCATCTGGGCGCTCATCGGCGACTCCTGGCCCCCGTAGCGCCCCACGCCCACTGAGTGGCGGCCGGTCTTGGGGATGAGCAGGGGCCGGACCACCCAGGCGCGCGGGGGCGCCGTGCGGACCAGGTACTCGGCCAGCGCCCGCCGCACCGGCACCCAGTCCCAGGTGGAGCTGCAGATAAAGTGGTGCAGGCTCTGGCCGGTCCCGGTGCCTCCGATCAGGGCGGCCATGTTGCGGATGGTCTTGCGGCCCGGCGTGGTCAGCAGCCCGCGCAGGTATTCGGTGCCCCTGCTGCGCTGGTCGGCGCGGCGCAGGGAGGCGAAGAGCTCATCGGACAGTTCCTTGAGGAGCTTCTCGGTTCCCGCCCCGCCCGGCGGGGCGGGAACCGGTCCGGGGAGGAGCGGGGTGCTCCGCTGCTTGACGGCGGGCTCCGAAACCGTGGGGAGCGGCGCTCCGCGCATTTCCGATGCGTATTTTTGTGCGGTATCGCTCATTCTGCCCCTCCGGAGAGGTCGATCGGGCGAGACGGCAGCGCCCGGGATCACGGGGAGCTGGCGCGGGAAGGAAACCAGGAGTTATCGCAGCAAACGAAAGAACGCGTGCCGCTGATTTCCGGTGGCGGTCGGGGGGGGTTTCGCGGGGGCGGTGACGCGGACCCCGCGGGCGGATCGGCCGACCGTCCGTGCGACGAGCGGCGCGGTGCGGAGCGTGAGTGTGGCGGGCGGCTCCGCTCCGATGCCCGCCGCCTCGCCCGGGGAAACGAAGGGACTTGTCATGTTCCGTCCTTCTGAGGTTCCGTCGTCGGTCTCCCGGGAACGCGTTGCCCCGTCGGCGCGGCGGGGGCGTGGGTGCGTTTCCGGGGTTTACTCCTCGGATGCGGGAATGACTGAGACTTTCGCCGATACAGTGTCTAGATGCTATTTTCTAGCCCGGTTCGAGGCAATATTAGAGAATCACTGAATGAAGTGTTCGAATTCATTGCCCGATTCCGGTTCTCCGTCACTTGGAACCCTGTGACGAGGTCATGGCGGGGCGCTGAGGAACGCCTCGCGCGGTGCCCGCCGCGGTGGGCGGCTGTGCGCGACGGTGTGTCACCGGCCCCGGCGCGCCGCCCCTCGCGCACGGCTTTCGAGGGGGATGGGACCGGACCGGCCCACCCGCTCAGACCGAGCGCGGCCCGTCGGTCTCAGGCGGTCGGGCCGGCGGCGTCGTGGGGGGGACGCTTGGGGAGGTCCACGGTGACCCGGAACCAGCCGTCGGGGTCGACGCCGCTGGTCAGAGTGCCGCCGAGAGCCGCAGCGCGGTCGGCCAGATTGTCCAGGCCGCCGGAGGCGCGTGCGCCCCCCGCTCCAGGAGCGCCCCCGTCGTCCAGGGAGTCACCCCCGGAACGCACCCCGTCGTTGGCGAACGCGGCCGTGACCCGGTCCCCCTCGTCCCGGATGGAGACCCTGCAGTTCTCGGCCTTGCTGTGGCGCAGCAGGTTGGTGGCGCTTTCCCGCAGCACGGTCGCGACCACGGTCCCCAGCTGGGTGGGAAGCTCGCCGTGGTCGGCCTCCATGCGCACGTTCACCCCGGCTGTGGTCAGGATCGAGCGGACCGAGACGCACTCCTCCTCCAGAGACAGGTCGCGGTAGCCGTGGGCGACGGCGCGCACGTCGGCCAGGGAGCGGCGGCCGGTGTCGAGGAGCTCGGACAGCTCGTTCCGGGCCTGCGAGGGGCGGGTGGGGATCAGCCGGTGCGCCAACTCGGCCTTGAGGGTGAGCGCCGAGAGGCTGTACCCGAGCAGGTCGTGCAGGTCGCGGGCGAACCGCAGCCGCTCGCGCACCACGGCCGCCTCGGCGAGCGCCGTCTGCGCCTCGTGCAGGTCGACCACCATCTTCCGGAACCGGGTCAGACCATAGATGATCAGGCCGGTGACCACCGCCTGCACGCACATGAACAGCGGTCCGGCAGGCGCGCTGAGCGGAAGCGGGTTGTACCAGGCGTGCACCGCGGTCACACCCGCCACCGTCGCGGCAAAGCCGCCCCAGCCGGTGCGGGGTCCCAGGGTCAGCAATGCGCCACCGGCCAGGTACCCCGATATGCCCGTCCACGCGTCGTGGAAGAGCAGCGGCGGCGCGAAGACCAGGACGGCCTGCCCGGCCAGGGCGGCACGGCAGGCGGTGCGCCGGTCCGCCCGGCCGTACCAGACGCACAACAGCATCTGCAGCAGGAGCATCAGGGGGAGCACCGCGAACGCGGCGGCGCGGTGGGACGGTGCGGGGAACGGGTGGACGTAGGTGATCTGCAGGTGGCTCAGGAAGAAGGCGACCACGGCCGTGAGCGATACGGCCCAGGCGAAGGTCGGAGCCATGGCGTCGGTCGTGGGGGGAGGTGCGGTGGTGGACACGTCCGGTCCCGTCGTCACGGCGTCGTTCCCTCTCGCAGGCGGCGTCTGGTCGACGCGGGCGGCCGACCGGGGCCATGCTCCATTGAAAGGGCGCCGAGCGGAAGCGCCCCGAATCCGGCTCCCAGGCCAAACTATCCCGTGACGGATCCAGTGGAGAAGCGGGGCGCAAGGAAGGATCCGGGATCTACGGGGAATGCCCGGAACGGCGGCCAGGGCCGCCCGGTGGACGGCCGTAGCCGGGGGAGGCCGTCAGTGCTCTGCCGGGATCAGGGGCGCTCCGGACCCTGAGGAGGGGAGCGGCAGCTCCAGCGCCAGTCGGAACCGGTCTCCGCCGAGGAAATCCGCGGTGAGCGACCCGCCGAGGCTGTCCGCGCGGTGGGCCAGGTCGCGCAGGCTTCCCCCGAGCCGGGGCGCGCCCCCGGCGCCGAAGCCGGGCGCGCCGTCGTTGACGATTTCCGCGGTGATCCGTTCCGGTGTCTGCATCAGGGAGATCGTGCAGCTCCCGGCCTCGCTGTGGCGGAGCAGATTGGTAACGCCTTCCCGGATCAGGGTGGCCACAACGGTGCCGACCCGCGGGGGAGGGTCCTGGTAGTCGGCGCGGAGCCGAAGGTCGACGCCGGCGGCGGTGAGGATCGAGTGCGCCGAGCGGCACTCGTCGTCCAGCGACAGGTCGCGGTATCCGTGAGCGACCGATCGGGCGTCGGCCAGCGCCTGCCGCCCGGTGGTCAGGAGCTCTTCGACCTCCTGCTGCGCCTGGGCGGGCCGGGTCGGGACCATCCGATGGGCGAGTTCGGCTTTGAGGATGATCGAGGACAGACTGTAGCCGAGCACGTCGTGCAGGTCGCGGGCGAAGCGCAGGCGCTCCCGGGCCACTGCGGCGTCGGCCAGCCGCTCCTGGGCGGTGCGCATCCGCTTCGTGACCGTACGCAGGTGGGACAGTCCGTACACGGCCAGGCTGAAGACCGCGGTAGTGTCCGCGGCGTAGCCGAGGACCGTCGGATCGGAGGTGTAGGAGGCCTGTATGAGCACGTCGCCGACGACGACCGCGGCGAAGCAGGCCCACCCGTAGAGCGGGGGCAGCACGAGTGGAGCGCTGCCGGCGAAGAAGATCGGCATCGAGGTCCACGCCACGCCGAAGTAGGGGATCGGGGCGTAGGCGAGGACGGCCTGAGCGGTCAGGGCGGCCCGTGCCCGGTTCAGGTGGGCAGGGCTCCCGGCGAAACGGCACTGCGCCATCTGCAGGGCGAAGAGGGCGGCCATGCCGACGGCGGCCGCTGCGGTCGGCCCGGGGCCGTGCCCTTGGTCGAGGACGATGGAGAACGACATCAGGCACAGGCCGATGAAGACGACCGCGGTGACGCCCCAGGACAGCCGGGGTGCGACGATCTCGACCGCGTTCGCCCCTGCACCCGCGGCTGCCCGGCCGCGCGTCGCAGGACGGGTCGCGGTGTCGTTCTGCTCCACCGTCCCTCCTCGTCTGCTATCCCCACATGGCGCAGGAATCCGGGCGTACCAGGCCTTCCCGAGCAAACTAACCGTTCGTGGACGGTGAAGTGAACCCTGCGAATTCTGACAGACGATCGAACTCGGTCGCCGAACGGGTGGGCCGAACGGGGATTCCCGCGACCGGGACCAGGGATCCCAGTGTCAGCTGTTGAAGGCGGTCGGGGCGGCCACCGGCGACCGCCCGGGATGCCCCGATGCGCCTGGAGAGCGGGCGGAAGGGGCCGGACCTCGGAGGCGAGACGGGGGCGTGTGCCAGGCGGCCGGAGGACGCACCGCTGCATGGTGGCGGCCGGTTCCCGGCCGCGGGTCACGCGGCGAGGGGGTACCTGGCACGGGCCTCCTTGAGCGCGTGTGCCCACCAGGTCAGCTCGTCGAGCATCTCCTTGGCGGCGCCCTCGGTGCCCCGGTCGGCGGGGCGGCCGTCGCCGTCGAACCGCTTCCAGAAGTCGCTGATCGCCACGGCGCTGCGCACCGTGTGGGCGTGCACCTCGTTGAACACGGTGCGCAGCTGCTCCACGGCCTGCAGGCCGCCGCCCGCGCCGCCGTAGGAGACGAAGCCGACCGGCTTGCGGCTCCACTCCTCGAAGTACCAGTCGACGGCGTTCTTCAGGGAGGCCGGGTAGCCGCGGTTGTAGACCGGGGTGACCACGATGAAGGCGTCGGCGGCCTCCAGGCGGTGCCCGAGCGCGGTGACGGTCCCGGGCGGCCCGTCGCTCCCGCCTAGGACGGCGGGCAGCGCGGCCTCGGCGAGGTCGACCAGGTCCACGTCCATGCCGCCGTGCTCCCGCGCCCGCTCGGCGATCCACCGCGCCGGCACCGGGCCGAACCGGCCCTCGCGGGTGCTTCCGATGATCACGGCGACATGCAGGCGGTCGTTCTCGGACATTGCAGGGTCTCCTTCGGTCGTGCGTTCGGTGTTCAGGGGGCGTCGTGCCGTGTGCCGCCGTGCGCTGCCGCGGGCGTCGGGCGGGCGTCCTCGGGGCGCGATCCGGTCGTCAGGTACCGCGCGATGACGACGGCGACGGCGGCGATCACGGCGAGCGCCGTGACGCAGGTGGCGGCGAAGCCGCCGAGGAACGCCGTGTGCGCGGCGGAGACCAGCTCCGATCCGGCCTCGGCGGGCAGGTGCCCGGCCGCCGAGACGGCGCCCGCCAGGCTGTCCTGTGCGGGACCGGCGGCCTCCTCGGGCGTCCCGGCGGGGAGGGAGTCCGCCATGAGCGGGCGGTAGAAGGCGGCGGCCAGCGCGCCCATCACGGCCACGCCCAGGCTGACCCCCATCTCGCCGAAGGTCTCGTTGACGGCGGGCGCCCNCCAGCATGCCCAGCGGGGTCATGCCCAGGGCGATGACCGCGGCGACGGTGCCCGTCCACACCGCGGGGGTGTCGGGCGCCAGGTACAGGGCGGCCGCGACCAGGCCGGCGGCGGCCAGGGCCAGCCCGGCGAGCATGGTCGGCTTGACGCCGAACCGCCGGGCCAGGACGGGGGCGGCGAGCGAGGCGGCCATGGAGGCCAGGGAGAAGGGGAGCAGCCACGCGCCGGCGGCCGCCGGCGACAGCCCCTTGACCATCTGCAGGTACTGGATGAACAGCAGCATCACGCCGCCCATCACGAGGTTCGCGGCGAGCAGGGAGCCCAGTCCGGCGGAGAAGACGCGCATCCGGAACAGCGACAGGTCCAGCAGCGGGTCCTCCAGGCGCAGCTGGCGCCGGACGAAGAGCCAGCCGGCGGCGGCGGCGAACGCGAACACCGCCAGGAGCTCGGGGCCGCCGCCCTCGGCGGCCTTCTTGAGGCCGTAGATGAAGGGCAGGAGCGCCCCCAGGGACAGGACCGCGCTCAGCGGGTCGAGGCGCCCGGGAGCGGGGGAGCGGAACTCGGGCAGCAGGAACGGGGCGGTGACCAGGAGCAGGCCCATGACGGGAAGCGCCATGAGGAAGACCGCGCCCCACCAGAACGCCTCCAGCAGCAGGCCGCCGATGACCGGTCCCGCGGCCGCGCCGGCGGTGAAACAGGCCATCCACAGGGCGAGCGCGGTGGCGCGCTGCCGGTCGTCGGGGAACATGCTCTTGAGCAGGGACATGGTCGAGGGCATCAGGGTCGCCCCGGCGATGCCCAGCAGGGCGCGGGCGGCGATGAGCGCCTCGGCGCTGGGGGCGTAGGCCGCGGCCAGGGAGGCGGCGGAGAAGGCCGCCGCGCCGATCAGCAGGAGCCTCCGGCGTCCGATGCGGTCGCCGACGGTGCCCATCGTGATCAGCAGCCCCGCCAGCAGGAACCCGTAGACGTCCAGGATCCACAGCTGCTGGGTCCCGGTGGCCTCCAGGTCGGCGGCCAGGTGCGGGAGGGCGAGGTGCAGGGCGGTCACGTCGACGGAGAGCAGGAAGACCGGGAGTGAGAGGACGGCCAGGCCGACCCACTCCCTGGTCCCGGCCCTGCCCGGTGCCGTGCGTTCGCTCATCGGGGGGTCTCCTCGGACTCGTCGTGCTCGACGGTGAGAAGACTAGAAGTTCCAGTTAACTCGAAGTCAACGTCCCGGGTCCGGCCTCCACCGGAGTCCGGCGCCCGGCGACGCCCCGTCCCATCGGCGGGGGGGGGGGGGGGCGCCCNGGCGCGGGTCGCGGCCGAAGTAGGCGAGGAGGCGGTCCTGTTCGCTCGCTCCTTCCGGGAGGGGGACCGCCGGGCCGCAGACGCCCTCCATGCGGATCGCCTCCCCCCAGTTCCGGGCGTCGGCGGCGACGCGCCGGACCTCGTCGGCGGGGAGCGCCTCGTCCTGGCCGGTGGCCCGGGCGATGTCCCAGGCGTGCAGGAGCAGGTCCGTGCCGAGGAACTCGTCCACCGTCCGCTCCACGCTGGTGCGGCCGAAGTAGCCGTCGTACTCGTGGCCCGCCCGGGCCGGGTCCTCCAGCAGGGCCTGCATGGCGGCGACCGCGTCGGCCCACGCGCCCTCCGGGTCCTCGGCGGCGGTCCGGGGCAGGTCGAGCTTCAGCCCGGCGTAGGCCGGCATGTTCCGGTGGTTGTCCAGCATGTGGTCGAGCACGTCCCGTGCCGTCCACCCCTCGCAGGGGGAGGGTGCGTCCCAGCGCTCGTCGGGCACGGCCTCGACCCGGCGGGTGAACTCTGCTGCCAGCGCGCGGTAGCGCTCGGAGATCTCGCTCATGGGGCCAGTCTGCTGCGCAGGACCGCCAGGCCGCTTGTACGGATCGGACGTCCTCGACGGGCCTCACCCGACGCCCGGCATGTCCCCCACGCCGTCGGTCAGGTGCATGCCGAGCAGCGCGCTCGGCGGCACTCCGGCCAGGGCCCGGGAGTCGCGGTTGAGGTGGGACTGGTCGGTATAGCCGGCCATGGCCGCGAGCACGCCGAGGTCGGTGGTGGCGGCCGGGTGCCGCGCCAGGCGGAGGAAGCGCTGGAGCCGCAGGATCCGGCGGAGCACGGCGGGGCCGTACCCGAACGCCGCCACGCACCGGCGGTGCAGCTGCCGCTCGCTCAGGGCGGTCTCCCGGGCCAGGGCGGCGACGGTGGTCTCCGGTGCCGCGGTGAGCGCCCGGGAGACCACGGCGGCCGTGGAGGCGGAGCGCGACCGCGGCTCCCCGAACGCGCGACGGTCCTCGGCGCGCTCCCGGACCATCCGCTGAAGGAGGGCCAGGCGCTCGTGCCGTCCGGCCGCGCCGTGCAGGCGCTCCAGGAGGATCCGCCGCTCCCGCGTGCCGAGGACGTCCTCCAGGTCCACCCGGAGGTTGAGCGCGCCGGGCGTGTCCAGGCCGAGCACGGAGGCGGCGCGTCCCGGCCGCAGGCGCACGCCGACCGCCTCGGTCCCGTCCGGCAGCGAGAACGACCACCCGGAGGTCTCGGGGCCGCAGACCACGAGGCGCCCGGTGCTCAACCAGAGGACGTCCACACACCCGTCCGGGACCAGCAGGTGCTCCGCGCCCCCGGCCCGCGCGGTCCAGGCGGTGGCCAGCTCCCCGGAGAGGTCGGGGGCCGCGGCCACCGGCGTGTACCAGGACATGCCTCCAAGGTTAGGTGTCCTCCTGGCGCAGCCCGGCCGTGCCGTCGATCCCGCCCTCGCCGCCGAACGACCGGTCGCTCCCCGGTTCCTTCCGTTGGCCGCCGCATCGGTCGGCTACCACGATGTCCTTCTCCCCCGTGCGGCTTGTCGCAGGTCGGTCAGGTCGATGTCCACCATGAACGGGCGGCGCACTTTCAACCGCTCGCGGTGGACGCCCGTCGGCGTGTACGTGCGTGTCGCGCCGACCAGCTCGTAGGTGTGCACGACCACTGCCCGGGCCTCTCCCTCCCCGGGTTCCACACGCCAGTAGAAGGGGATGCCCGAGGCTGCGTACCGTTGTGGCTTCACCGTGCGGTCCCGGTGCAGGGTCTCGTCCTCGGATACCTCCACGAACAGTGGAATCGTCCTCGGGTCGAGCGTGGTGGCGTCCATGTCGACCGCCCCTTCGATGACAACGGCGTCCGTGAGGAAACGGTTGTAGCGGTCGAGGGTCACGGTCATCCCGCCCAGAACCGTCCTGTCCCCGTCGGCGGCCGCCCCAGGGCCAGATTGAGATCCGCCTTCGTCGCTGCATGCCACACCGTCCCGGAGTGCATCTGGAAGACGAGCGCGCCGTCGATCAGTTCGGTCCACTTGGGGTCGTCGGTCAGGTCGTCGAGGTCGTCGGCGATCCACCCCTCTCTGCGCGGCGGCAGCATCCACCGCGGCAGCCCGCCGAGGCGGTCGTCGATCCAGTAGCGCGTGTTCTCACCGCAGGAGGGGCAGGGGAGGCCCTCGGAATCGGTCACGGGGCGAGCCTACGGGGGCACCTGCGAGGGCGGACGGCTTTCGGGGAATCGGGGCATGTGGAAAAGGCGGAGTACGACGAGGGGCACCCCGGTATCCCAGGGGTGCCCCTCGCCACGGTCACGACCGCCGGCCCCTACGCCCCCTCGGGGCCGCCGAAGCGGCCGGCCGCCTTGGTGATGGCGGTCTCCACCGCCCCCACCTTGTCGGCGAGCAGGCCCACGGCGCCCACGGCCCGGCCGATCGGGTCGTCGCCGTCCCCGGCCAGCGTCTTGGAGCGGACGTAGGCCTCCTTCACCTCGCGCCAGCGCTCGGACTGCTCGGCGGTCATCGTCCCCCGGATCTCCGCCAGCTTCAGCAGGTTCGCCTCGGCCCCGGAGGTCAGGGTCTGCGCCTCGCCCAGGTAGTGGTCGTCGATCGCCGCCTCCAGCTCCTCCTCGTTCATCGCCGGGACGATCTTCTCCGCCAGCCGGTTCATGTTCCGGTACGACCCCTGCAGCCGGTACGGCGGGGCGGGCCGGGGCTCCNACTCCTCCGCCTGGCCCGCCGAGGCGATGTAGGCCTGGTTGTTGGCCAGCACCACCTCCTGCACCCGCAGCAGCCTCCGCAGCACCGCCAGGATCTGGTCCAGCTCCACCCGGGAGTAGAGGTGGGACAGCCGGTCCGGGCGCACCGAGTCGTCCTCCTGGGCCATCCGCACCAGCAGCTCCACGTCCCCGCGGTCCCGGCCGGACAGCGGCGCGAGCACCGGGTTGGAGGTCAGGGCGTTCTCGATGTAGCTCAGCGCGAAGACGTCCTCCTTGCCGGAGAGCACGTCGCCCAGGTTGTACACGTCGGCCCGGTTGGCCAGCATGTCCGGGATCCGGAACCGCTGCCCCTGCTCGGTGTAGGGGTTGCCCGCCATGCACACCGCGAAGCGCTTGCCCCGCAGGTCGTAGGTGCGGGTGCGGCCCTCCCAGACGCCCTCCATGCGGCGCTGCCCGTCGCACAGCGAGATGAACTTCTGCAGCAGCTCCGGGTCGGTGTGCTGGACGTCGTCCAGGTACAGCAGCACGTTGGAGCCCATCTCCAGCGCGAAGTTGATCTTCTCCACCTCCTGGCGGGAGGTGGCGTCCGGGGCCTCGTCCGGGTCCAGCGAGGTGACGGCGTGCCCCAGGGACGGGCCGTTCACCTTCACGAACACCAGCCCCAGCCGGCTGGCCACGTACTCCATCAGCGTGGTCTTGCCGTACCCCGGCGGGGAGATGAGCAGCAGCAGCCCGCTCTGGTCGGTGCGCCGCCCGTCGCCGGCCGCCCCCAGCTGCTTGGCCAGGTTGTCGCCGATCAGCGGCAGGTAGGACTCGTCCAGCAGCCGGTTGCGCACGAAGGAGCTCATCACCTTGGGGACGTACTCCTCGATCCGCAGCCGCCGCCGCTCCGAGGCGATCAGCGCGTTGCGGCGCCGCTGGTACTCCCGGAACGCCGGCACCCGCTCGGCCCGGAACCGCCGGGTGCGCTCCAGGAACTCGTCCAGCCGCAGCTCCAGGCGCCGCCCCGGGAGCCGCGGGTGGGTGCCCAGCAGCCCCTCCACGGTGGCCGACAGCTCCGCCGAAGAGTCGTGCCGGGGCAGCAGCGACCCGCACAGCTCCGCGGCGACCGCCTCCTCCAGGAAGGCGCCCAGCTCCTCCTGCCGTCCCGACGAGGCCAGGTGGGCCCCGATCCAGGCCGAGGCGAGCTGGCGCCGCTCGGCAGTGCCCTGGAGCGCGGCCAGGTCGGCGGCGTACTCCTCGTAGGAGGCGGACGAGGCGCCGCCGAGCGCGCCGCGGAACGCCTCCAGCAGCGCGTGGGCCCCCGCACTGGTGCCGAACCCGGCCCGGCCGGTGCCCAGCTCCTCGAACAGGTACTCGCCCGCGGCGTCCGCCGTGTCGGCCAGGTCCGCCAGCGCCGCCTCCGCCAGGAAGGCCGCCAGCGCCCCGGACAGCTCCGCGCGCAGCTCCGTGATCGCCGACGAGGACCCGAACCCGAAGGTGGAGCGCGCGCGGGCCAGCGATACCGCCCGGGTGCGCCAGGCCTCCCGCTCGCCCTCGCCGGCCCCGAACGCCCAGAACAGCTGGGCGGCCGCGCGCGCCCGGCCCGGGTAGCGCAGCAGCCCCGCCCCCGCGCGCAGCCGCAGCAGCGCCCGCAGGATCGCCTGGGCGTCGTGGTCGTGCACGCCGCGCTCGTAGCCCTCGTCGTAGCGCTCCTCGGCCGCCTTGCGGACGATGTCGGCCAGCGCCGGGCCGCCGGGGTCGCCCGACTCCCGCAGCGCCGCCTCGGACAGCTCCTGGAGGGTGTGCGGGCCGGTCCCCTCCTCGGCCTCGGCCAGCAGCGACGCCGCCAGGTGCTCGCCCCGGTAGACCTGCGCGGTCTCACTGGGCAGCAGCTGGTCCCAGAAGTCCCGGGTGTCCTGGAAGCCGGCGTCGCGCACCGGCCGCCGGAAATCGGTGCCGGTGACGGTCACCGCCATCTCGCCCTCGTGCGGCACCAGCGTCAGGTCGATCGGCTGGGTGTTGACCGCGAACCGGTGCCGCCCCAGGCGCAGCGTCTCGCCGCCGCCCTCGAACAGCTCCAGCCGGTCCTGCAGCGACCGCCCCGCCTCCTGGCGGGCCGCCTTGACGCGCCCCTCCAGCTCGTCGGCGCGCACCTGGTCGCCCAGGGCGCGCAGCTCCTCCGAGGTGGAGCGGAGCTTGGCGACCATCGCGTCGGAGGCGAAGTAGGTGTTGACGTCCTCCACCGACTCCATGGACGCCACCCGGCGCCGCACCCCCGACAGGATGCGCTCGGCCGACTCCACCAGCCGGTCGGCCCGCCGCGCGCGCTCGTCCAGCAGCGCCTGCTTGCGCGCCGAGAACGCCTCGTAGACGTCCTCGCGCTTGGCGGCCAGGTCGTCGAGGAACTCGTCGAACTCCGAGAACCGCGACTCCAGGTTCTCCAGCTGGAGCATGAGCCGCCCCAGCTGCTCGTCGCACCGCTCGGGCGTGTCCGCCGCCGCCAGGGCGCCGGTGACCGACTGGCCGAGCAGCGCGAACTCGGCGGAGAACTCGGCGCGCCCCTCGGCCTCCAGCAGCTCCTTGCGCCGGGCGTCCAGGGAGGCGCGCGCCCTGTTCACCCCGGCCAGCACCTCGCCGACCCGCTCCAGGATGGACGTGCGCACCTGGGCGTCGCCCACCTCCAGGGCGCCCACCACCTGGGTGAGCACCTCCAGGCCCTCGGTCTGGGCGGCCAGCCGTCCGGCGACCTCCTCGGCCTCGGACGCGGCGCCGATCGCCTCGGCGTCGGCGGCCAGCCGGTCCACCTCGGTGTGGTACCCGGCGAAGGCGCCCTCGCCCTGGAGGAACTCCACGGTGCGCCGCCCCGCCTCGTCGAGCTCCTCGCCCAGGCGCCCGTCGAGGGCGTCCAGCCGCTCGGTGTCGATGTGGCGCATGTCCCGCAGCGCGGCCACCCGGCCCTGGGCGCGGCGCAGCTCGGCCAGGCGGGACACCCAGGCGTCGGCGGTGTCCCCGGTCTCCCCGCGGGAGCGGCGCACCAGCCCGAGCAGCTCGGTCTCGGCCTCCTGGAGCGCCCCGGCGGCCTGCTCGGTGAGGGCCTGGACGTTCTCGAACTCCTCCAGCACCTGCTCGGCGGTGGTGCGCACCGCCTCCACCGCCCTGCCCGGGGCGCCCAGCTCCTCCTCGCCCAGCCAGTGGTAGTGGTCGCCCAGCCGGCGGCAGGCGGCGATCAGCGCCTCGAAGACCGCCGCCGAGGGCGACATCTCCTCCACCATGCGGGTCACCGACAGGCAGTCGGAGATGCCGCGCACCAGGTCGGGGTTGCCGATCCGCTCCAGCGGGCCGGTGCCCGCGGGCTGGGCCGCCGCGTGCAGGTCGGACACGAACGGCGTGCGCCACACCTGCAGCGGGTGCACCCGCGTGGGCTCGTCCGAGCCGTTGCGGAACACCACCATGGTGCCGTCGTCGAAGAGCGAGTACCCGTGGCAGGAGATCGGGCTGGCAACCTCCTTGCGGATGACGTTGTAGGGCAGCAGCAGGGTGCGGCCCTCCCGCCGGGCGTGGAAGGCGTAGAGCACGTCCTCGCCGTTGGGGGAGCGGACGGCCCGCTCGAACTCCAGCTCCTCGGTGTCGGTGTCGAAGGTCTTGTGCGCACCGGTGGCCAGGTAGTACCCGCCGGGGAAGATGATCCCCTGGTCCTCGGGCAGGCGGCGGCAGGCCTGCCCGATGCCGTCCAGCCGCAGCACCTCCTTGGTGCGGGTGTTGAACACCAGGTAGCGGTGGTCGGCCTCGTTGTAGGGCAGGATCCGCAGCAGGACCAGCGGCCCCACCTCGGCGTAGCGCACCTCGGCGTCGGCCAGGCTCTGCAGCGGCTCGTCCACCGGCTCGCTGTAGATCCCCTCGCCCACCTCGGTGTTGTTCTCCACCTTGATGGTCAGGTCGCCGCCGACGGTCTCGACGAACACCTTGCCGGCGACGGAGATGTGCGGGTGGCGGCCCTGCACGTGGTCGTCGCGGGTGGTCTCGGTCCAGGCGAAGTCGTGCGAGGCGGGGAAGACGTGGTCGCGCTCGCCGCGGGCGTCCCGGTAGGCCACCTCGCCCTTGGGCGAGACGTCCCAGCGCAGCACCCGCACGTCGTCGGTGCGCGGCCCGGTGCGGAAGACCGCCAGCAGCCGCCCCTCCACGTGGCGCAGCTGCATCAGGCGGGTCTCCCGGTAGTACCGGTACAGCTCGCCGAAGTCGCGCTCGAAGGCCGGGGCGTCCAGCAGCCCGGGGACCCCGTCCCGGCCGGCCTCGGTGAAGGCCAGGCCGCCGCCCTCCTCGTCGCGCTGCACGGCGTGCAGGCTGAACACGTCGCCCACGCCGGTCTCGGGCTTGAGGCCGATGAAGACGTTGTAGCCGAACAGCATCAGCCCGCCGACCGACACGATGTCCCGCGGCACGCAGTTGTTCTCGGTGCGGATGCGCTCGGTGCCCAGCAGCCGCAGCTCACCGGAGCCGAAGACCTCCAGGCGCCGCCGGTTCAGCTCCTCGGCGCCCTCGGCCAGCTCCCGGGCCTGCTGGGAGAGGCGGGCCCGCAGCACCTCGTAGGTGCCCTGGTCCAGTCCGGCGGGGGCCGGCGCGCCCTCCTCGGGCGCGCCGGCGTCGTCGCGGTCCTGTGTCACCGGCTCACCGCTTCACCGGTGCGGCGCCGTTGTCCAGCGCGGCCACGCTCTGCTCGGCCACCCCCATCTCGCGGGCGGTGTCCAGCAGCGAGCGCAGCTTGTCGGAGTCGGGCGCCCCGCCGTCGATGAGCTTCATCAGCAGCGCCGACACCGACAGGTTCTTCACGTCCTCGGTGCCGACCCGGGAGAGCACCCCGGTCAGGTCGGAGGCGAAGTCCCGCTCGCCGCTGAGCCAGTCCCCGGCCAGGGACTGGGCGACGCCGGAGCCGCCGACGAACCCGTCCACGGCCTTGCCCATGCCGACCGCGTTGACCATCCGGTCGAAGAACATGCCGTCGCCGCCGACGATGTTGATGTCGGCCTTCTCCAGGCCGGTGGCCAGCACCGTGGCCTGGGCCTCGGCGACCTGGCGGTGCACGTCGATGCCGGCCAGGCGGACCTCCTTCTCGGCGTCCAGGCGCAGGCGGTACTCCTCGTGCTCGCGGCTGACCTGGTCCAGCGCGGCCATGGCGCCGGCCTTGTCGTTGAGCCCCTCGGCCTCGGCCTTGAGGTTGGCCGAGATGGCCTCGGCCTCGATCGCGGCCTTCTCCCGGGCGACGGCGTTCTCGGCGCGGCCGACCTTCTCCACGGCGGCGGCGTCCTGCTCGCGCACCTGCACCTGGGCCAGGCCCTCGGCCGCGGCCTCGGCCTGCTGCCCCTCGGCGCGCCGGATCCGGGCGCGGGCGTCCAGGTCGGCGGCCTGCTGCCGGGCCTCGGCCAGGGTGAGCTCCTCGGCGGCGCGGTGCTTGGCGGCCTCCTCGGCGGCCTCGGCGGCCTTGATGTCCTTGACCAGGTTCTCCTGGGCCTCGGCCTCGGCCTTGATGACGATCGCCTGGCGCTCGCGCTCGGCCTCCTCGACCGCGCGCAGCTTCTTGACCGACTCCTCCTGCTCGGCCACGGTCCGCTCCACCGCGACCCGCTCCCGGACGACGTCGGCGACCTCGCGCTTCTCGGCCTCGACCTCCTTGTCCTTGGCGATGGTGGTCAGCTCGGTCTCGCGCTCGCGGCCGATGACCTCCAGCATCCGGTCCTTCTCGATGCGCTCGTTCTCCACGGCGATGACGCGCTCGCGGTTCTTCTCGGCGACCGCGATCTCCCGCTGCTGGTTCTCCCGCTGCACACCGAGCTGCTCCTCGGTGCGGATCTCGGCGCTGCGGGACTTGAGCCGCTCCTCGGCCTGGACGCGCTGGGTCTCGGCCTCCTCGCGGGCCTGGATGGTGGAGATCTCGCGCTCGGCGCGGGCCTTGGCCTCGGCCTCCTGGCGCTCCAGCTCGGCCAGGGTCTCGGCGGTCTCGGTGTCGTTGCGCTTGATCTCCTTGTCGCGCTCGTTCTCCAGCTCGTTGGTGCGCCGGTGCTGGATCGCGGTGCGCTCGGTGATCTTGGTGATGCCCTCGGCGTCCAGGATGTTGTCCCGGTCGTGGGCGGTCAGCGGGGTCTGCTCCAGGTGCGCGATGGCCGCGTCCTCGAGCACGTACCCGTACAGGTCGTTGCCGATGACCTCGATGATGCGGTCGCGGAACTGCTTGCGGTGGGTGTAGAGCTCTTCGAAGTCGAAGTGCTTGCCGACCGTCTTGAGGGCCTCCTCGAACTTGGCGTCGAAGAGGTCCTGCAGGTTGTCCTGGCTGCTGGCGTTCTCCACGCCGATGCTCTTGGCGATCCGCAGGATGTCGGACTTCTCGGGGTTCACCCGGATGAAGAACTTGATGCTGATGTCGGCCCGGATGTTGTCCTGGCAGACCAGGCCGTTGCGCCCGCTGCGCGACAAGGCGATGGACTTCTGGGAGATGTCCATGACCTCGGCCTTGTGGATGACCGGGAGGACCACGGCGCCGGTGAGCGAGACGTCGTCGTGGCGGAACTTGTTGATGATCAGCGCCTCGCCCTGGCGGACCTTCTGGAACATCTTCAGAAGGACCACCGGGACGAGCACGGCGATGAGCAGGAGGACGGCGATGAGGACACCGCCGCCGATGCCGATGGCTTCCATGCCGAGGGGATCTTTCTACGTGCGGTTGCGTCGTGCGGGGCGCCGGTGAGCGGGGACGGGGGCCGGGCACGGTGCGCCGGACGGCGCCTGCGGGGCACCCGGCGGGGCCGGGCGTCCGCTGGGTGGTTCGTTCGGTCGTCGTGCGGTACTGCGTGCGGTCCACGGGGAACGCGGCCGTGCGGGCGCGGGGGTGCGCGCGGTTCCGCCCGGTGCGTCCTCAGGCCCTCCGACGCGGTGCGGGGCCGACCGGTTCCCCGTGCGGCCGGACCAGGCCGGGGACCACCGTGAACGCGCAGGTCGTCGGGGACGCGTCGGCGGGAATGCGGAGGGCCGGGAGGGGGTGGAGGGCGCGGGCGGTCAGCCCTCGCCGGGGTCCAGGGCCTTGTCGTAGCGCGAGACGCGGTAGAGGCCGCCCTCGGCGTCGTGGTCGAAGATGAGCGCGGTCTCCCCGGACTCCAGGAGCTCGCCGCCGATGGTGCGCACCTGCACCGTCATGCTGGAGCCGTCGTCGAAGACCACCTCGGCCTGGCCGAAGCCGTCGTCGACCCGGCCGGTGCGCACCGTGCAGGTGCGCCCCACCAGGTCGCCGCCGGTGCGCACGCGGGCGGTCCCGGGCAGCAGGCGCCGGACGCCCACCGCCACGGCGCTGGTCAGGCCCCAGGCCACCATCACGGCGATGACCAGGACGAGCAGGGAGGCGGCGATCATCAGCGGGGTGGACAGTCCCAGGAAAGCGATCACGACGTATCCCACCAGTGAGGTGAACCAGGCCAGGGCGATCAGCAGGGACAGGGAGACGGTGGCGGGCAGACCGCCCAGCCCGGCGGCGGCGAGCACGCCGGCCAGGCCGCCGGGGGCCTCGCCGTCCCCGGCGTCGCCGTCGAGCAGACCGATGTCGAGCACGCCCAGCAGCGCGGTCAGCCAGTAGCCGACCACGACCACCAGCGGAATGCTGAAGAGCACCGTCGGGAAGGCGAACGCCGCGTTGAAGAACCCCATGTCCTGCCCGGATGCCCCCTGACGTGGTCGGCCGCATCCGGGCGGTTCCCGGGCGGTGCGCGGCGCCGATCCTATCGGCCGCGGGCCCCGGACAGCGGCGGGGTGGGATGGTATGTCCGGGTTCGGCCAGGTCGGAAGGGGGTGGCCAGCAGGGCGATGCCGTACGCGGCCAGCAGTCCGCACAGCACCGCGACCCCGGCGCCCGGCAGGCCGCCGGAGTAGGTCTCGCCCATGAACGCCACGCCCACCACCGAGGCCGCCAGCGGGTTGGCCAGCGTGGTCACCCCGAGCGGCGCGCCCAGCTCCGCGCCCTGGTAGGCGGCCTGGGCCAGGAGCAGCCCGGCGGCGGCGACCAGCGCGGTGCCGGCCGCGGCCGGGTGGAACAGCGCCGCGGCGCCGTCGGTCCCGGCGGCGGCGATGGCGGTCTTGGCGGTGGCCGAGGAGACCCCGAAGGCGATCCCGGCGGCGGCCGCCAGCAGGTGGCTGCGCCAGGCCGCGGACGGCACCCGGCCGGCGGCCCAGGCCAGGGCGGCCAGCAGCGCGGCGGTCCCGCCGGCCACCGCGGCCGAGACGCCGGGGCCCATCGGCCGGCTCCGCCCGTCGGTCACCGCCACCGCCAGCAGCACCGCCAGCGCCAGCACGGTGAGCAGCGCCCCGCGCCATTCGCGCGGCGCCACCCGCCGCCCGGCCAGCCGCGCCGACCAGGGCAGGCCGAACACCAGCACCAGCACGCCCAGCGGCTGCACCACGGTGAGCGGGGCGAAGGCGAGCGCCCCCACCTGGAAGGCGGCGCGGCCCCCGTTGAGCACCGCCGAGCCCCACCACAGGGGGTGGCCGAGCAGGGCGGCCAGCGGGCGGCGCCCGGTCAGCGGCCCGGGGACGGCGACCGCGAGCCGGCGCTGGGCGACCGCGGCGGCCGTGTAGCAGGCGCAGGAGAGCACCCCGAGGACGACACCGAACCAGACACCGATCGACATGGGACGAGCCTTTCGGACATTCTTCGCGGCGGCGTCCTCCCAGAGGCGACAACCGGCCTACGCCCTGTGCCGTACCCGCCGTCGCCCCCTCGGCCGGGCTCTGCCCGCAGCAGATCTCCGCAGGGCAGAAACCGTGGCCCCCGCGGCCGCCGGCCGCGCACTGTTGAGGCACCGGCGGAGCACGGGCCCGCCGGACGGAAGCGAGGAGGAGGACGATGCTCACCAACGAGGCGTCCGAGGCCGCCCCCGCAGGGGGGTTCGGCGACCACGTGCTGACGGGGCTGCTGCACGGCCGGATCGTGGTGCTCGGCGCGGAGATCGACGACGCCGTGGCCAACCGGGTGTGCTCCCAGCTGATGCTGCTGGCCTCCGAGGACCCCAAGCGCGACATCACGCTGCTGATCAACAGCCCGGGGGGCTCGATCAGTGCGGGGCTGGCCGTCCACGACACCATGCGGTTCATCCCCAACGACGTGTCGACGCTGGTCATGGGGTCGGCCTACAGCATGGCGCAGGTGCTGCTGTGCACGGGGACGGCGGGCAAGCGCTACAGCCTGCCCAACGCGCGGATCATGATGCACCAGCCCTCCGGCGGGCTCGGCGGGACGGCCGCCGACATCGCCATCCAGGCCGAGAACCTGGCCCACACCAAGAGGACGGTGCAGCGGCTCATCGCCGAGCACTCAGGGCAGTCGGAGGAGACCATCGCCGAGGACCAGCGGCGGGACCGCTGGTTCACCGCCCAGGAGGCGAAGGAGTACGGCTTCGTTGACCGGGTGGTGCGCAGCGTCGCGGAGATCGGCGGGGAGACCGCCCGCCGGTTCGGGTTCGGCGTGGCCGCGGGGGCCGTGAAGACGGGAGGGAAGTGAGATGGCGCAGAGCTACACGATCCCGACGGTGGTCGAGCGGCGCCCGGACGGCGAGCGCGCCTACGACGTGTTCAGCAGGCTGCTGTCGGAGCGGATCGTCTTCATCGGCACGCCCATCGACGACGGGGTGGCGAACGTGGTGATGGCCCAGCTGCTGCACCTGGACCACGAGAACCCGGACCGGGACATCCAGCTCTACATCAACTCCCCGGGCGGGGCGAACACGGGGCTCACGGCGATCTACGACACCATGCGGTTCGTCCGCGCCGACGTGGCGACGGTGTGCATGGGGCAGGCGGCGTCCGCGGCGGCGGTCCTGCTGGCGGCGGGGGCCCCGGGCAAGCGCGCGGCCCTGCCGCACGCGCGCGTCCTGCTGCACCAGCCGTCGGCCGAGGGCCAGGGGACCGCGGCCGACCTGGAGATCCAGGCGGCGGAGGTCCTGCGGATCCGGGCCCAGGTGGAGGAGATCCTGTCCCGCCACACGGGCCAGACGACCGAGCGCCTGCGCGAGGACACCGACCGCGACAAGATCTTCACGGCGGAGGAGGCGCTGGAGTACGGCCTGATCGACGGGCTGGTGACCGCGAGGGACCTGGCCGCGCGGGCGGCCTGACCGGTGGCCCTCAGGCGGCGAGCATGACCGCCTGGTGGCCGCCCCCGACGCCGGGGCCCTGGGCCGGGACCACCGGGGAGGACGCCAGTTCCATGTGCATTGTGCCGACCAGGTCGACCAGGCGCAGGCCGAGCGCCTGGCGGATCGCGGCGAGGACCTCCGAGGAGGGCTCCTTGCGTCCGCGCTCGATCTCCGAGAGGTAGGGCAGCGACACCTGGGAGGCCTCGGCCACCTCCCGCAGGGTCCGGCCCTGCTCCAGGCGGGTCCGGCGCAGCATGGCGCCGACCAGGTCGCGCATCAGGGGTTCGTCCTCGGGGACGCGTTCGGTCACGGCTGCCTCCCGGCGTCGGCGGACGTCGCTCGGCTTCCGAACATAGTGCGCCCGGCGCGGACCCCGCCACGGCCGTCAGGGCGGTTCCGCGCCGGGCGTAACCCGGAGGGCTGCGGACCCGGTACCCGTCCGCAGCCCCCGCGCCCCGCGAGGGGTCAGGGGAGGCGCCCGGTCTGAGGGAGGTGGGCCGGGCGCCTCCCGGGGCGGGCCGACCCTGTCGACCATGACGGAAATGAAAACCATTTTCAATAGATGTTCCGTGTGACCCGGGCCATTCCCGGGCGGTCCGGGGCCGGGGCGCCGCCCTTCACGTTTCGGCGGTCGGGGCGGTGTCGGATGGCCCCCGGAACGGGGGAGCGGACGTCCGGAACCCGGTGGGCAAAGGGGGCAAGCCTCCATGAACCCGGGCGGTCCGCGACGGATTCGCCCTGCGCCCGGGACTCCCGGCCGCGACCGTGCCTAGGCTGCCTGCGAAGCGGCGCGCCCCGGCTCACGGTCGACGAGAGAGGCCCCCTCAGTGATGGACGCCTTCGAGCTGCCCTCCTTCTACCTCCCGTATCCGGCCCGCATCAATCCGAACCTGGAGGCCGCGCGCGAGCACAACGCCGCGTGGATCCGGCGCGTCGGGCTGCTCGATGCACCGGCCCCCGGCGCCTCCGGCGGGACCGGCCCGGTCTGGAACGAGGCCGCCGTGGCCGCCATGGACGTCCCGCTCCTGGCGGCCTACGCCCACCCCGACTGCGACGCCGCCACCCTCGCGCTCATGGCCGACTGGTACAGCTGGGCGTTCTTCCACCGCGACGACGCCCGCGCCCGCTTCCGCACCGCCGGGGACCGTCCCGAGGCCCGCGCCCACGTCGCCCTCCTCGAAGGCGTGGTCGACGGCAGAGCGGCGGATCCGCCCGAACAGCCCGGGGAAGCCGACGAGGCCGACACGGACGGGGGCGGNCTGGCCGACCTGTGGGAGCGGACCGCGCCCGCTCTGCCCGAGGGCCTGTGCGACCGCTTCACCGCCGACCTGCGGGGGGTGATCGCCGACGCGCTGCGCGAGGCCGACCAGCGCGGACGCACCCCCAACCCGGTCGAGCACCTGCAGGACCGGCGTGCCGGGGGCGGCGGCCTGTTCTGCGCCGACCTGGCCGAGTACGCGGCCGGTGCGGCGCTCGGCGCGGCCGCGCAGGGGCGCGCCGTCCGGGTGCTGCGCGAGGCCTTCGCCGACGCCGTGCACCTGCGCAACGACCTGTTCTCCTACCGCCTGGACGCCGCCGACGGGCGCCGGGACAACGCCGTCCAGGTCTACGGCGGCTTCCTGGGCTGCCCGACGCAGGAGGCCGCGGAGCTCGTCAACGACCTGCTCACCTCGCGGATGGTGCAGTTCGAGGACACCGCCGTGGGCGAGCTGGCCGAGGGGGTGGCCGCGGCCGGCGGCCTTCCCGGCGAGGCGGCGGCCGCGGCCGCGCTGGCCAAGGCACTGCAGGACTGGCAGGCCGGAGGGCACGAGTGGCACGCGGCCACCGCCCGCTACACGGGGGACCCCTCGCCGCGCCCGCCCGCGTCGGCCGGCGGGCCGACCGGACTGGGCACCTCCTCGGCGCGGGTGCCGGCGCTCAACCTCGACTTCTCTCCGGGGCTGCGCCGCCGCGCCCGCAGGCACGGGCACGAGATCTACCCCGAGACCGGGCACCTGCCGCTGCCGGACATCCCGATCCACTACCCGCTGCGGATGAGCCCCCACCTTGATGCCGCCCGCGAGCACTCGCTGGAGTGGGTGCGCTCCATGGGCATGCTGGACGAGGTGCCCGGGGTGGGCGCCGTGGTCTGGAGCGAGGAGAAGTTCACCGGCTACGACCTGGCCCTGTGCGCGGCCGCCATCCACGCCGACTCGTCGCTGGAGAAGCTGGAGGTCTCCACGGACTGGTTGTGCTGGGGTACCTACGGCGACGACTACTACCCGCTGGTGTACGGCGCCCGCCGGGACGTGGCGGCGGGCCGGCTCTCGCACGAGCGGCTGGGCGCCTTCATGCCCCTGGACCTGGGGCTGGTCCCCGAGCCGCTGGACCCGATGGAGCGCGGGCTGGAGGAGCTGTGGCGCCGGTCGGCGGCCCCGCTGCCGATGGCGGCGCGCGAGGCGTTCCGCACGTCGGTGCGGGAGATGACCGCCAGCTGGGTGTGGGAGCTGGACAACCAGGCCGCGAACCGGGTCCCCGACCCGGTGGACTACCTGGAGATGCGGCGGCGCACGTTCGGGTCGGACATGACGATGGGCCTGGCCCGGATGGAGGGCGCGGGGGACGTCCCTCCGGAGGTGTTCGTCACCCGGACGGTGCGCGAACTGGAGACCTCCGCCCAGGACGTGGCGTGCATCCTGAACGACCTGTTCTCCTACCAGAAGGAGATCGAGCGCGAGGGCGAGCTGCACAACATGGTCCTGGTGGTGGAGAACTTCCTCGGCACCGACCGGATCACCGCCCGGGACGCGGTCGCCGACCTGCTGCGGGTGCGCCTGGACCAGTTCGACCGCCTCGACCGCGAGGGCCTGCCGGCGCTGTTCGAGGACATGGGCCTGGACAACCGGGCCCAGGACGCGCTGCGGCGCTATGCGGACCTGATGAAGGACTGGATGTCGGGGATCCTGCACTGGCACCGCGAGGTGGTCCGCTACCGCAAACAGGACCTGGCGAGCGAACCGGCCCCGAGAAGGGCCGCCATGGACCTCGCAGCCAGGGCGGCGACCCGCATCCCCTCCGGCCCCCCGGTCCCGGGCGCGATGCGCTGAAGACGGCAGGCCCCGGTGGCACTGCCTGCCGCCCGCACCGACACCCTTGT
>NZ_ANAD01000224.1 GCF_000341245.1 Nocardiopsis halophila DSM 44494
ACCCCCGCTCATCCGCCGCCGCTCCTCCCCCTGGGGCGGCAGGGGCCAGGCGCCCGGCAGGCAAGGCCGGGGAACCACACCGCCTCGCCGTCGCCGTCGCCTCCTACGCTCGACCGGCCGGGCCCCTGCGGTCGGCCAGTGGCAGCGAGCGGGGCACCTGCTCATCCGTCGCCGCCCGGCCGCCCCGGCCGTCTGCACGCCCGCCCTCGACAGCGCTGCCCGAAGGCCCGCCGGCCTTGCTCGTCGCCGTTCCCAACCTGGACCACCCGGGGGCCGGCCGCCCGCCAGGCAAGCCTGGGGAACCACATCGCCTCGTCGTTGCCGCCCTCTGCTCGAACCGCGGAGACCAGGCGGACGGCAGGCAGGCAGAAGCGGGGCACCCGCTCATCCGTCGCCGCCCTGTCCGATGGCCGCCCTCGCGTCCGATGCCTGGGAGGGCCACTGGAACGGCCGCCCCGCCGTCGCCTGCCTTCAGGCGGTGCGGCGGTCCTCCGATGCCTCGCCTCCGAGGGCCGAGTCGACGACCTCGCCCGACCAGGCCTCCAGGTCGGGCCATTCGGCTTCCGGGCCGAGGTAGGCCTCCATGAAGCCGCGCTGGAAGCACGCGCCCACGATGAGGGCCGCGATCGCCTGCGGTGTCCCCGTGGTCGTGAGGCGGCCCAGGTCCCGTTCCCTGCGCAGGTACTCCTCCGCGAGGCGGTTCACCGCCATGGGGCCCGCGTCGAGTCTGCGCAGGGCCGCCCGTTGGCGGTCCAGCAGCTTCGGGGCGGCGAACAAGGAGGCGAACATGGGCGCCCCCTCCCGGTAGAACGGGACCGCTCCGACCGCGAACGCCCGCAGGTTGTCCCGGACCGTGCCCGTCCCGGCCAGGTCCGGCAGGCCCTGCGCCGTCTCCAGGAACGACGGGAAGAGTTCGTGCAGCGCGGCCACGAACAGCTCGTCCTTGTCGGAGAAGTACTTGTACAGAGCGGCCTCGGAGCAGCGCGCCGCCGCCGCGATCCGCTTGGTCGTCGCGTGCGCCAGGCCGGCCTCCGCCATCACGTCGGCGGCGGCCGCGAGGATCCGCTGCCGTGTCCCCGCGCCGTGTGCACGGCCCTGTGTCCCGGCCATTCCGCAGCCTCCTCCCGTCGAGCGGTCACAGGCTACTGTGCCTCCGGCCGTTCGACGTCCGGCGCGTCGCGCCCGGTCAGCGTGAGGAGCAGGCCTTCTGCCGTGCCGCGCATCTCCTCCGGCCCCTCGCCGTGCGACCAGTCGATGTCGGTGGCCACGACCCGGCGCCCCTGCGCCCGCCGCGCGTCCTGCGCGAAGGGCCCGGCGGTCGTGACCGCCTCCAGGGCGGCCGCCAGGTGCTCCTCGGGGAACTCCGCGCCCAGGCCCAGCGGCCGCCGGATGTCCTGGTGGTGGACCACGTGGTCGACCAGGAGCAGGGCCGGGGCCACCCGGAAGGCGAGCATCGCGCGGTCGGTGTCGAGCGCCTCCAGCAGCGCCCGCTCGCCCCGGCGTCCCCAGGCCGCCGCAGACGTGCGGTTGTAGGCGTCGTGGTCGAAGCGGTGTGCGGCCATGGACACCAGGAAGCGCGCCATGCCGGTCCGCGCGTTCGCGGCGACGTGGGCGGCCACGTCGCGGACCGTCCATCCCGCGCACAGGGACGGGGCCGACCACTGGCCGGGCTCCAGCCCTTCCAGCGTGGTGCGGATGCGCCGCCGCTCGGCCCGGGCGATGCGCAGCCGGTCGGCGGAGGTGAATCGGGCGGGGGCGGTCGCGGCCATGGGGACTCCCTGGAGGGTCGGTACCTGTGGTGGGTAAGTGCTTACTCACCACAGTCTGCGGCCGTCCCTGAAGACGGTCAAGAGGGGGCGTGCACGTCGCCCGGCAGGGGCCGCCGAAGCGGTGCCACCGACCGCGGGCGCGACCGCCTTTCGCCGGCCGGCCGCTTGCGGCCGCTTCCGCCGGCGTCCGGTGCCGCCCGTGGGCGTTGTGTCCCTCCCGACCTGGGTGCAAGAGGAAGGCGGCATTCCAGAGGACACGGCCCCTCGCCTGAGGGGCGTGCTCTGGTCGCCTCCGCTGTCGGCCGGTGGCGCTCGTCTGTGGGCGTTGCGTCCGTGCCGGTCTCGGCGGAACGTCCGTGCCGGTCCGGGCGGAAGGAAGAGGCGGTATTCCCGAGGGCACGGCCCTCACCCGGTCGGTCTCGCTCGGAGTGTCGGAGTGGTCGGGTCGGAGTGGTCGGGGAGGGCGCCTCGCGCCGTGGCCCGTCCGGTGGGCGAAGGGGAAAGGGGCCGGACACGGCGGTGCCCCGGCGGACGGGTCCGCCGGGGCACCGGTGTTCGGGGCGGCCGGGTCAGGCCGCCGCGGTCTCGGCCGTCTTGGTGACGGTCAGCTTGTCCCGTGCGTCGTCCAGGTCGACCGTGACCGTGTCGCCCTCGCGGAGTTCGCCGGAGAGCAGCTCCCGCGCCAGCGGGTCGCCGATCGCGGCCTGCACCAGCCGGCGCAGCGGCCGCGCCCCGTAGGCCGGGTCGTAGCCGGTCAGCGCCAGCCACTCGCGGGCCGCCGGGGTGACCTCCAGCTCCAGCCTCCGGTCGGCCAGCCGCCGGGCGAGCCGCTCCACCTGCAGGTCCACGATCCGGGTCAGCTCCTCCGTGGACAGCGCGTCGAACATGATCACGTCGTCCAGCCGGTTCAGGAACTCGGGCTTGAAGGTGTTCTGCACGACCTGCATCACCTTCTCCTTCTTCGCCCCGTTCTCCAGCTGCGGGTCGACCAGGAACTGCGAGCCCAGGTTGGAGGTGAGGATCAGCAGCGTGTTGCGGAAGTCCACCAGCCGCCCCTGGCCGTCGGTCAGCCGCCCGTCGTCCAGGACCTGGAGCAGCGTGTCGAAGACCTCCAGGTGCGCCTTCTCCACCTCGTCCAGCAGCACCACCGTGTAGGGCCGCCGCCGCACCGCCTCGGTGAGCTGGCCGCCCTCCTCGTAGCCGACGTAACCGGGGGGCGCCCCCACCAGCCGGGAGACCGAGTGCTTCTCGGAGTACTCGCTCATGTCGATGCGCACGATCGCGCGCTCGTCGTCGAAGAGGAACTCCGCCAGCGCCTTGGCCAGCTCGGTCTTGCCCACGCCCGTCGGGCCGAGGAACAGGAAGGAGCCGGTGGGCCGGTCCGGGTCGGAGATGCCCGCACGCGCCCGGCGCACCGCGTCGGAGACCGCCGCCACGGCGTTCTTCTGGCCGATGAGCCGCTGCCCCAGCTCCTCCTCCATGCGCAGCAGCTTGGAGGTCTCGCCCTCCATCAGCCGCCCCACGGGGATGCCGGTCCACGAGGACACCACGTCGGCCACGTCGTCGGCGCCGACCTCCTCCTTGACCATGGTGTCGCCCTCGGGCTCGGCCTCCTCCTCGGCGGAGGTGGCCTCCTCCAGCTGCTTCTCCACCTGCGGGATCTCGCCGTACATCAGCCGCGAGGCCTCGGCGAAGGAGCCCTCGCGCTGTGCCCGCTCGGCCTGGGTGCGCAGGTCGTCCAGGTAGGTCTTCAGGTCGCCGACCCGGTTCAGCCCCGCCTTCTCCTGCTCCCAGCGGGCGTTGAGCCCGTTGAGCTCCTCCTGGCGGTCGGCCAGGTCGGCGCGGAGCCGCTCCAGCCGCTGCACCGAGGCCGGGTCCGACTCCTTGGCCAGCGCCATCTCCTCCATCTTGAGCCGGTCCACGGTGCGCTGCAGCTCGTCGATCTCCACCGGGCGGGAGTCGATCTCCATGCGCAGCCGCGAGGCCGCCTCGTCGATCAGGTCGATGGCCTTGTCCGGCAGGAACCGGGCGGTGATGTAGCGGTCCGACAGCGTCGCCGCCGCCACCAGGGCCGAGTCGGCGATCTGCACCTTGTGGTGGGCCTCGTAGCGGCCCTTGAGCCCGCGCAGGATCGCGATGGTGTCGGCCGCCGACGGCTCGCCCACCAGCACCTGCTGGAAGCGGCGCTCCAGCGCCGGGTCCTTCTCGATCCGCTCGCGGTACTCGTCCAGCGTGGTGGCGCCGACCATGCGCAGCTCACCGCGGGCGAGCATGGGCTTGAGCATGTTGCCGGCGTCCATCGCGCCCTCGGCGGCGCCCGCGCCCACCATGGTGTGCAGCTCGTCGATGAAGGTGATGATCTGGCCGTCGCTCTCCTTGATCTCGGTGAGCACGGCCTTGAGGCGCTCCTCGAACTCGCCGCGGTACTTGGCGCCGGCCACCATCGCCGACAGGTCCAGCGAGATCAGCCGCTTGTCGCGCAGCGACTCGGGCACGTCCCCGGCGACGATGCGCTGGGCCAGCCCCTCGACCACGGCGGTCTTGCCGACGCCGGGCTCGCCGATGAGCACCGGGTTGTTCTTGGTGCGCCGGGACAGCACCTGCACCACCCGGCGGATCTCGGTGTCCCGGCCGATGACCGGGTCCAGCGCGCCGGAGCGGGCCTGGGCCGTCAGGTCCACGCCGTACTTCTCCAGCGACTGGTAGGTCTCCTCGGGGTTCTCGGTGGTGACCCGGCCCGGGCCGCGCACCCGGTCGAAGGCCTCCAGCAGCGCGTCGGGCGTGGCCCCGGCGTCGGCGAGCAGCCGGGCGGCCTCCCCGCCGTCGGCGGCCAGCCCCACCAGCAGGTGCTCGGTGGAGACGAACTCGTCCTCCATCTTCTGCGCCCGCTGCGCGGCGGTGTTGAGCGAGACGATGAGCCGGCGCGAGCTCTGCGGCGCGCTGACCGTGCTTCCGCTGGCCTTGGGCACGGCCTTCAGCGCCTGGTCGGCGCGGCCGGCCAGCTGGTCGGGGTCGGCGCCGACCTCCTTGAGCAGCGGACGGATGATGCCCTCGCCCTGGTCGAGGAGGGCGGCGAGCAGGTGCACCGGCTCGACCTGCGGCGCGCCGTCGGCCGTGGCACGGCGCATGGCCGTGGAGAGCGCTTCCTGGCTCTTGGTGGTGAGTTTGTAGTTCATGGTGTCGCCGCCCCCTTCGTGCGAATCCCTATGAGGTTGTGCAAATCGGCCGTGCGCCGCCGCCCCCGCCGCCGCCCCGCCGACGGAGCGACGGAGCGACGGAGCGACGGAGCGACGGGCGTCCGCGAGCCCCGCGTGTCCGGCCGCCCGGTTCCGGCCCCGGTCCCGGTCAGTCCCGGCGCGGGTCCTGCCGGGGGTTCTCCCGCCGCTCGTCCGGCCGCTCGGGGTGGGCCGCGGCCCCGAAGAGGGTCACCCGGGTCCGGCGGACCGGCATGAGCTCGCCGCCCGGTGCGGCCGGCCCCTGCGCCGACGCCCCCCGGCGGGCCACCGCCGAGCGCGCCGCCTCCAGCTCGTTGCGCAGGTGAAAGACGGCCTCGCGGAGCTCGTCCACCTCCCGCTGCAGCTCCAGGATGCGCTTGATCCCGGCGAGGTTGATGCCCTCCTCCTGGGACAGGCGCTGCACCTCGCGCAGCAGCTGGACGTCGCGGGCCGAGTACCGGCGCCCGCGACCGGTGGCCCGGCCCGGGGAGACCAGGCCGAGCCGGTCGTACTGGCGCAGCGTCTGCGGGTGCAGACCGGACAGCTCTGCGGCGACCGAGATGACGTAGACCGGGGCGTCGTCTCCGAGCCCACCGTGGTTCATCATGCTCACGCTCCCTTGGCCTGGGCCTCCAGACCGCTCCGCGGGTCGTGCTCGGAGGTCGCGGCGCGGTACTTCTCCAGCGCCTCGCGGGCCTCGGCGCTGATGTTCTGCGGAACCTGCACCTCGACGGTGACGAGCAGGTCGCCGATGGTGCCGTCGCGGCGGCGCGAGCCCTTGCCGCGCACCCGCAGAGTGCGCCCGCTGGGCGTGCCGGGCGGGATCTTCACCGTGACCGGCACCCCGCCCAGGGTCGGTACCCGCACGTCGGCGCCGAGCACCGCCTCGGGGAAGGTCACCGGGACGGTGATGGTCAGGTTCTCGCCGGTCTTGCCGAACAGGGGGTGCTTGTGCACACGTACCACCACGTAGAGGTCTCCGGCCGGGCCCCCGTGCTCCCCCGGCGCTCCCTTGCCCGCGATCCGGATCCGCTGGCCGTCGGTGACGCCGGCGGGGATGCGCGCCTGAATCGTCCTGCTGCTCTTGCCGCGGCCGCTGCCGTGGCAGGTGGGGCACGGGTCGTCGGTGACCAGGCCCCGGCCCTTGCACTCGCTGCAGGGCTCGGAGAGGGAGAAGCCTCCCAGGTTCGTGCTCTCGTGACCGGTGCCCGAGCACTTGGGGCAGACCCGCGGCGCGGTTCCGGCCTTGGCGCCGCTGCCCTTGCAGGTGGGGCAGGCGGTGTCGGTGCTCAGGGTGAACGACCGGGTCAGGCCCTCGGCCGCCTCGCTGAAGGTCAGCGTGGTCTCGGTCTCGATGTCGGCGCCGCGCCGCGGCGCGGTGGTCGAGCGCCCGCGGCCGCCGAACAGGCCGCCGAACAGGTCGCTGAGCCGGTCGCCTCCGCCGCCACCGCCCGCACCGCCCGGACCGCCGCCGAACAGGTCGCCGAGGTCGAAGCCGCCCGGACCGGTGCCCCCGCCCGGCCGGTAGGAGCCGCCGAACATGGAGCGGGCGTCGTCGTACTCCTTGCGCCGCTTCTCGTCCGACAGGACGCTGTAGGCCTCGGAGATCTCCTTGAAGCGCTCCTCGGCCTCGTCGTCTCCCGTGTTGGCGTCGGGGTGGTTGGCGCGCGCGAGCTTGCGGTAGGCCTGCTTGATCTCGTCCTGAGTGGCCGTCTTCGAGACTCCTAGGACCTTGTAGTAGTCCTTTTCCAGGTAGTCCTTGGTGCTCATGGACGTATGCCTTCTCCCCGCTCCGCGCTGTCGGTGGTCCGCGCCCCGGGCACCGTCGGGTGCCCGGGGCGCGGGAGGGTCCTACTTCTTCTCTTCGTCGTCCTCGGCCTCCGCGGCGGGGGCCGCCTCCTGGGAGGCCTCCCCCTCGTCCTCGGCGGCCTCGGCGGGGCCGGCCACGACCACCCGGGCCGGGCGCAGCACCCGCTCCCCGATGAGGTACCCGGGTTGGAACACCTCGATCACGGTGGGCGCCTCGACCCCCGGCTGGGGGACCATCGTCAGGGCCTCGTGCACGGTCGGGTCGAACTCGTCGCCCGCTTCCCCGTACTTGGTCAGCCCCAGGCGGACCACCACCGACTCCAGCGCCTCGCCGACCGACTTGAACCCGCCGGTGAGCTCCTCGTGCTCGCGGGCCCGGCCGATGTCGTCGAGGATCGGCAGCAGGTCGCCGACCACCTGGGCCAGCGCCTGCTCCTTGACGGCGGCCCGGTCCCGCTCGACCCGCTTGCGGTAGTTGGCGTACTCGGCCTGCAACCGCTTCAGGTCCTCGGTGAGCTCCAGGACCCGCTGGTCGGCCTGGGGGCCCAGGGCCGCGTCCGCCTCGGCGTCCGCGGCCCCGGCGGCGTCCGCCCCCTCCTCGGGGGCGTCCGCCTCGGCGCCTTCGGGGGTGCGCAGCTCGCCGGTCTCGGGATCCACGCGCCGCTTGTCACGGATCACCGGCCCCTCGCCCTCGTTGCCGTTCTCGTTCTCAGGCAGCGCCATTGGCTGCGCCTCCTTGCCTCGAAGAGTCCGACGCCGCTCAGGCGTTGCCGTCGCGCTTGCCGTTCTCCTCGTCGACGATCTCGGCGTCGACGACGTCGCCGTCGTCCTGCTGAGCACCGTCGGCGGAGGCGTCGGCGGCGTCGGCGGCACCCTCGGCGCCCCCCTGCTGGCCGTAGATGGCCGAGCCGATCTTCTGGCTGGCCAGCGCGACCTTCTCGCTCGCCGAGCGGATCGCCTCGATGTCGGTGCCCTCCAGGGCCTGCTTCAGCTCGCCGAGCGCGCCCTCGGTCTCGGACTTGACGTCCGCCGGGATCTTGTCCTCGTTGTCCTTGATGACCTTCTCGGTCTGGTAGACGAGGGACTCGGCGTTGTTGCGGACCTCGGCCTCCTCGCGGCGCTTGCGGTCCTCCTCGGCGTACTCCTCGGCCTCGCGGACCATCTTGTCGATGTCCTCCTTGGACATCGCCGAGCCGCCCGAGATGGTGACCGACTGCTCCTTGCCCGTGCCCAGGTCCTTGGCGGTCACGTTGACGATGCCGTTGGCGTCGATGTCGAAGGTGACCTCGATCTGCGGCACGCCGCGCGGCGCCGGCGGAAGGCCGGACAGGTCGAAGACGCCCAGCTTCTTGTTGTACTGGGCGATCTCGCGCTCGCCCTGGTAGACCTGGATCTGTACGGACGGCTGGTTGTCGTCGGCCGTCGTGAAGATCTCCGAGCGCTTGGTCGGGATCGTGGTGTTCTTCTCGATGAGCTTGGTGAAGACGCCGCCCTTGGTCTCGATGCCCAGCGACAGCGGGGTCACGTCCAGCAGCAGGACGTCCTTGACCTCGCCCTTGAGCACACCGGCCTGCAGCGCCGCGCCCACCGCGACGACCTCGTCGGGGTTGACGCCCTTGTTGGGCTCCTTGCCCCCGGTCAGCTCCTTGACCAGCTCCACCACCGCGGGCATGCGGGTCGAGCCGCCGACCATGACCACGTGGTCGATCTTGTCCACGCCGATCCCGGCGTCCTTGATGACCTGGTGGAACGGCGCCTTGGTCCGCTCGAGCAGGTCGCCGGTCAGGCGCTGGAACTCGGCGCGGGTGAGCTTCTCGTCCAGGTGCAGCGGCCCCTCCGCCGAAGCGGTGATGTAGGGCAGGTTGATCGCCGACTCGCTGGAGCTGGACAGCTCGATCTTGGCCTTCTCGGCGGCCTCGCGCAGCCGCTGCAGCGCCATCTTGTCCTTGGACAGGTCCACGCCGTTGGCGTTCTTGAACCGCTCGACCAGCCAGTCCACCACGGCCTGGTCCCAGTCGTCGCCGCCCAGGTGGTTGTCGCCGTTGGTGGCCTTGACCTCGACCACCCCGTCGCCGACCTCCAGCAGGGACACGTCGAAGGTGCCCCCGCCCAGGTCGTAGACGAGGATCGTGGCCTCGTCCTCCTTCTCCAGGTGGTAGGCCAGCGCCGCGGAGGTGGGCTCGTTGATGATGCGCAGGACGTTCAGGCCCGCGATCGTGCCGGCCTCCTTGGTGGCCTGGCGCTGGGAGTCGCTGAAGTAGGCCGGGACGGTGATGACCGCGTCGGTGACCTCCTCGCCCAGGTAGGCCTCGGCGTCGCGCTTGAGCTTCTGCAGCACGAAGGCGCTGATCTGCTGGGGGTTGAAGTCCTTGTCGTCGACCGTGGTCTTCCAGTCGGTGCCGATGTGGCGCTTGACCGAGCGGATGGTCCGGTCGACGTTGGTGACCGCCTGGCGCTTGGCGACCTCGCCGACGAGCACCTCGCCGTTCTTGGCGAAGGCGACGACGGACGGGGTGGTCCGCGCGCCCTCGGCGTTCGCGATCACCGTGGGCTCGCCGCCCTCCAGGACCGAGACGACCGAGTTGGTCGTTCCCAGGTCGATACCGACCGCACGTGCCATGAGTACGTCCTCCGTCAAAGTTGAGTCTTACGGGCGAAAGTTTGCTTCGTCCGGCGTCGGCTGTCAAATCACTTGAGTGCCCTCGACTCAAGTTCGACCGCAATCCGTGCAACGCGGGGGGCGGTGTGCTTGTTCCCGCCTCGGCGATGTTTTGGTGGATCATTGGCGGATCCGGGGGAGGCGCTCGACCCCGGGGGCGGGACGATCGGAGCGGGTCGGTGCCGAGCGCGCCATTACTCGCTAGTAACATCTGTTGGGACCCGGTGTGTGGCGCGCCGGGGTTGTTGACCACGACAGCAGGATTGGGAGGCCGCGGGCGATGCTCTACATCGTTCTGGGGGTCGTGACGACCCTCTTCGCCGTGGTCGGGGTCGCCCTGTTCGCCTTTGGCATCCGCCAAATGGTGCGGACCGTGGGCGTCGGCCGACCGGTGGAGAAGGACCGCAAGGGGCCCTTCGGCAAGCGCCTGACGACCATGCTCATCGAGTCGCTCGGGCACACGCGCATGCTCAAGTGGCGCTGGGTCGGCGTGGCGCACTGGTTCGTCATGGTGTCGTTCCCGCTGCTGGTCTTCACCGTGGCCGAGGCGCACGGGGAGGTCTGGGACCCGCACTTCCACCTGCCGCTGATCCACGACTGGACGATCTACGGCCTGGCCATCGAGGTGATCGCCGGCGTCAGCCTGGTCGCGATCACCGGGCTGGCGGTCTACCGCCAGATCAAGAACCCCAAGCGCCTGGGCCGCGCCTCGCGCTTCGACAACTCCCGCAGCTGGCAGGCGTACTACGTCGAGTCCTACATCTTCCTGCTGCTCGTCAGCATCTTCGTGATCCGCGGCTTCAAGGTGGCCCTCGGCGACTTCCCGTTCCCGGTCTGGGCCACCCCGCTCTCGCACGCCGTGGGCGCGGTGCTGCCGCCGAGCGAGCCGGGCCTGGCCCTGGTGGCCGCGTTCAAGCTGATCATCTCGTGGGTCTTCTTCATGGTGCTGGCCCTGGTCCTGACCATGGGCGTGGGCTGGCACCGCTTCACCGCGCCGGTCAACATCTACTTCAAGCGCAACACCGACGGCTCGCCCGCGCTCGGCGCGGCCAAGCCGATGATGGACAAGACCGGGCAGAAGCCGCTCGACTTCGAGGAGGCCGACCCCGACGAGGACCCGTTCGGCGCCGGCAAGATCGAGGACTTCACCTGGAAGGGCCTGCTCGACTTCACCACCTGCACCGAGTGCGGCCGGTGCCAGTCGCAGTGCCCGGCCTGGAACACCGGCAAGCCGCTCTCGCCCAAGAAGCTGGTCATGGACCTGCGGGAGCACGCCTACGCCAAGGCCCCCTACCTCATGCAGGGCCTGACCCCCGAGGTGCTGGAGGAGAAGGCCAAGGAGGACGCCGCGCACGCCGGCACCGACGTGCTCGCCCTGCTGGAGCGGCCGCTGGTGGGCACCGAGGAGGAGGGCGGGGTCATCCACCCCGACGTCCTGTGGTCCTGCACCAACTGCGGCGCCTGCGTCGAGCAGTGCCCGGTCGACATCGAGCACATCGACCACATCCTCGACATGCGCCGCTACCAGGTGATGATCGAGTCGAGCTTCCCCTCCGAGGCCAACACCCTGCTCAAGAACCTGGAGAACAAGGGCAACCCGTGGGGCATGGCCGAGGACAAGCGCCTCGACTGGGTCTCCGAGCTCGACTTCGAGGTGCCGGTCGTCGAGGACGCCCTGCCCGAGGGCACCGAGTACCTGTTCTGGGTGGGCTGCGCCGGCGCCCTTGAGGACCGCGCCAAGAAGACCACCAAGGCCATCGCCGAGCTGCTGCACACCGCGGGCGTCAAGTTCGCCGTGCTCGGCGGCATGGAGGCCTGCACCGGCGACCCGGCCCGCCGCCTGGGCATGGAGTACGTCTTCCAGATGCTGGCCCAGCAGAACGTGGAGACGCTCAACGAGGTCGGCGCCACCAAGATCGTGGCCAGCTGCCCGCACTGCTTCAACACCCTGGGCAACGAGTACCCGCAGCTCGGCGGGGAGTACGAGGTGGTGCACCACAGCCAGCTGCTGGCCAAGCTGGTGGACGAGGGGCGCCTGACCCCGGTCACGCCGATCGAGGAGAACATCACCTACCACGACCCCTGCTTCCTGGGGCGGCACAACAAGGTCTACACCCCGCCGCGGGACATCATGGCCCAGGTGCCGGGGGTCAAGACCCAGGAGATGCACCGGCACAAGGAGCGCGGCTTCTGCTGCGGCGCCGGCGGCGCCCGCATGTGGATGGAGGAGAAGCTCGGCAAGCGCATCAACACCGAGCGGGTGGACGAGGCGCTGACCACGAACCCCGACACCGTCTCCACCGCGTGCCCCTTCTGCCAGGTGATGCTCGGGGACGCGATCAACGAGAAGAAGTCCCAGGGCGAGGCCAAGGAGTCGCTGGAGGTCGTCGACGTCTCCCAGCTGCTCCTGCGCTCGATCAAGGGCGGGGACTCCGGGCCCGACGGCGGCCAGGCCGAGCCGGAGAAGGAGAACGCCTAGCGGCCCTCAGGGGCGCTCTTGCGGGGGCGGCGCGACCGGGCGGAACGGCCCGGGGGCGCCGCCCCCGCGCTCGTCGCGGCGCGCGGCGCCCGCGGGTGCACGCCCAGGACGCGGTCGAGCTCGTCGGTGCTCAGCGGCCGCTCGGCCCCGGCGGCGGCGATGAGCACGTCGGCGTAGAGCTCGATCTCCTCCAGGGCGTCCCCGTCCTGCAGGCGCGCATCGATGTGGGGCTCCATGCGCGCACCTCCAAGGGGCCGGCAGTGTCCCACAGGCTACGCCCGGGTAGCCTCGCGCCGCATGACCCGGAAGGACCATTCGGCCCCTAGTCACCGGGGACGGTGTCCCCTCCCGGAAGGGGGCGCCGAGGGGCCCGTACGGGCCCCT
>NZ_ANAD01000225.1 GCF_000341245.1 Nocardiopsis halophila DSM 44494
GCACACGCTCACGGGCCCGCGTGCGGCCCCGTTCCGTCCTCGTTCCAGACGACCTCGCGGTGCATCCGCGCGTAGCGCGCGTACTTCTCGGGCGTCTCGGCGAACACCGCGCGGTCCTCTTCGGTGAGCTCGCGGACGACCTTGCCGGGCACCCCCGCCCACAGGGTCCCCGGGGGCACCGTCTTGCCCGGGGGGACCAGGGCGCCGGCGGCCACCAGGGCCCCGGCGCCGACCCGGGCGCCGCCGAGCACGCGTGCGCCGATGCCGATCAGCGCGCCCTGCTCGACCACCGCCCCGTGCACCATCGCCTGGTGCCCGAGGCTGACCCGGTCCTGAAGCACCGCGGGCTCGCCGGGGTCGGAGTGCAGTCCGCACTGGTCCTGCACGTTGCAGCGCTCGCCGATGATGATGTCCTCGGTGTCGGCGCGCACCACCGAGCCGTACCAGACGCTGCTGTGCGCACCGATGCGCACCCGGCCCACGACCACCGCGCCCGGTGCGATCCAGGCCTCCTCGTGCACCGACGGGGCGCCGAAGGGCGCCTTGCCGACCATCGCTCCCGGGGCCGCCGCCTCCGCCATCGTGATCTCCCTCCCAGGCCCGCGCCGCCGGTCGATCGCCGACTCCGGCCCCGCGCGGCGCCGATCGCGAATACCTTAGTAATGCGGCGGGCGGTGAGCACGCAGACCTGTCGGACCCGGCTATTGAGCCGCACTGGTACCGAGGGCTACCGTGGTCGCCTCCCGGTGTTCACCAGGCCACTCTTCGCATACGACGCATACGGCTCGGACCCCCGCCGACGCCCTGCCCCGGCCCTCGATAGGCGAGATGTGAATGTCGCTGATGCGTGATCCGGGCGTAATGGGCAAGATGGGCGATGGGGACGGGTCACCCTTCCCCGACATGCCGCCAACCCGGTTGATTAGGACATGAACGAGCAGAACTCAGACATCGTGTCGAACCTCCTGCGCGAGGAGGCGTTCCCGAGCGCCCGCAAGGGCTACGACAAGCGCCAGGTCGACGACTTCGTGGTGCGCAACCACAACCACATCCGGGATCTGCAGGAGCGGCTGGCCCGGGCCCACGACGAGCTGGAGCAGCTCCGCCGGGAACTGGCCGAGGCCAAGGAGAAGGCCGCGGTCAAGCCCGAGCACGAGCAGATCAGCGAGCGGATGGCCACCATCCTGCGTATAGCGGAGGAGGAGGCCAAGGAGAAGCGGGCCAAGATTGACGAAGAGGTCGAGGGGATCCGCTCCAAGGCCGAGGAGGACGCCGCCAAGGCCCGCAAGGACGCCGACGAGCACGCCGACCGCGTGCTCTCCAGCGCCCGCTCCGAGGCCAACGACCTGGTCTCCACCGCCAAGCAGGAGGCCGAGCAGATCCGCTCGCAGGCCGAGAAGGACGCCGAGCGCAAGGTCGGCGAGGCCGACGCGCGCGCCAAGCGGATCAACGACACCGCCGACCGCCGACTGGCCACCCTGACCGCCACCCACGGCGAGGCGGTGCGCCGCCTGGGCGACATGCACCAGACCCTCGCCGAGCTGCTCCAGGCCGAGAAGAGCGCGGGGCCGCTGGAGCCCGACGCCCCTGAGGGGGAGGAGAACGGCGAGGACGGGGCCGAGTCCGCCAAGCCCGAGCCGAAGGCGGGCCAGGCGGCGAAGCCGGAGCAGCCCAAGGCCGAGCAGTCCAAGCCCGAGCAGTCCAAGCCTGAGCAGCACAAGCCGGGTCAGTCGGCCGCGGCCGAGCCCGCCAAGGGGGAGCAGGGCGACTCCGCCTCCGCGTCCGCCAAGGCCGAGCCCGGCAAGACCGAGGGCAAGGCCCCGGCCGCGCCCCAGGCCGCTCCCCGGCAGGGGACGGGGCCGCAGCAGGGTCAGCAGGGCCAGCAGGGCCAGCAGGCCCGGCCGGCTCAGCAGTCCCAGCAGGGCCAGCAGGCGCCCGACGAGGAGACGGTCAAGATCGACCCCGCCACGGCCCAGCAGGCCGCCCGTCCGCAGTCCCAGCAGCAGGGGCAGCAGGGTCAGCAGGCCGCGCAGCCCCAGCAGCCGCAGGGGCCGCAGGGCCAGCAGCGCCCCGCTGCGGCGCAGCCGACCCCGCAGGGGGCGCGCTACAACGTGCCCGCCCCGCCCGAGGCCGCGGCCCAGCAGGCCGGCCGCCCGGCGCCCGTCGCCGAGCAGGACGACCCCGGCACGACCGCCGTGCACCAGCGTCCCGCCGCGCCGCAGAAGCCGCAGCAGCCGCAGCAGGACGCCGAGCAGAACGAGGGGGTCCGCATCATCAAGCCCTGATCGACGCCGGGTTGGCTCATGTCGGTCCGGGGTCGGGGCTCCACGCCCCGACCCCGGCCTTGTTCGTCCCGGTATGCGGGCCGACGTCGGATGTGTCCACCCCGGTCGGCTACCATGCCTGAGCCATGATGATCCGCACCGCCATTCGGTCCGACCTGGGCGCCATCCTGCGGCTCCTGCGCGAACTCGGCGACGGGCGGCCTGCGCAGGGCGGCACCGTCCGCATGTCCTCGGCCGCCGTGCGCGCGTGGACCCGGATGGAGGGCGACCCCGACCGCTCGGTGCTGGTGGCCGAGCGCCGCGGGCAGATCATCGGAACCCTCGACCTGATGGTGGTCGCGGGCCTGACCCACGACGCCCAGCCCTGGGCGATCGTCGACAACGTGGTGGTGGACGCCGCGTGCCGTCGCGCGGGGGTCGGCCGCGCCCTGATGGACGACGCCCTGGACCGGGCCTCCCGCGCCGGCTGCTACAAGGTGGAACTGCTCTCCCACGACGGGCGGCAGGAGGCGCACGGGTTCTACCGCGCCCTCGGCTTCGACGACTCCGCCCAGGGTTTCCGCCGCTACCTGTAGGGCCTTTCCCCGTCGCCTCCCTCCGAGACCGGTCCCCTTCGGTCAGGCTGAGGACACAGGTGGGCGGAGTCGATCGTCCGCACTGCCGAGCGCCACGAGCGGCGCAGGGTCCCCCGGAGGACCGGACATACACCGGTCCCGGAGGGGTGCCTGGGGGCCGTTTGCTTCTGTGATGGGGGACTAGAGCTGGTCAGACAGGGCGCCGGTCAGGAAGGCCTGCCACTCGGTCGCGGCGAATGTGAGGTGCCCCGCGTCGGGGTGCTGCGAGTCGCGCACTGCCGCACCACTGGGCAGGTCGGCGACCTCAACGCAGTCCCCGCCATGCGATCCGCTGTGACTGGACTTCCGCCATCGGATGGGGTCAGACATGGCCTTCAGTCTCCTCGGTGTGGTTCCCGGGGGGAGGTTCTACGACGCAGGTAGATCCGTTGGAGAGCAGGTGGAGGCGTGCCAAGCGTTCATGCCGGAGCTCCTGCAAATCGGCCCCGGAGGGCGTCCGGGGCCGTGTGCTTCTGTGATGGGGGACTAGAGCTGGTCAGACAGGGCGCCGGCCAGGAAGGCCTGCCACTCGGTCGCGGCGAACATGAGGTGCCCCGCGTCGGGGTGCTGCGAGTCGCGCACTGCCGCACCACTGGGCAGGTCGGCGACCTCAACGCAGT
>NZ_ANAD01000226.1 GCF_000341245.1 Nocardiopsis halophila DSM 44494
CCAGGAAGGCCTGCCACTCGGTCGCGGCGAACATGAGGTGCCCCGCGTCGGGGTGCTGCGAGTCGCGCACTGCCGCACCACTGGGCAGGTCGGCGACCTCAACGCAGTTGTTCCGGTTGCCGCTGTAACTGCTCTTGCGCCAGTTCTGCGGGTCAGGCATCACGGTCCTCTAGCTCAGCTGCGAGTTGATCGAAAAGAGCAACGGACTCGTCGGCCCCAAGTGCCGCGTTCTGGACCAGCCCGAACGCGACTTCGAACTGTTCGATTTCGTCGGGTTGCTCTAGGAACATGCTAGCCGCGTAGGTCTCTGAGTACGCCAGCGAGGGGTCGAGCGGGTGCGGGAAGTCGAGCAGGACGAACGATCCGTTTAGCGCGGCATGGTGGCTGGCCGAGAACGGTAGGACGTTGATCGTGATGTTGTGGCGCGAGGCGAGGTGAACCAGGTGCTTCAGCTGATCGCGCATGGTCTGAGGGTTGCGGGTCGGACGCCGTAGAGCTGCTTCGTCGATGATCGCCCAGTAGCGGGGCGGGTCGAACCTGTTGAGGATCGTCTGGCGTTGTACGCGCCCCTCTACGTGGCGCTGCACCTCTGCCTCGTCGTGTACCTGGCCTCCACGGAACACGCTTTCCGTATACTCCGGGAGCTGAAGCAGGCCGGGGATGACCTGGCACTCATAGGTGCGGATGACTGAAGCCTCAGCCTCGAAGTCGGGGAGGGAGTCTGTGAACACTCCCTTGTAAGGCGCCTTCGACCACCAGCCGCGTTCTTTGGCGTCGTGCGCGAGCTGGTGGAGCTCCTCGCGGATCTCAGCGTCTTCGATGTTGTACAGGCTGAGGAGTTTGTCTAGATCTGAGGGGTTGATCCGGCGTTCGGCGTTTTCGAACTTCGACAGCTTCGGAGCGCTCCATCCAACCTGCCGTGCGGCCTCCATGAGGCCTATGCCTGCTTGTTGGCGGGCTCGCTGGAGCTCAGAGGCAAGGCGCCGGAGTCGAACGGTCGGGCTGTGGTCGCGTCGCATGGGGTGCAGTCTAGACCCAGGTTTCATGTCAATTTCCAGATTTTCACTTGCAGGCTGGAACTTGGCCGTTCATACTCAAGGTGTCAGGCAGATTGGCTTCTGGAGGCGTGAAATGCCTGCTGTTGCTGACAGTGAGCGTATGTTCTCGGCAAGTTCCGTGAGGGCTGGTCGTCGGAACTCCCCACTCCCACCTGAGGAGGCGGGATGCTGACCGATCGCCACCCCTGCCCGCAGCTGCGTGATGACTACACCGGGCGGGGCTGGCTGTTCTTTCGCAGTGGCCGGGGCGCGGAGCAGCCGCTGATCAACGCCGTCTTCTGTCACCCACTCCCGTCGCGCTGCGCCGCCGTCCTCGGGGTCTCCGAGTACTTCCGCGCCCCGCTGCACCGGGTGCGCCCCGAGGTCGACCGGCGCTCGCGCACCATCGAGGCCCACGCGCGCACCTGCACCCGCTGCGCGGACGTGCTGGCCGCCGCCGTCGCCCACGCCGGACTCGCCGTGCGCTGACCCCGCGCCCTGCGCGGTTGAGTGCACGGCCCCTTGCGGGCGCCGCACCGGGAGGGGGCGGCGCCCGCACCACTCCTCTCCTCTTCCTCTCCGCACCCGCACTCACGTACCTGGAGCACGCCATGGCGACCCTGACCCGAACCCGGAACCTGCCCACCACCCGCGGCCCCCAGGACTCCCGGGGCCTGGACGCGCGGCAGAACGCCGAGCTGGCCCGCCTCGTCCGGCGCCTGGCCGTCGTTCGCCCCGAGATCATCGCTGCCCAGCCCCCGCCGCCCGCCCCGCCCGGGCCCGTGCCGGACTCTGTGCCGGAGGCCGTGCCGGAGATGTTCCCGCCGCACCTGACCCGGGACGACTTCCCCGTCCCCAAGGAGGACCGCGACCTGGTCGCCCATCTGCGGGCCCTGTCCCTGGGCCGTATGCGCCCGGGCGAGCGCTGGCCCGCCCACGCCGACGACCGCTTCCTGGCCCGGATGCGCCGTCCCCTCCTGCGGCGGCGCATCGCCGACTTCGTCCGTGACCGGGTCCGCCCCGTCTGCACCGCCGTCGGCGCCCTGACGCTGGTGTGCGGCCCGGCCCTGATACTCCTGACCGCCCTCGGAACGACCCTGCCGACGCCGTGACCCCGGACCGACCGCGCTCGGGCTCCCCGCCGCCCGCTCTCAGCCGCGGCTGGAGCGCAGCGGGACCTGCCGGAAGAACAGCACCAGCGCGAACCCGACCACGGCGATCGGCATGCCCAGCAGGAACACCTGGTGCATGGCGGTGTTGAAGGCCTCGATCACCCCGTCCTGCACGGCGGCGGGCAGGGCGTGGATCGCGTCGGGCGACCCCAGCGCCTTCTCCGACAGCTGCGGCGTCTCCGGAGCGGGGAGCCCCTGCGCCTCGGCCTCGGCGGCCGCCTCGGCCGCGTTCCGGGCCATCGTCTCCAGCTCGGAGTGGAGCCGCTCGGTCATCACCGCGCCGAAGACCGCCACCCCGAACGCGCCGCCCAGGTTGCGGAAGAACGACACCGCCGACGTCGCGGCGGCCATGTCGGCGCGGGGCAGTGCGTTCTGCACGGCCAGGATGAGGATCTGCATGGACAGCCCCAAGCCCAGGCCGATCAGCCCGACCCCGGCGCCGACCAGGACCAGCGACGATCCGACCTCCAGGGTGGACAGCACGCCGAACCCGGTCCCGATCAGCACAGTGCCGGCGACCGGGTAGCGCTTCCACTTGCCCGTGCGGCTGACCAGGAAGCCGGAGGTGACCGAGGCGGCGAGCAGGCCCAGCACCATCGGCAGCGTCATCAGGCCCGAGGCGGTGGGGCTCATGCCCTTGACGATCTGCAGGTACTGCGGGAAGTAGATCATCACCCCGAACATCGCCATGCCCACGCACATCGACGCGGCGGCCGAGAGCACGAAGGTGCGGTCGGCGAAGAGGCGCGGGGGCAGGATCGGGTCGGCGGCGCGGCGTTCGGCCACCACCGCCAGCCCAGCGAGCACCAGGGCGCCGGCCGACATCAGGTAGGTGGGCGCGGAGTTCCAGTCGAACTCCTTGCCGCCCAGGCTGAGCACCAGCATGGCCAGGCCGGCGGCGCCGACGATGCACGAGGCGCCCTGCCAGTCGACGCGGACGCCGCCGCGCGGGCGCCGGGGCAGCCGCAGCAGCCGCTGGATGGTGATGAAGGCGGCCGCGGCGACCGGCACGGTGATGAAGAAGCACCAGCGCCAGCCGAGCGGGCTGTCCACGAGGAACCCGCCGAGCAGCGGGCCGGCGACGGTCGAGACGCCGAAGACGGCGCCCAGGAAGCCGGCGTAGCGGCCGCGCTCGCGGGGCTCGACCACGTCGCCCAGGATGACCTGGGGCAGGGTGGCCAGTCCGCCGGCGCCGATGCCCTGCACGAAGCGGGCGCCGATCAGCCACGACATGTCCTGGGCGAACCCGGCGGCGACCGAGGAGCCGATGAAGATCACCAGCGCCGTCTGGAACAGCAGCTTGCGGCCCCAGATGTCGGAGAGCTTGCCCCACAGCGGGGTGGAGGCGGTCATCGTGAGCAGGGTGGCGCTGGCGACCCAGGAGAGCTTGTCCTGTCCGCCCAGCTCGCCGACGATCGTCGGCAGCGCGGTGCCCACGATCGAGGTGGTGAGCATCGACGTCAGCATCGCGAGCATCAGGCCCGCGAGGATCTCGATCACCTGGCGCCGGGTGTAGCGGGGGCCCGGCGGCTCCGCCGGGCCCGCCTCCGACCGGTCGGTGATCGCCTGCTCTGCCAACGCGTTCTCCCTCTCGACGCTCGTCGGTGCGCGCCGGGCACGGGACCCCGCCCGGACACGCCGGGGCCCGCCCCGCACCCGGTCGGCGTGCGCGGGCACGCCGCAGAGGCCGCCGTGCGGCGGGCCGGTCGTGGGATGAGGGGAGGGCCGATTCTCCCCTCCGGTATAAGTAAACAGTGTTGACTTGTCAAGCCGGGACGGCAGGGACGCCGGCGCCGCGTGCGACGATGAGGGCGACGGACCGGAGGCAGGACGGGGAGAAGCGCCGATGGAGCGGCCGGAGGAGGGCGGGTGCGCCGGGCGGGCGCGCGACCGGGAGGCCACGCGCCAGCGCATCCTGGACAGCGCGCGCGAGCTGTTCACCAGCGAGGGCTACGCCTCGGTGTCGTCGCGCCGCATCGCCGCGCACGCGGGGGTGAACGTCGCCCTGATCAACCGCTACTTCGGGGCCAAGCGCGGCCTGCTGGCCGAGGTCATCGCCGAGGAGGCCGCGTTCCCGGGCATCGTGGAGGGCGACCGGGAGGGGCTGCCCCGGCGGCTCGCGGAGCACCTCGTGTACCGCACCCTGGCCGGCGGCACCCCGCTGGGGCGGGCCCTGGAGCACTCGGCGGGCGACCCGGACCTGAAGTCGGTGCACGAGGAGCGGCTGAAGAACGCGGTGATCGGCCCGCTGGCGGAGGCGATCGGAGGCCCGGAGGCCCGGGCGCGGGCGTCGCTGGTGGCGTCGGTGCTCCTCGGCGTCGGCCTGGTGCGCCGTCTCGAAGGGGCGACCTCCCTCCATGACCTCGAACCGGACGTCCTGGTGGAGCGCCTGACCACGGTGATCGAGGCCTGCCTGGCAGGGGAGCCGTAGGAGGAGGGTCTTAGGAGGACGACCGCCACGGGCCTCTGCGCGTCCAGGGGATGCGGGTCAGGGCTCGGGCCAGAACTGTGCCAGGTACTGCTCACGGCCTTCGAGGTCGCGCTTGGCCGCCCTGAAGCCCGGATCTTCGATGTCGTCGAACCGGTCGAAGAGGGCATCGTAGGCGTCGCCGACCAGGCGGCGATTGCGGTGGAACACCCGGATCCGGTATCGGCCCGGTGCGGGCAGGGTGAGCAGGTCCTCCTGCATCCCGATCGTCAGCTCGATGACGCCGACCACCCCGCTGGGGAGTGTGATGGAGGCCGTGTGGGTCCCCTCCCATACCGGCGCCGGCTCGGGCGGTTCGGTCTGCCAGGACTCCAGATCGAGGCGGACCAGGACGTTGTCCTGAAAGCTGTGGAGGTACACGGAGTGCTCGCCCGCGCTGAAACCGTCGTGCCCGGGGACGGGGGCGTCCAGCTCGGGGTCTTCGCAGTCGACGATCTGGAAGACCCCGTAGGCCGGGTCGACGAGGGCGCGGCGCGTGATGATGGGGCTGTCCGGGCTGTCCAACGCGAACCCTTCCGACTCGTTTCAGGGGCGGGACGGGGCATTGAGAGTAGGTTCGGATGCCGACAGAATCCGGAGACCCGGCCTCAGCGCGAGGGGGCGGCACCCTCGTCGGATGTCCCGGACGGCCCGGACGTTCCGGCCGCCTCTGGGGTGAAGTCGTCCCGGCCGTTGTCGCGGGTGTTGTGCGCGGCGCGGATCCTCCATTCGCCGTCGCGGCGGACCAGGACGAGCGTGATGATCCCGCTGCGGTCCTCGGCGGGGCGCGCGCCCGGAAGGCGGTGCCCGGGCCATGTCCACAGGGTGTGGACAAGGGCCACGTCCGGGGCGATCTCCCGGACGCTCGCCACCTCCTGGCTGTAGTCCGCCTTCTGTGCGAGGACGGAGGCGGGCACGTCCTTGTGCCCGTCGACGTTCTCGGCCCGCGTGCGCCACCACAGCCCGCGGTGGGTGATGAAGTCGGCGTCCTCGGTGAAGTAAGCGCCCCAGGCGTCCATGTCGTGGTCGATCCACAGCCGGGTGTGCGCGGCGACCAGGTCCTCGATCGCGCGCTGCTCGTTCAGGTCCATGGGCTCCACCCTGGATCCTGAAGTCCGCTTGAGGTCAATCGGTGCCCTGCCCGCCCCGGTCGTGTCCGCTGGCCTGGTGGAACTCTGCAGGCCCCGCCCCCCGGTGGCACTGCCTGCCGCCCGCATCGCCCCCCGTTGATCTCGGGCAAGTCGGGGTAATACTCGCCTGTATTACCCCGACTTGCCCGAGATCAACGGCGGGGAGGGGGCGCGCACC
>NZ_ANAD01000227.1 GCF_000341245.1 Nocardiopsis halophila DSM 44494
CGGGGCGGGGTCTCCGATCGCGCTGCAGCGGTCGCGCCGCTCACAAGGACGCGGCCGAAAGTTCCACCACTCCAGCGGGCACGACCGGGGCGGGGGCGGTCCTCCCGTGAACGGGGCGTGAGGCCCCTGTTGCCCGGTCCGCCGCCGTGCCAATCCCGGATGGCGCGATCCTGGCCAGGATTTTAGGACGACACGCCAGCGCCATAGGAGTGCTCCGAAACCCGGCCCACGGTGTGCTTCCGTTAGGCCGTGCGGCCCCGCCGCCCGGCGCGGGCCGGGACCCGAGCGCACCCGAGGGGGAGCGGTGATGAGCATGAGGACTCGCATGGTGCGGATAACTACCCTGTGTTACGAAAAGATCACTCACCGAAGTACCGGTGGTCGGCGTCCGGGCACTGCGGCCCGGGCGACGGCCCTCTTATCGGCGCTGCTCGTCCTCGGCGCCACCGAGGCGGTGGCCGCCCCGGCCGCGCCCGCCTCGACGGTCGCGCGCACGGCGGTCGGGCACGCGCTCGACCAGGTCGGCAAGCCCTACCGGTACGGCGCCGCCGGACCGCACGCCTTCGACTGCTCCGGGCTCGTCACCTGGGCCTACGGAAAGGCGGGGCGCACCCTCCCCCGCACCACCCACGACCAGTACCGCCGCGGCACCCCGGTGGCACGCGCGAACGCGTCCCGGGGGGACCTGGTCTTCTTCTACTCCGGCCCCTCCCACGTGGGCATCCTCCTGGGGGACGGCCGCATGGTGCATGCGCCCAGCGCCGGAAAGACCGTGCAGGTCGTGCGGCTGGCCGACTACTACCAGGCGCACATCGCCGGCATCCGCAGAGTCGGCTGATCCCGGCCGCCGATAGGATCCGCCCTTCAGCGTTGTGCAGCGCGGCGCCCTCGCCCCGACCCGTGGAAAGCGGCTCCCGCCCGCCGTTAAGGTGTGCCTTCCGTATCGCGGAGACACAGGTGTGCGCAGGCCGGGACAGGAAGGGGCGCGGGTGGGGCGGACGGGCGGTCCCGAGGCCGTGTGCGTCGGGGAGACCATGGCCGTGCTGACCCCGGCCGACGGCGCGCCCGCCGACCGCGGGGGAGACCTCGCGGTCGGCGCGGGCGGCGCCGAGGCCAACGTCGCCTCGGGGCTGGCCGCGCTGGGGCACCGGGCGGCGTGGGCCGGGCGGCTGGGCGACGACCCGTTCGGGCGGATGGTCGCCGCGGAGCTGCGGGCGCGCGGCGTGGACACCGCCGCCGTCGAGGTCGACCCGGCCCGGCCCACCGGGCTGTACCTGAAGGACCCCGACCCGGCCGGGAGCCGGGTGCACTACTACCGGACCGGATCGGCCGCCTCGGCGATGGGCCCGCGGACCCGGCTGCCGGAGGGGGCCCACCTGGTGCACGCCTCCGGCATCACCCCGGCGCTGTCGCCGGGGTGCTCGGCGCTGATGGACCGGCTGCTGGCGCCGGACCGGCCGCACGGCGGCCCGCTGGTCTCCTTCGACGTCAACCACCGCCCGGCGCTGTGGAGCGCCGAGCGGGCGGCGCCGCGCCTGCTGGAGCTGGCGGCCGCGGCCGACGCGGTGTTCGTGGGCGCCGACGAGGCGGCCCGGCTCTGGGGCGCCGGAGGCGCCGAGGAGGTCCGGGCCCTGCTTCCGGGGGTGCCGCTGCTGGTGGTCAAGGACGCCGGCGACGACGCGGTGTGCTTCACGGGCCGCGACCGGGTGCGCGTGCCCGCGCTCAAGACCGAGGTCGTCGAACCGGTGGGCGCGGGGGACGCCTTCGCTGCGGGGTTCCTGTCCGGCCTGCTTCGGGGCCTGCCGGTCCGGGAGCGGCTCCGGCTCGGCCACCTGATGGCCGCGTCCTGCCTGCGCGCGCCCGGCGACACGGCGCCCCCGCCCCCGCCCGGGATCCGCGACCGCCTCCTGGCGGCGGACGAGCAGGCATGGCGCTCGGCCGTGCTCTGAGCGCTCCCGCGGCGGCGGGGAAGCGGGAACGAGGACGGCGGCCGCCCGGAGACCCGTGTGTTTGGTTAAGCCGCGGTGACCGTCGAATCCGGCGGCCCCGCCTGCAACGTGGAGAGCGACACCGTGGACCGGCCTGGACGACCGGCCTTGGGCGGCCCTGACCGGCCCCCGGCACGGGGGCCACCCCCGCGTACACCCCGCGCCGGGAACGCGGTCCGATGGTGATCCTCGCCCGCGGAATTAAGAGGTACATGAGAAAGGCGCCCGTGCAGGAGGCGGACCCGGGCGGCGGATGGGGCGATCGATGCTCATCGGCGCCTCTTCGGGGGACGGCCGCCGCCGTGCGCACCCGCTCGGCTCCGGGTGTCGATCCGGGGAGGCGGGTGAGAGTTCCCTGAGAGAACCCCTGCGGCGCGTGTCGCCGCAGGTCCGGGGCGAGTAGCTTCGGTGGGGTGAGTGCAGGAGCAGGCCCCGCGGACGGGGCGCGGGTACTGGTGGTCGAGGACGAGCCCGCGGTGCGGGACGCCGTCGCCGACGCCCTGGAGATCGAGGGCTACCAGGTGCGGCGGGGCCCCGCCGGNCTGGAGGCGGTGCGCGCCTGGCCCCCGGACGCGATCGTGCTGGACGTGCTCATGCCGTTCATGGACGGCATCACCATGTGCACGCGGCTGCGCGGGCGCGGCGACCGCACCCCGGTCCTGGTGCTGACCGCCCGCGACGCGGTCAGCGACCGGGTGGAGGGGCTGGACGCGGGCGCCGACGACTACCTGGTCAAGCCCTTCGACCTGGACGAGCTGCTGGCCCGGCTGCGGGCGCTGCTGCGCCGCGCCCGCCCGGAGGGCGGACAGCGCCTGGGCTACGGCGACCTGACCGCCGACCCCGGCGGGGGCCGTGCCCGGCGCGGGGACCGGTCCATCGAGCTCACCCGCACCGAGTTCGCCCTGCTGGAGGTGCTGCTGCGCAACGCGGGCCGCGTGGTGCCGCGACCGGTGATCGCCGACCGGGTGTGGGGCTACGACTTCGGGCCGGGCTCCAACTCCCTCGACGTCTACATCGGCTACCTGCGGCGCAAGCTGGAGGCCGGGGGCGAGCCGCGCCTCGTGCACACCGTGCGGGGCGTGGGCTACGTGCTGGAGGACCGGGCCGGCGACGCGGACGGCGCCGGGCCCGCCGATGGCTGAGCGGGGGTTCTGGCGCCGGTGGCCGCTGCGGGTGCGGCTGGGGGGCGGCNCGCGGCGGTCGTCGCCGGCACCGCGGTGGCCTACGCGATCATCGGCCACCAGCTGCACGAGTCGCTCGACCTGAGCCTCAAGCGCGAGGCGGTCCGGGTCCAGCGGCAGGTCGACGACGCCGAGTGGCTGGGATCGGGCGAATGCGTCTACCTGACCGCCCCCAGCTGTGTGCAGCTCATCGGAACCGACGGCACGGTGGAGCCGCCGCAGTCCGACGACACCCCGTGGGTGCCCCGGCGCGCCTTCGACGTGGCGCGCGGGGAGTCCGGGCCGTTCTACACCGCGTCGGGGATCGGCGACATCCCGGTGCGGGGGTATGTGGCGCCGCTCGGCGAGGGGCGGGCCGTGCAGGTGTCGGTGCGGGCCGACGGCGTGGAGCGCTCGGTGCACGAGGCCGGTGTCCGGCTCGCGGCGGCCGGGGCCGCCGGGGTCCTGCTGGCGGCGGTGCTGGGGTACGCGGTGGCGCGCACGGGGCTGCGCCCGGTGGGGCGGCTGACCCGCGCCGCGGAGACCATCGCCGCCACCCGCGACCCCCGGCACCGGATCGACCTGGCGGGCGGCGACGAGCTGGCGCGGCTGGCGGGGAGCTTCAACACCATGCTCGCCGAGCTGGAGGCCTCGGCGGCGGCCCAGCGGCGCCTGGTCGCCGACGCCTCGCACGAGCTGCGCACCCCGCTGACGGGGCTGCGCACCACCGTCGACCTGCTGGCCCGGGACCTGCCGCCGGACCGCCGCGACCAGGCCGTGCGAACGCTGCGGGCGCAGGCGGCGGAGATGACGGGACTGGTCAACGACCTGATCGAACTGGCGCGCGGGGAGCGGGTGGACCGCGCGCCGGAGGCGGTGCGCCTGGACGAGGTGGTGCTGCACTGTGTGCGTGCGCAGCGCCGGGACCGGCCCCAGGCGCGGTTCACCACCGAGCTGGAGCCGGTCCTGGTGGAGGCGGTGCCCGACCGCATCACCCGGGCGGTGGCGAACCTGCTGGACAACGCGGCGAAGTTCGCCCCGGAGGGGGAACCGGTGGAGGTCCGCCTCCGGGGCACCGGTGGGGCGGAGCTCACCGTCCGCGACCACGGACCGGGCATCCCGGAGGAGGACCTGCCCTACGTGTTCGACCGCTTCTACCGGGCCCCGTCGGCCCGCAGCCTTCCGGGGTCGGGGCTCGGCCTGGCCATCGTCGCCCAGGTGGCCGAGGCCTCGGGCGCGGCGGCGACGGCCGAACGCCCCGAGGGCGGCGGAACCCTGATGCGCCTCACCTTCCCGGAGGCGACACGACCGGACGAGGACGGCAACCCGCCGACGGAGACCGGTCCGGACACCGCCCCCGCCGCCGACGAATGACCCGCCCGGCCCCCGTCGCCCTCGTCGTGAACAGTGACCATTGCCGACCGGTCCGACCGCCCCCGAAGGTCGCCTGCGATCGTGGGGCATTCGGGGGGCAGGACCTAAGGGGCGGCGCCTCATGCGCTCATGATGCCGAGTCCGTTGCCGAGTCCTTCGGCCGTCCGTTGAGCAGGTGGACGACCCCCGCCGGGTTCCTGATCCAGTGGGCCTGCGCATCGGTGTCCTCGAAAGGTTCGACCTCGTCGCAGGTCGGGGTGCCCGCGCCGGCCAGGTGGGCCGCGGCGGCGGGGACGTCGCTCGTCCGCAGTTCGAGCCACAGGTCCGATCGGCTGTAGGCGTCCACACGGTCCAGCCACAGTGTGACCGGGCCGAACTCCACCGAACACGTCCGCGCCACGGACGGCGCCCCCGTCGCAGGGTGGTCGGTGACGGGAAGCCCGAGCGTGTCCCGGTAGAACCGCACGGTGTCCTCGTAGTCGGCTTTGGGGATCTTCATCGCGATGTTGACCCCGCCCTCGAAACGCACGTTGCTCTGGTCGCTCATAGGGCGACGTTAGACGTGGGCGCCGACGGTTCACGGTGAGCCGGTCAGCGAGGGCCTCCCGGCGGCTGGAGCGGAGCGGTCGCGGCCGTGGCGCGCCGCCGTTCCCGGGTGGGACGCGGTCCCTCAGCCCAGGACGATGGCTCCGGCCAGGACCGGGACTCCGAAGGTGACCGGGCCCGTGCCGGTCGCGTCGGCCTTGCCGCCCTGGCAGCTCGTCCCCTTGTAGAGGGCGAAGCGCGTCGTCCGCTCGGTCTCCACCGACACCACGCCGCCCTGTTCGGCGTCGAGCCGGCGGCAGCCGCCGCCCTCCACCTGCTGGCGGTGGCCGGACTCGAACACCACCACCGCGCTGCCCGGGCCGCCCCGCGTTCCGGCCTTCGCGCCGGCGATGGTGGCGGACATGGTGGCGAGGTTCGCGGAGCGGATCGGCACGGCGCATCCTTCGAGGGTCCGAGGGCGGGATCGGGGCCGGGGTCGGCGGTCACTTGCCGTAATTATCGGTCGCGGTGCGTGATTCGCCGGTAGTGGTTCCTGGTGTGTCGTCCGATTCCCCGAAGCGTCGGGAACTTCGCGCGCCCGATTCGCGTCGGAAGGGCGTAACGTCGGAAGGAAACGTGACCCCCGGCGGCGCTGAGAGGAGGGAGCGCGGGCATGGCCTTCATCTACGCCCTGTTCACCGCGCTCCTCCTCGGTCCCGCCGGAGCCGCCTTCGACGTCCCCGGCCTCTCGGGCGGATCGGCCCCCGAACTCGGAGCGTTCGCGCTGCTGGCCGTCGTCGCCATCGGCACGGCCCTGGTCTGCGCCGTCGTGCGCGCCCCGGCCGCCTGGGCCCTGAGCGACCGCGGCGAGGCGCACCGCGGCTCCATGCGGCGCCGCTCGGCCGCCGCACCCGTCCCCCCGCAGCGCGACCCCGACGCCGCGGGCAAGCCCCGACCGCGGGCTCCCGGCGCGGCCCCCGCGGCCGCCTGACCGCCGCCCCGTGCGGCGGCCGCGCGGCCGTGTCCGGCGTCCACCTGCCGACCCGCCGCCGAGGGGTTACCCATGTACACGTTCGGACCGATCGCCGCCGCCATCGCGGCGACCGCCACCGCGGTCTCCGCCATCTCCGCCCTGCTCGCCCCGGTGCTCGGGGCCGCCGCGGCCGCCGCCGCGATCATCATCCTGACCGCCCTGGTCCGCCTGGCGCTGCTGCCGCTCGCCCGCGCCCAGGTCCGCGCCGAGAAGCAGCGGGCCCGCCTGGCCCCGCGCATCCGCGAGCTGCAGCGCAAGCACGGCAAGAACCCGCAGCGCCTGGTCGAGGAGCAGCAGCGGCTCTACGCCGAGGAGGGCACCTCGCCGCTGGCCGGCTGCCTGCCCATGCTCGCCCAGACGCCGGTCTTCCTCGTCCTCTACGGCCTGTTCGTCAGCCCGGAGGTGAGCGGCGAGCCCAACCACCTGCTGGAGCGGACGCTGGGCCCGGTTCCGCTGGGCTCCACGCTCGGTGACGCCCTCGCCGCCGGTCCCGCCTCGGTCGCGGTCTTCGCGGTGCTGATCGCTGCGGTCGCCGCGGCCGCGTGGGCGTCCCGCACCTGGCTGACCGTGCCCGCCCTCCGGCAGCAGGGCCGGCACGGCCAGCACGGCGGGGACGGCGCCCCGGCGCTCCCCGGCATGGGGCTGATGACCTACCTGCCGTTCATGACGGTCGCCGTGGCCGGCTTCGTCCCGCTCGCCGCCGGCCTCTACCTCCTGACCAGCACGGCGTGGACGGTGGGCGAGAGGGTCCTGCTCAGGCGCCTGGTCGGCGCCTGACCCCGGTGCCGCGGGCGGGGGCGCCGGAGGAGCCCTACATCTCCACGTCCACGCAGGCGAGCCGGTCCCCGGCCTTGCCGGCTTCGCCCTGGCCGGTCCTGGTGTGCTCGGCGTGGACGACCAGCGACTTCATCTCGCCGGAGCGCGGCGTCCAGTCCACGTCGGCCTCGGAGTCGGCGTTGCCGTCGGAGTCGGTGGTGAAGTCGAGCCACACCTCGTTGTCGTCGTTGGCGTACTCCGGGTCGGTCGACGGCTGCTCGGGGTCCTCCTGGTCCTGGTAGTGCGGGCCGGAGTCGTCGGGCTGCTCGCCGCAGGCGCCGGTGTGCATGTGGGCGCCGTACTCGCGGTCGGGGATCAGCCCGGTGAGGCGGGGNGGAGAAGCCGGTCCCCCGGTCGTCGCCCGCGTCATCGCCGTCCTCCCCGTCCTCCCCGTCCTCGTCCGGGGCGACGGTGAGCTCGACGCCGGCCCCGGGCGGGACCGCCTCCTCGTCGTAGGTCACGGCCCTCGCCCCCTCGGAGTAGGGCTCGAACTCGGCCGAGACCTCGGCCGAGGGCCCTCCGGTCGTGTCGGTGCCGCTCTGTTCGGCGCCGGGGGAGGGGGAGGAGGTGTCCCCCTCGCCTCCGCCCCCGTACCCGCCGCCTCCGTCGGCGTCGCCGCCACCGCCGCCGCACCCTGCCGCCAGCAGCGGGACCAGTGCCAGTCCGGCGATCGTTCGGGTCAGATCCACGTCGTCCACCCCCGGGAGAGTTCAAGCCGAATCGCTCTGTCGCTGAAAGTAGCTACCCGGATGCGGCGAGCGACACGCGGGCGGTCCCGTGCGGGGGCGGCGGGCGCGCCGCCTCGTACTGCAACGACAGGTCGATCGAGGAGCCCAC